>JBDTZN010000041.1:0-16520 GCA_040005095.1 Thermoleophilia bacterium | reverse complement strand
TGCGGATACCTCGGCTGGGCGCCGTCGCTCGAGCTGACCGAGCCGACCCGTCGCCGGCTCCGCGAGCGTCCGGTCGAAAGCCGGCGCCTCCGCGCCGTCGCTTAGTCCCGGCGAACTACACTCGGAGCGTGCGCAGCACCTCCCGCGACGAGGAGCTCTGGGGCGGCGAGACCGTGAAGGCTGTCGAGAACTTCCAGATCTCCGGCGAGCCGATCCCGGCGTCGGTAGCGCGCTGGCTCGGCCGGATCAAGGCTGCCGCGGCACGCGTCAACGCAGAGCTCGGGCTGCTCGACGCGGACAAGGCCGAGCGCATCGCCGCCGCCGGCGACCGAGTCGCTGCGGGCGAGCTCGACGACCAGTTTCCGATCGACGTCTTCCAGACCGGCTCCGGCACTTCCTCGAACATGAACGCCAACGAGGTGCTCGCCGCGCTCGCGGGCGAAGGAGTGCACGCGAACGACGACGTGAACATGGGCCAGTCGTCGAACGACGTGTTTCCCTCGGCGGTGCACCTGGCCGCTCTCGACGAGATCGTCCACGAACTTCTGCCGGCGTTGGACGGCCTGGCGGCGGCGCTCGAGGCGAAGGCGCAGGAGTTCGACGACGTCGTCAAGTCAGGACGCACGCACCTCATGGACGCGGTTCCGGTGACGCTCGGCCAGGAGTTCGGCGGCTACGCGGCGCAGGTCCGCCAGGGCATCGAGCGCATCCAGGCGGCGCTGCCGCGACTCGGCCAGATCCCGCTCGGCGGCACGGCCGTCGGCACGGGCCTGAACACCCATCCCGAGTTCGCCGCGCGTGTGCGTGCGCGCCTCACCGAGGGGACCGGGCTCGAGATCCTCCCGCCCGCGGATCCGTTCGAGTCGCAGGCGGCCCGCGATGGGCTCGTCGAAACCTCAGGCGTCCTCAAGGTGCTCGCGGTCTCGCTGACGAAGATCGCGAACGACCTGCGCCTGATGGGCTCGGGCCCGCGGGCGGGGCTCGCGGAGATCAGGCTCCCGGAGCTGCAGAAGGGCAGCTCGATCATGCCCGGAAAAGTCAATCCCGTCATCCCGGAGGTCGTGACCCAGGTCGCCGCCCAGGTGATCGGCAACGACACGGCGATCACGGTCGGCGGGATGCAGGGCCATTTCGAGCTGAACGTCTTCGTTCCGATGATGGCCCGCAACCTGATCCAGTCGATCCGGCTGCTCGCGGGCGCGACGCGCGCCCTTGACGAGAAGTGCGTCTCCGGGATCGAGGCGAACCGTGAGAACGCCGAGCGCTACGCCGAGCTGACCCTGTCGGCCGCGACGGCGCTGAATCCGCACATCGGCTACGACAAGGCCAGCGAGATCGTCAAGACGGCCGCGGCGACGGGACGATCGCTCCGCGAGGTCGCGCGTGAGGCCGGGGTCGACGAAAAAGTGCTCGACGAGGCGCTCGACTACCGCGCGATGGCGAAGCCGCACGAGTCCTAGAAACGCGAGAGGCCCGGCAAGCGCCGGGCCTCTCGTCGATCTACGACCGTTGGCGGCTGGTTAGCAGCCGGTGGCCGGAGCGCGGAACCCGGGGTACGGGTTCAGGTCGCCCATGAACGTGTACCGGCCGATGTTCGTCGACGGGCTCTGCGTGGGCTGCGACACGGTGTTCGGTGCCAGACGCAGGAACCACGGCAGGATCGCCTCGTCCTCCGGGTGATACGTCCCATCGGTGGTGACGATCGTGTGGTGGACGCCTGCAGCATCCGTCCAGCTGATCGGCCCGCCCTGACGGAACGTGTTCGTCCCGGACGAGAAGCCGATCCCCACGACCGGGTCACCGGTCTCGAGGATGTTCGTGCACCCGTACTGCGGCGCGGTCGGCGTGAGCCACGGCTCGACCCAGTTGTTCACGAACGGGTCGTCGCCCCACTCCGCGATCTCATGGCTGATCGCGTGGATGTCCTGCAGGGCCCAGTCGTACTGCGGGTTGAAGATCCCCGGAGTCACGTAGGACGCCCAGGCGAACGTCTGCACCGCGGCGTTGCCCTGGCTGCCCGTGTCCCCGGACCCGCTTCCGGCGGCCTTCGTGCCGTGATAGCCGATCACGCAGCAGTTCCCAGGACTCCCGATGTACAGCATCATCGAATCGGTCAGGTAGACGGGGAAATGCGTCGGGTCGGCCTTGGTGAGCAGGTTCTGGATCTGCGCCGACCACCAGGAGATGTTCACGTCCGCGAAGATCACGCCGCGGATGCTCTGGCGAAGCACACCCTTGTTCTGCGGAACGACGATCGTCACCGCAGGCTGCAGGTTCGGGTGCAGGATCACGTGATACGTGCCGAACTTGTTGAACTGCGACCGCATCGTCGCGTCCTGGAGCTGCACGCCCACGTTTCCGGCGGAGAGCGGTCCACCGGAGCCGAAGCCGGGCGCGTTGGGGTTGTAGGCCGGGTTCGGCGAGCCGTCCGGCAGGAACTGGTCGGGCACGATCACCGTCGAGTGCGGCGTCGTGGTGAAGTCGGTCGGTGCGAACTGCGGCGACGCGAGCGTCGCGTTGAGCACGTCTGTGCCGTTGAATGTCATACCGCCCACGACCACGTTGATCGGAGTGATGTCCGTTTCGATCGTGGTCGAGCAGGCGGCGCCCGAGCAGGTATTCGGGTTGGCGCCGACCATGTTGTAGCCGTACGTGACGCCGTTGTGCGGATCCAGCGTCGAGCCCCACCAATGCGCGACGGTGCGGGTCGTCGGGAGAACCGACGCGCCGCCCTCGGTGGTGGTCTTGGGCGACATGCCGGCGTCCTGCATGACCTGGATGTCGGCCGCCTTCGGCGAGTTCGTGGTTTTCGCCGCCGCGCCGGTCCCTGTGAACACCGAAGCGATCGCGAACACGAGCGCAGAAAGCAAGCCAAGCTTGCGAACTGTCATTTCCTATCTCCCCTCAATGGCTAAGAGCCCGCCTGTCCTCAGGGCAGGCAGACGACGAATATAGCCTCGAATCCTCGAAACGCCAACGCCAAGGCTGACGGGGCCCTACTGCGGCAGGCACATCGGCTGCGGCAGCTTCGCGACCGCGAGGCTCCCGCGCGCGCCGACCGCTCTCACGAACAGTCCGCTGCACCGATCGCGTTCTTCGCCGGCGGCGAAGGTGACGCGGAACACTCCCGCTCGCGAAGCGACGACGGTCCGGACTGCGCGCGAGCTGGTCACGACCGTCACGCGGACGCGCTCCGAGGCGCGGAAACCGGTTCCAACCACCGCGAGCGGCTGCCGATCCGCGATCCGCAGCGCTGGGTGCGACGTCGACCGGGCGGCGGCGACAGGCGCCAAGACTGCCAAGGCAAGAAGAATGAGCATCGATCGCTTGAGCATCGCGTCAATTGTAGCCCCGATGCGTCCGGTTCGATGAGACCCGCGGCAGTACGCTTCTTCGTCCCCGTGCCTCGTCTGCTCATCGCAACGTGCCTCACGATCTCGCTTGCCGTCGCTCCCGGTTGCGAGTCTGGGGGCAAGCACGCAGCTCGGCTCTCGAGCAAGGAGCTGGGATCGGCTGTCCTGCAGACGTCCGATCTTCCGAAGGGTTACGAGCGGTTCGACTTCGGCCGGCAGACCCGCCTCGACGCACATGCGGGCCCACGTGCAGACGCGACTCGGTTCGATCGGCAGGACGGGTGGAAAGCGCGCTACAGAAGCGATCCGGCCCAGAAGAGCGGTTCGGCGATCGTCGAATCGAGGGTCGACGTGTTCGCGGACGCAGCTGGCGCAAAGCGCGATCTCCGCGCCTACGCCGAGGAGTTCGCCGCTGCGAAGACGCAGGGGTGGAGGATTCTGCCGGACGTGCCTGCGATCGGCGATGACAGCCGCGGAGCCACCCTTGTGCAGGGCCCCGCCCAACGTGCGCTGAGGACCTACACGATCGCCTGGAGGGACGGCCGAGCCACGGCTTCCATCACGATCGTGGGCTTCGGCCGCTCGACCTCGCTAGATGACGTCGTCGGGTTCGCGCGCCGGCAGCAAGCCCGGCTCGATCGTGCTTTGAGCACTAGGCAATAGACAAACGTCTATTGAAGTTTCGAGAACAGTCGGTAAAGATCCGGAGTCTTGCGCCCGAAGGGCGGGCGTACTGGAACAAAGGGGAGAGGGTGAACAGGCTCAGATTTGCTCTGATCGCGCTTGCCGCGATCACATTTATCTTGGTTTTGACCGGGGGCGCGACAGCCGCGGACCCGGAGGACGTGCTTCTCAATCCGAAGCAAGTCCAGCTGGACGACGAGGACGCCGCACCGCCGTCAGGCACGTTCGAGATGCGGGACGTCACGTACGGCAACGCGATCACCGAGTGTCCCCAAGCGGGCCTCCGCGACACGAAGCCGAAGCCGCTCGACCGCCGCGCGAAGGACGAGGCGGAGAAGCGGAGTGACGAGGGAAGCGACAACCGCGCGAACCAGGACTACTCGTGCTTCCCGCAGGACGAGACGAGCATCGACGTCAGTCCGACGACCGAGAAGAACGTCGTCGGCGGCGCCAACGACTACCGGCTCGGCTGGGGAACGTCGGGGTTCTACTCCTCGACCGACAACGGCGAGCACTGGTACGACGGGATCATCCCGTTCCCGTCGCTGCCGAGCGGTGACAACCTCGACGGTGGCGGCGACCCGGCGATCGTGTTCGATCGCGAGGGCACCGTCTATTACGCCGACATCAACTTCAACCGCACCGACGACACGAGCGGCGTCTGGGTGAGCCGGTCGACGAACGGTGGCTTCACGTGGAGCCGGCCCTGCGTGGCTCTCGACGCGACCGGGCCGCCGAACAATCTCCCGGTTCGCTGCGGGGGCACCGGCGATCCGCGCCAGCCGGGTGACGGCACGGTCGCCTTCACGCAGGACGACAATTCGACCCTCGACGGGAGTGTGCCGGGACACGACAAGGAGTACATCGCCGCTGGCCCACGTCCCTCCGGCATTGCTCCGGTCTGCTTCACCCCGACTACGCACACTCCGGGAACCTGCCCGGCGGACGCAATCGGTCCGGATCGTCTCTATGTGACGTGGACGATCTTCAACGACATCGGGGCGCAGATCCTGCTCAGCTACTCGGACGACCGTGCTCATTCGTGGTCGAACCCGAAGGTGATCAACGGCGGAGCTGCGATCTGCGTCGGTGCGGTGACGGCTGGCCAGTGTGACGACAACCAGTTCTCGGTCCCGACGGTCAACCCGGTGACGGGCTTCCTGTACGTCGCCTTCGAGAACTTCGACACGCCTGACGAGAACCAGTACCTGGGTGTCCGTTCGTACGACGGCGGCACGACCTTCCAGGGGCCGTTCTTCATCACTCCGGTGTTCGACGTCAACTATCCGCGCTCCGGCTCGAACCGCACGGACTGCACCGCGCGCGGCCAGGGCGGGCGGAGTGTGCTGACGAACAGCTGCTTCCGTGTCAACTCAGGTGGGAACGTCGTAGCCGACAAGCGCGGCGGCGCGTTTGCCGACGACCTCTACGTGGTCATGTCGGACAACCGCAACGGTTCCAGGATCAGCTCGAACACGGACGTCTTCCTCTTCAAGTCGACGAACGGTGGGGCAACCTGGATCGGCCCGACTCGCGTGAACGACGACCCGTCGCGTGCACCGGTGCTGGCGAATCCTCCGGCCGGTGAAGGAGGTCGGGATTGCGGTCGCATCGTCGGTCGCATCTGCCCGGCGTCTGCGCCGAACTTCGGCAACGACAACTGGTACCCATGGGTCGACATCAGCGAGAAGGGCGACCTCAACGTGGGCTTCGAGGATCGTCGTCTCGACACGAGCTCGACTGCGGGCGAGTGGCCTGTGAGCCGCGCCGCCCCGAACGGCCGGCCTGGTAACTACCTGGTCTGGTTCTTCGGAGCACAGTGCGGCGTCAACTCGACGGCTACGGTCGGCCCGACGACCACCACGCTTCCCGCCGGGGCGTCGGAGTGCCTTGGCAACGAGGCGTCGGTGATCGCACAGCCGGCTACTCCGATCAATCCGTCTTCGGGGTCAGTGATCCCGGGGCAGCACCAGACCACGTTCCCGTTCGACAACTTCCAGATCTCTGACACGGCGTCCAACTGGGACTACTCGTTCCGAGCGGGGATCTTCGCCGGCGACTACAGCGGTCTGGCAGTGGAGAAGAACCAGGCGTCCGCGCTCTGGACGGACGCACGGAACGGCCGTGGCTCCGGTGGTCCGGCGACCTTCCAGCCGGGTCGTAACCCGATCTGCGAGCAGTCGGACGTGTTCTTCGACCGCTTCAGCGCGGGGAACGGTGGCAAGGGCAAGGGCAAGTTCGATGCGAAGGACAACCTCTTCCTCGTCACTCCGTGCCCGGACGACATCAAGGACAAGAAGTCGAAGTAGGTCTAGCTTCTTCGGCTTAGACGAATCGAAGGGCCGCCGCCGGGCGGCCCTTCGTCGTTTCGGACCGATGCCTGGTCTTGCAGGTCCTCGTCAGCGGCTGGGCTGCGCCGTCGCTTGGGTCTACTCCTAGCCGTTCTCCAGCGGCCGCCGGCCGATATCAGTCGCTTGATATAACCCTCGCAATCGGGCATGATCTGGGCTCTTGGCAGGGGAGGCCCATCGCTTCCTGCTTCGCGTGCCTGCGAAGCTGAGGCGAAAGCTCGTGGATTCGTCCACAGGCTCGAAGGAGAGCCTGGTTTCCCTGCCCGGTCGGGCGGCGGTTTCTTCCGGCGCCTCGGATATGTACCAACAGAGGGGGAGAGAATGAGGAAGAAACTAATGCGGCCGGCTATCGCTGCCGCGGTCATTGTGCTCGCCGGGGTCGCCGTGTTCGCGGCCTCGATCATGCTGTCGGGCTCGTCGAGCAGTAAAGGCCAGCCCGCGCTTGCATTTACGAAGGGCGATCGGGAAGCGAACGTGAAGGACTTGGCGGGAATCGCGAACGAGGGTCCCGCCGCGTCGTATGCGGCACAGCAGGAGGCCGAGCGCGCCTATCCGGCCGAGGCGGTGCCGTTCGAGTCGACGGGGAACTCGATCTCGTCGTTCAAGGCGCTGAAGGGCAAGGGCAGCGGCAAGGGCTCGTGGCAGTCGATCGGACCGAGCCAGGCCAAGTACCCGGCTGTGCTCGACCAGTTCCTCGCCGGCGGCAAGGAGTACACCGCCTCCGGCCGGGTCACCGCGATGGCGATCGGGGGCTGTAAGAAGGAAAGCAAGTGCTCGCTCTACGTCGGTGCCGCCGGCGGCGGCGTCTGGGTCGCCGACAAGGCCACCGACAAACAGGGCAACGTGCACTGGCAGTTCAAGTCCGGCTTGTTCGGCACGAACGCGATCGGCTCACTGCTCGTCGACCCGAGCGATCCGACCGGCAACACGGTCTACGCGGGCACGGGCGAGGGGAACGCCTCAGGCGACTCAGAGGCCGGTCTCGGCATCTACAAGTCGACTGACGGCGGCGACAACTGGTCGCTCGTCCCGGGCAGCATCATCTTCCGGGACCGCGCGGTGTCGAGCATGGCGCTCGACAAGGACGGCAATCTGCTCGTCGGTCTGACGAGCGCAATCCGGGGCGTCAGCTCCGTCACCGGCGGTGCCGTTGGGTGTCCCACGCCCACGTCACCCCCCGGGTGCTCGCTTCGCGGTCTCTATCGGCAGACCGGAGCGACGTTTACTCGGATCTTCACCTCAGCGGCCGGTACTCGCGGCGTGAACGAGGTTGCTGTCGATCCGAACAGCTCGACCGTGCTCTACCTCGCCTCGTTCCAGCAGGGCGTGTGGCGCTCGCTCGACAACGGCACGACGTGGACGCAGATCAAGACGCCGTTGAACGCTGCCGCCAACACCGACCGCGCGCAGTTCGCGGTCAACAAGCTGACCGGCGGGAAGACGCGGATGTACGTCGGGGTCGGCAACGTGGGCGCGCCTGCTGCGCGCTTCTTCCGCACCGACGATGCTGCAGGCGCCGCGATTTTCGCGGACATGACGACGCCGCAGAACATCAACTACTGCACGGGGCAGTGCTGGTATGACAACTTCGTCTACTCGCCGGCCGAGGACGCGAACGTCGTCTACCTCAGCGGCTCGTTCTCGTACGGGCAGCAGCACGTCCTGAACAACGGCCGCGCTGTCCTCCTGTCGACGGACGGGGGCGCGACGTGGAGCGACATGACGCTCGACAAGGGCAACGACGGGTGGCTGCATCCGGACCAGCACGCGCTCGTCACGGTCCCAGGTGAGCCGTTGCAGTGGATCGCCGGCAACGACGGCGGCGTGGTCCGCTCAAACGGTAAGTACGTCGATGCGTCGAGCGACTGCGACAGCCGTGGGCTCAACGCCGCCGACACCGCGTTCTGCAAGTCGCTGCTGTCGCGGATCCCGGAGCAGACGACGGTCCTGAACAAGGGTCTCGTGACCCTCCAGTTCCAGAGCCTGTCGGTCGATCCGAAGCATCCGCAGAACAGCCTGATGGGCGGAACGCAGGACAACGGCACGTTCGAGTACAACGGCTCGCAGGACGTGTGGCCGCAGATCATCTACGGCGACGGCGGGCAGTCCGGCTGGAATGCCGCCGACAGCAAGTTGCGGTTCAACTCGTTCTTCGGGCAGTTCCACGACGTCAACTTCCGCAACGGTGAAGAGACGAAGTGGGTCATTGCGTCCGGACCGATCGCAGCGAGTCCGGAAGGCTCCAATTTCTATGCGCCGATCATCGCCGACCCCGACCCGGCGAGGGCGGGCTCGATCTTCGAGGGCTCGCAGAGCGTCTGGCGTACGCAGGACTGGGGCGGCGACCGTGATTACCTCGAGGCGAACTGTCCCGAGTTCACGACTGACGGCGCCGACCCGGCGTGCGGCGACTTCGTTCGGCTCGGGCCCTTGGGGGCACGTGACTTGACGGCCCCGAACGCCGTAGATCCGTCAGTCGTCTTCGGGACCGACCGTGCCGGCCTTCGCGTCGCCGCAGTCGAGCGGGCCCCGAGCAATACCGGCACGTTGTGGGCCGCGACGAACACGGGTCGCGTGTTCATCACGGACAATGCGGACGCCCCGGCGGCCTCGGTCGTCTGGACGCGGCTCGACACGTCCGCGGCGAACGACCCGAACCGGTTCGTCTCGTCGATCTACATCGATCCGGCGAACCCGAACCACGCGTGGATCTCCTACTCGGGCTACAGCATCAACACGCCCACGACGCCGGGTCACGTGTTCGAGGTCACCCGGGTCGGCGGCATCGCGACGTGGGTCGATCGCACGTACAACCTCGACGACCTCCCGGTCACCGACCTCGTCCGTGACGACCTCACGGGCGACCTGTACGCGGCGACCGACTTCGGCGTGATGAAGCTCGCGAACGGCGCGACGTCCTGGACGGTCGCGGCGGCGGGCATCCCGATGGTCGAGGTTCCCGGCCTGACGATCGTGCCGAGCGCGCGTGTGCTGTACGCCGCGACGCACGGCCTCGGTGCGTGGGAGCTCGATCTGGGCAAGCCCTAGTAACGGCTCAATTGTGGAAGACGAAGGGCCGCCTCGGGGCGGCCCTTCGTCGTTTGCCCTTTCGGCGCTTTGCGGCACAATGGTGTCGTGAAGACGGTAATCGCCCTCGCTCTCGGCGCACTGGCTCTCCTGCCCGCCGCCAACGCTGCGCCCTCCCGGACGGCGCGCGTCGCGATAACGTCTCTCGCTCCCTTCACCGTTCGAGGCTCGAGCTTCCAGCCGGCAGAGCGTGTCGCGCTCCTCGTGTCGGTCAAGAGCCGCTGGGAGCGGACAGTGGTCGCGAGCTCGACCGGCTCGTTCGTCGCTCGTTTCACCGGGCCCACGATTGGGCCGTGCAGCGCGTACTTCGTCCGTGCGCGCGGCAACCGCGGCAGCCTGGCCGTGATCAAGGTCATGCCGGAGTGCCCGGCTCCGCCGCAGCCCGTCGACCAGTAGCGAACGTCTCTCAGTAGGCGACGGCGCCGCGGCCGGTGGCGGCGGCGTGACGCTGCTCGTCGGCGCGGTACGAGCTCCGAACAAGCGGCCCGGCGAACACGGAGCCGAAGCCGAGCGCCTCGCCCTGCTCGCGCATCCAGCGGAACTCGTCCGGATGCACCCAGCGGTCGATCGTGGCGTGCTTCGCGCTCGGCTGCAGGTACTGGCCGATCGTGACGACGTCGACGCCGTTCGCGCGGAGATCGCGCAGGGTCTCCACGACCTCGTCGTTCGTCTCCCCGAGGCCGACGATGATCCCGGACTTCGTCAGCACCGGGTAGTCGGCGAGCTCCTTCGCGCGCGCGAGCAGCCAGAGCGCCTTGTCGTAGCTCGCCTTCGCGCCGCGCATGCGCCGGTGCAGGCGGCGGACGGTCTCGATGTTGTGGTTGAAGACCTCGGGGCGCGCAGCCAGCACGGTCTGGAGGGCTTCCTCCTCGACGCCGAGGAAGTCCGGCGTCAGCACCTCGACGCTCGCGTCCGGCAGCTTCGCCTTCAGCGCGCGGATGGTCGCCGCGTAATGGCCGGCGCCGCGGTCGGGGATGTCGTCGCGGTCGACCGAGGTGACGACGACGTGTTTGAGCCCCATTTCGGCAGCGGCGTGGGCGAGACGCAGCGGCTCGAGCGGATCCGGCGGATGGTCGGGCTTGCCGGAGTGGACGTAGCAGTAGCGGCAGGCGCGGGTGCACGTGTCGCCGAGGATCTGGAAGGTCGCGGTGCCGCGCCCCCAGCACTCCGCGATGTTGGGGCAGCGAGCCTCCTCGCAGATCGTGAGCAGCGACTGCCCGTGGATCAGCTTCTTGACGTCGAAATAGCGGGAATCCGCGCTCGGTGCGCGTACCTTCATCCACTCAGGCCGGCGAGGCCGCTCGGCAACGGGCAGCGAGCTCTGCATGGTTCTGAGTGTAATGACGGGCATGTCCGCGGGGACGGGCGCCTCATGGACTTTGTGGCTCAGAGCCACAAACCCTCGGGAAGAGACGTGTCCTGAACCTCGGTGGCCCTGGAGCAATGCGGGGTCAACTGTCACAACTCTTGCGATAGTGGCTCAGAGCCACAAAGTTCGACAGCGCCGGAAGCGACCAGTCTCGAGCCCGTCCTGCGTGACGCGCTGGCGGTGGGGCGTGTGATCGCGGCCGGCTAGGCGGGCGCGGAAGAGGGCGCCAGCTCGCGCAAGTCCACCGACGACTCTTCGCGCTCGTCGAAGCCGAAGACCTGGGCCAGAGCCGCCGCCGCATGCGGGCGCACTTCGTCCACGCTGACCGGACGGCCGAGCTCGCGCGCCATGGTCGTGAACAGCGCGTCCTCGATCCCGCACGCGGTGATCCACTGCGTGAACGGCGCCGGGTCGAGGTCGACGTTGAGCGCATACCCGTGCGTCGTGACCCACTTCGAGATGTGGATCCCGATCGAGGCGATCTTGCGCGGCGGGTCCGCGAGCCAGATTCCGGTGAGACCCCCGATTCGCGTGGCCTCGAGCCCGAGTGGCTCGACCGTTCGAATGAGCGCTTCTTCGAGATCCCGGCAGTAACGCTTGACGTCCTGGCCGTGACGGGTCAGGTCGAAGATGGGGTAACAGACGAGCTGGCCCGGCGCGTGGAACGTCGACTTGCCGCCGCGGTTGGTCTCGACGACCTCGACGTCCGCGCCGGGCGGGATGTGCAGCTCCCCGGCTTCCGTGCGCCTCCCGAGCGTGATCGTGGGCGGGTGCTCGAGAAAGACGATCGTGTCGGGCCGCGACCCGTCGGCGACGGCTGCCGCGAGCGACCGCTGCAGCTCCCACGCCTCGCGATAGGGGACGAGGCCGAGGTCGAGGACGTGCGCGCGCCGGGCCATCCAGAGCAGCCTAGCCCGAAGGTGCGCTACCTTGGAGCGCTGCAAGGCGTCTACGACAAGAGGGGAGATCTACCGCATGTCCAAGCACAAGTTGCTGGTCGCAGCGCTGCTCGCTGTTCTCGCCGCCGCCTGTATCGCAGGGAGCGCCGCCGCCAAGGCACCGCTCGGATACAGCGCCGCCCAGTTCGACGCGACGGCCAAGGCCAAGTTCACGACCGATACCGGTACCGAGCTTTTCCGCACCTCGAAGACGATCCCGTACTGGGGCTCGTCCTTCACCGACCCGACCAACGGGGTCACCTACCCGTACACGATGGTCGGCACTAATCCGTACGGCGCACCCGTCACCACGACGGTGCCGAGCGAGATCATCCCGTTCAAGTTCAACTTCTCGGACGGCACGGTCATGGACGGTACCGCGGACGTCTCGAAGACGATCGCCTCGCCGGTCTTCTCGAACTACGCGCATTCGCTGTCGGGCGGCGACTTCACACAGACGGGCGATGCGATCTACCGCGCGCAGTGGAACAAGTCCAGCTCCGGCTATCACGTCCGCCTGGGCACGCCGACGGTGTATCCCACGCAGACGTTCGACGTCCCGGCGAACCAGGGCTTCACGTTCGTGAACAGCCGTGGCGTCCAGATCGGGCTGATGAGCTACAGCTGGTTCTCATCGCGTCTGAAGAACACGATCAACACGCTGGGGATCGATCCGACGACCCTGCCGGTGATCCTGACGCACAACACGATGCTGTACATCGGGACGACGGACAACTGCTGCATCATCGGCTATCACGGCGCAACCGGCTCCGCGAACGGCAACGGGGCCCAGCAGGTGCAGACGTACATCTTCGCCGCCTATAGCACGCCGAACACGTTCCGCGGCTTCCCGACGGTCGGCATCTCGGACATCCACGCGCTCAGCCATGAGGTCTCGGAGTGGTACGACGATCCGTTCGTCAACAACCTCGTGAATCCGTGGTTGACGCCGACGGCGCCGCAGTACGGGTGCACGGCGTACCTCGAGACCGGCGACCCGGTCGTCGGGATCTGGTTCCCGCTGGCGGGCAACACGTACGACGCCGGCGCGGGCGGGGTCTGGCACCCCGAGGATGAGGTGCACTACTCGTGGTTCGCACGCGAGAGTCCGTCCCGTGCATACGGTGGCTACTACACGTATATGAACACGTTCAGCGGGCCCGCCACGGGCTGCTGAGCCGACCGAGCTAACGCACCGTCATTTCTCGCCCACGATGCAGTAGTTGCCGTCCCCGTCGGGATCGTCCCAGCGCCCCGTCAGACCGAATTCCGATTCGGCAAACGTCGTCGCCTCCTCACGCGAGTTAAATCCGATCTCGGCGACGCGCCGAGAGCCGTCGGAGGCTGTGAGGACGCCGCTGATCCGCCAGGGCACGTCGGCCGCAAGACCGTCGTACGCGTGCGGAGTCTGCGCGCCCGCCTTCCGGATCAGGACGCCCGTAAGCTCGTCCATCAGCGGCGGTACCCGAGCCCGGCGCGCGTCGTGGTGAACACCGGCACGCCGCGGCGCCAGTCGAGCTCGAGCGTCTTCTTCGAGTCGTACAGCGGCTGCAGGTCGAGCACGATGTTTCGCGTGCGCGCGTCGATCACGTCGCCGGAGTCGCCGACGTAGACGTAGCGCCCGCTGCGGCTGTGCTGGATCCAGCCGCTGCGATTGCAGTCGTAGACGCACGGCTGTTCGTCGCCGGCGACCGGGCGGTTGAGCTTGATGTCGTGAGGACTCGTGCCGGAGTCACAGCGTGATTCTTCGGGCTGTAAGGGACGGCGGGCAGGCCGGAAGTCGAGCGCGCGTACTCGACGCCGGCTAGGGCGGCGGCGATCACGAGAGCCGCACCGAGGAGCAGCAGACGGGGACGGATGAGCGGCCGGCGAGGCATCAACGCCCGCCGTTAGGAGGGCTCGGCGAAACGCGCGCTGAGTTGCCGGGTCACGCTGCTCGCCCCGAGGACGGCGTCCTCAGTCGCCCCCGTACCAGAAGGTACGAGGGCTCCCTGCGTCCTTCCCTCGCAGCGACCATCGCACCCCGACAACGAGCGACGTTCCACCAAACCCTCCTAATAGTCCGGCTCGCCCCAGGTCTGGAGCTTCTCGCGCAGGTCGCGAAGGAAGCGTCCCGCGAGCGCGCCGTCGACCAGGCGGTGGTCGTACGTGAGCGTCAGGTTCATCATCGAGCGAATCGCGATTGCGTCCTTGCCGAACTCGTCCTGGACGACCCACGGCCGCTTGACGATCGCGTACGTCCCGAGGATGCCGGCCTGCGGCTGGCTGATCACCGGTGTGCCGTGGAATGTGCCGTAGCCGCCCGGGTTCGTGATCGTGAACGTGCCGCCGGTCACGTCATCCGGTGTGAGCTGCTTGTTGCGCGCGCGCTCCGCGATCTCGGCGACCGACTTCGCCATCCCGAGCAGGTTCAGCGTCTCGGCGTTCTTGATCACCGGGACGATCAGGCCCTTGCCGTCGGCCAGCTCCACCGCGAAGCCGAGGTTGACGAAGCTTCGCGTGACGATCTTGTCGCCGCGGAGCTCGCCGTTGATCCACGGGTAGTCCTTGAGCGTCTCGACGGCGGCGCGCGCGATGAACGACAGGTACGTCGGGTTAACGCCGTAGGTCGCCTGGTACTCCTTCTTCAGCTTCTCGCGGATCCCGACCACTTTCGTCATGTCGACCTCGATTGCGCTCGTGACGTGCGCAGATGTGTCGAGCGAACGCCGCATGTGCTCCGCGATCCCGCGGCGCATGGCACTCATCGGCTCTTCGGACTCGCCCTGGGCAACAGGCTCGGCCTGTGCGGCGGGAGCCGGCGCGGGAGCGGCCGCCGCAGGTGCGGGCGGCGGAGCGGGTGCCTCGGCGGGAGGAGCCTCGGCGGGCGCGGGCGGCGGAGTGGGAGCCTGGGTCTGCGGCTCCGCCTGGGCGCCCGACTCGATGAAGTTGAGAATGTCCTTCTTCGTCACGCGGCCGCCCTGGCCGGTTCCCGGAACCTGCGACGGGTCGATGTTGTTCTCGGCGGCGATCCGCGCAACGACGGGCGAGACGAACGTCTTGCCGTTCGTGCTCGGGCCCTGGACCGACGGTGCGGGTGCCGCGGCGGGCGCCGGTGCGGGCTCGTCGTCCCCGGTCGTCGCACTCGCCTCGGCTGGAGCAGGCGTTGCTTCCTCGACCTCGTCGGCGGTCGTCGGCGTGCCGGGCGCGTCGGAGACGGCGCTCGACTCCGCGGCTGCCTGCGCGGTAGCGGGCTCGGGAACGGCCTCAGGCTCTGGTTCGGGCTCCGGCTCCGCCTCGGCGGCGGGAGCCTCGGCGCCTGCGGGCGCGATCACGGCGAGCTTCGTACCGACCTCGACGGTCTCGCCCTCCTGGACGAGGATCTGCTGCACCACGCCGTCGCCCGGGCTCGGAACCTCGGTGTCGACCTTGTCGGTCGAGATCTCGAGCAGCGGCTCGTCGGCGGCGATCTCCTCGCCCTCCTGCTTGAGCCACTTCGTGATCGTCCCCTCCGAGACGGACACGCCCATCTGCGGCATGACGACGTCGATGGCAGAAGTCGTAGCCATTCGCTTCTCCTTAGTACTCCGCGAGCTCTTTCAAGCCTTTGACGACGTCCTCGACCTGCGGGATGTACGCCTTCTCGAGCGTCGGCGAAAACGGAACGGGCGTGTCGGGCGCGGCGATGCGCTTGACCGGGCCGTCCAGGTCCTCGTACGCCTCCTCGGCGATCGTCGCGGCGATCTCGGCGCCGAAGCCGCCGGTGCGCGTGTCCTCGTGCAGGACGAGCACCTTCGAGGTCTTGCGCGCGCTCTCGAGCACCGCCGCCTTGTCCCACGGCATCACGGTGCGGAGGTCGATGATCTCGACGGAGACGTCACCGAGCTCCTTCGCGGCCTCTTCGGCCGTGTAGACCATCGCGCCCCAGGTCACCAGGGTGACGTCCTCGCCTTCCTGGTGGATGCGCGCCTTGCCGATCGGCGTCACGTAGCGCTCGTCCGGCACCTCGCCCTTGATGCGGCGGTAGAGGTGCTTGTGCTCGAAATAGAGCACCGGGTTCGGATCCTCGATCGCGGCGGCGATCAGCCCCTTCGCGTCCTCGGGCGTCGCCGGGCAGACGCATTTGAGGCCCGGGATGTGCGCGAAAGACGACTCGGGGTTCTGGGAGTGGAACGGGCCGCCCGAGAAGCCGCCGCCGGACGGGAGCCGGATGGTGATCGGCACCGGCGTCCCCGCGCGCCAGCGCTGCTTGGCGGCGACGGTGACGAGCTGGTCCCACGCGCACGAGATGAAGTCGGCGAACTGCATCTCCGCGACGGGGCGCATGCCCATGAGCGAGGCGCCGGTGCACGCGCCGACGATCGCGGTCTCTGCCAGCGGCGCGTCGATCACGCGCCACGGGCCGAACTCTTCCTGGAAGCCGAGGGTGACCTTGAAGGCGCCGCCGTAGACTCCGACGTCCTCACCGATCACGAAGACGCGCTTGTCGCGCTGCATCTCCAGCCGGAGCCCGTCGGAGATCGCCTGGAGATAAGTCTTTTCAGCCATTAGTGGTTCTCCCGGTGACATAGGTGGATGCCTGGGGCGCGAGCACCAAGCGATGCAAGGACGCAGGGAGTGTTCGGGCTGTGGCCAGCCCGGGCGCGACCGAGGACGCCGCAGCGCGCCGCGTGATCGCGTTCCAGGCGCCGCCGTATGTTGCCGGGTGAGCCACCTACTTGTGATGGGGAGTGTCGAGGTCTTCGGGCGTCGCATAGAC
>JBDTZN010000040.1:0-16693 GCA_040005095.1 Thermoleophilia bacterium | reverse complement strand
AACGAGATACACGAACGACCAGAGC
The DNA here is from genome assembly GCA_040005095.1 of Thermoleophilia bacterium. GTDB lineage: Bacteria > Actinomycetota > Thermoleophilia > Gaiellales > Gaiellaceae > UBA5186. Next base: position 16,668 of record JBDTZN010000040.1, on the reverse strand, counting down.
AAACAGCCCTCCCTCGACCACGGCAAGAGCACCGAAGCTAGCGAGCCCGACGCTCCGGAGAGCCACGGACGAGTTTGCGAACCCTACGCGGTGCGAGGTCGACCGGGACACCTGGCTCTCAGCCTGAATTACTGGCCAGAGCGGGTGTTTTTCGTACCCGGCCGGACCGGATGTGACCGGCTCCGGCCGGCTGCCGCCCGGCAGCCCGTGCGTGGTACTCGTGTAGTGAGTTCGAGTCGCCGAGACCGCATGGACCGCACCAGAGGTCGGCAGTTCGACCCGTCTAGCCTCCTGGGATTCTCGACGCGAAGAACACGTCACGGGGATTGGAGTGCTGTCACCGAGTCAGCGCGCAGGGAGACGCGCTGCGGCGATCGCGGCTTGGCCGTAGCTGATGCCGCCGTCGTTCGGTGGTACGAGCCGGTGCGTCAGGACCGTAAAGCCGTGCGCTTCGAGCCGACTCCTCGTCGAGTCGAGCAGGCGCAGGTTCTGGAAGGTGCCGCCCGAAAGCACCACGGTTTGCGGGCTTGTCGCTTCGGCGCAGGCGTCTGCTGCGGCGGCCGCAACCGTCTCGTGAAAGGCCGCCGCGATCTCTGCGCGTGGTCTGCCTGCAGCGAGCTCGTCGTGCACGGCAGCGACGAGGTCGACGCCGGCGCCGAAGCGCCACGGATATGGGGTCGCGCTCACGTCGCCGGCCAGCTGCTCCAGCTCGATCGCGGCCTGTCCCTCGTAGGTCACGCTCTCGCGCACGCCGAGCAGCGCGGCGACTGCGTCGAACAGCCTGCCCATCCCCGACGAGAGTGGTGCGTTCACCTTCAGCGCGTGACGGACGAGCTGCCAGCGCTCGAACGGCACCGGCCGGCCGGCGAGCTCGAGATAGGAGGCGGCGACGCGCCAGGGTTCCCGAATCGCTGCCTCCCCGCCGGGGAGCGGCACTGGGTCGAGGTGCGCGAGGCGCTCGAACGATGCCAGGTCGAAGCGGAGCAGCTCTCCTCCCCAGAATGTCCCGTCGGTGCCGTACCCGGTTCCGTCGAAGACCAGGGCAAGGGCGGGGCCGGTCTCGCCGTACTCTGCCAGGCATCCGGCCGCGTGTGCGTGATGGTGCTGAACGCCGACGAGCTCGATGTCCTGCTCGAGTGCCCACTTCGTCGCCAGGTACTCGGGATGGAGATCGTGCGCGACCACCTCCGCCTCGGCGCCGAGCATCGCGAGGTACAGGTCGATATCGGTGAGGAACGCTCGGTAGGCCAGCTCCGAGTCGAGATCGCCGAGGTGCGGGGAAAGGAACGCCTGCGTACCTCGGGCGACGCAGAAGGTGCTTTTCAGCTCTGCTCCGGCGGCGATGATCGTGCGGGGAGTCGCGACCGGCAGAGGGAGGGCGCCGGGCACGTAGCCACGAGATCGGCGGATCGGGTAGGCCGCGCGCACGACGGAGTCCTCGCAGCGGCGGTGGATCGGCCGGTCGTGCGCGAGGAAGGCGTCGGCGATCGCGCCGAGCCGTTCCCGCGCCTCGTCGTCGTCGTGCGCGATCGGCTCGTCTGAGACGTTGCCGCTCGTCATCACGAGTGTCCCTGCGAACTCGGCGAGGAGGAGGTGGTGGAGGGGGGAGTAGGGCAGCATCAGGCCGAGCCAGGGCGTCGCGGGCGCGACCGACGGCGCGACCGGCGCGTCCGCTCGGCGGCGGACGAGCACGATCGGGCGCTCGCGGGATGAGAGGAGAGCAGCCTCGTAGTCGCTGAGCTCCGCGAGCAGCTCGGGCTCGTTCGTCATCAGCGCGAACGGCTTGTCCTCGCGCAGCTTGCGCGCGCGCAGGCGGGCGACCGCCGTCTCGCTCGCGGCATCGCAGGCGAGGTGGTAGCCGCCGAGCCCCTTCACGGCGAGGATCGAGCCGTCGCGCAGACGCTGGGCTGCGACCTCGATCGGCAGTGTCACCTGCGGGCCGCAGACCGGACACGCGATCGGCTCGGCGTGGAAGCGGCGGTTGCCGGGATCCTCGTACTCGAGCCGGCAGTCTGCGCAGAGCGGAAAGCCTGCCATTGTCGTCAGCGGCCGGTCATAGGGGACCCCGGTCACGATCGTGAACCGCGGGCCGCACTGCGTGCAGTTGATGAACGGATAGCGGTAGCGGCGATCCTCCAGGTCGAACAGCTCGTGGAGGCAGTCGTCGCAGGTGGCGACGTCCGCCGGGATCAACGCGGTGCTGCCGGTCGCCTCGCTGACCTCGATGCGGAACGTGGTCTCGCCGAGCGGCTCGCGTTGTCCCGTCTCGATGGAGTCGATCTGAGCGAGCGGTGGCGCGTCGTCGACGAGCGCCTGCGCGAAGCGCTCGAGGGCGGACGGGTCGCCCTCCACTTCGATCACGACGCCCTCGCCGTCATTCAGGACGAAGCCGCCGAGGTCTTGCCGGCGCGCGATTCCGTAGACGAAGGGACGGAAACCGACCCCCTGCACGATGCCCTTGACCACAAATGCACGGCGCTCCACGGTCCGACATGATGCCCCGACCGAGGGGGTACGCGACACGGCTGCGCTCGAACAACTGTTGGCTGGCACGGACTCTTTCGTCGTCGTGCTCGCGCTTGCGGTCCTGCTTGGCCTCCGCCACGCCGCGGACCCGGACCATCTCGTTGCGGTCTCGACTCTGGTTGCGACCGACGCCGACCGGCCCGCCCGGCGGGCGGGCACGCTGGGTCTCAGCTGGGGCCTTGGTCACGCCGCCAGCCTGAGCGCGTTCGGCCTCCCCGTCGTGCTTTTCGGGCCTTACCTGCCGCAAGCCCTGCAGGCGGCCGCCGAGGCGATGGCGGGCGTGTTGATCTCGCTGCTCGCGCTACGCCTCCTATGGCACTGGCGCCGGGAGCGGTTTCACGCGCACTCACACGTGCACGATGGCGTTGTCCACCGCCACCTGCACGACCATGGGCCGGAGTCGAACGGCCACGGACATGACCACGTGCTGACCCGTTCGCCCATTCAGGCGGGCGTGATCGGCCTTGTGCACGGCCTCGGCGGCTCTGCGGCTGTCGGCTTGCTCCTGCTGGCGTCGATCCCGGACCGGACGCGCGCTGCGGCTGCGCTGCTCCTGTTCGCCGTCTCGACGGCAGTGGCGATGGCCGCGCTCTCGCTCGCCTTCGGCTACACGCTCGGGCGCGCCCCCACCCGGCGCCGGCTCCGAGTCATGATTCCCGCGTTGGGAGCGCTGAGCCTGGTCTTCGGCGTCGTCTACGCCTACGGAGCAATCGGTGCCGCTCAGTAGCCTTCCTGCCAGCAGCGAGCTCTATCGGCTGATCGTCGAGAACATCACCGAGCTCGTGGCGGTGCTCGACGACAAGGGAGAGATCCTCTATGCCTCGCCCGGGCACGAGCGCATGCTCGGCTACACGCCCGCGGCGCTCATCGGAGACAACGTCCAGCGGCTGGTGCATCCGAGCGACCGCGCAGCAGTGGCGAGCCTGATCACGCAGTCGGTGGCGGGGGAGCGCGAGCGTTTCGCGGAGCTCCGGCTCCAGCAGAGCACCGGCGCCTGGCTGAGCTTCGAAGGAGTCCTGGCCGCCGTCGAGGCGGACGAGGGCTCGAAGCTGCTCCTGCTGGCAGCCCGTGACGTGACGGAGCGGGCTCGTCACGAGCGGGCCGAGCGGGAGTTCGTCGCCAACGCCGCGCACGAGCTCCTCACTCCCCTGGCTGCGATGAACGCGGCGATCGACGTCCTCCAAACCGGCGCGAAAGAGGTTCCGGCGGAACGGGACTCGTTTCTCGCCGATCTCGAGCGCGAGGTGGAGCGGCTCGGCCGGCTCGCCTCCACCCTCCTGCTGCTCGCCCGCATCCAGGCAACAGGTGAGACGCTCCGCGTTCAGCCGGTCGGGCTGAGCCTGCTCGCGCACGAGGTCGCAGAGAGCATCAGGCCGAACGACGGGGTCGAGATCGACGTCGTCTGCCCGGCCGATCTCGCGGTGCTGGCGGAGCGGGACCTGCTCGAGCGGGCAATTGCGAACCTCGCCGAGAACGCGGCCGCTCACACCTCCCAAGGGCGCATCGTGATTGCCGCCCGACCGGGCACGAATGGCTCGGCTCAGATCGAAATCTGCGACACGGGCTCGGGGATGCCGCCGGACGACCGGGACCGTGCGTTCGAGCGCTTCTACCGCGCCGGGGCGCGCGGCAGTGAGGGATTCGGGCTCGGGCTAGCCATCGTGAGGGAGGTCGTGCGCGCGCTGAACGGCACGGTCGCGATCGAATCGGAGCATGGCGTGGGCACCATGGTTCGATTGACTCTGCCCGCTGCCGTGGTGGAAGTCCCATGAGCCCTCGCGTCCTCGTCGTCGAAGACGAGCCGACGATCCGGCGCGCGGTCGGTTACGCCCTCCGCCGCGACGGCTTCGACGTCGAGGAGGTGGGCGACGGGCGGCACGCGCTCGAGGCGGACGCCGAGACGTTCGACGTGGTCATTCTCGACCTGGGGCTGCCGGCGGTCTCGGGAACGGAGGTGCTGCGCCGGCTGCGGTCGGAGGGTCCGGTTCCGATCATCGTCCTGACTGCGCTCGGGACAGAATCGGATCGCGTTCTCGGGCTGGAGCTCGGCGCGGACGACTACGTGACGAAGCCGTTCTCGATGTCCGAGCTGATGAGTCGCGTGCGCGCAATCGTGCGGCGCTGCGAACTCGACTCGCAGCGGCGCGACCCCGTGCGCGTGGTCGGGGGTCTCCGAATCGACCTCGGGCGCCATCAGGTCTTCGCGGACGACCATTCGGTCTACCTGACCGCGTCGCAGTTCAAGGTGCTCGCCCTGCTCGCCGAGGAGCCCGGCGACGTGGTCACGCGGCAGGCGATCATGCAGCGGCTCTGGGACAGCGATTTCGTCGGCGACGAGCACGTGTGTGACGTGCACGTCTCGAACCTCCGGCACAAGATCGAGCACGACCCCTCGCACCCGCAGCGCATCCTCACGATCCGCGGTGTCGGCTACAAGCTCGTCGCGGCCTGAAATCTGCTCGAACCTCCTTCAAGAAATCGTGAGGAATCTTGCGGGAGCGCTGAGCGAACGCCTGACGCCCGCCACTTAGCATTCTCGGCGGCATGTGCCTCGCGATTCCCGGCCAGGTGCTCGAGTTCGTCGACGAGCCCAACCGCCTCGCACGCGTCGACGTCGCCGGCGTCGTCCGCAGCGTCAACGTCGGCCTGCTCGACGCCGACGGCGGCTCGGCGAAGCCTGGCGATTGGGTTTTGATCCACGTCGGCTTCGCCCTCTCGAAGGTCGACGAGGGGGAGGCGGTGGCCACACTCAAGATGCTGCAGGGGATGGGCGCGGACTACGAGCAGGAGCTCGAGGAGCTGAAGGCGAGCGTGATCGAGTGAGCTGCACCGCCGACACCCATTGCATCACCTGCTCGGACGAAGGGGTCCCGATGCGCGTGGTGACTGCGCTCGAGGACGGGCTCGCGCGGTGCGAGGCTGACGGAGCCGAGAGCGACGTCATGATCGATCTCGTCGGTGCGGTCTCTCCCGGGGACGATCTGCTCGTCCATGCCGGCGTCGCGCTCGCGAGGCTCGCATGAAGTACGTCGACGAGTATCGCGACGCAGAGCTGGGCCGCGTGCTCTCGGGCGAGATTATGGCGACCGTGGAGCCCGGCCGCGAGTACAAGATCATGGAGGTCTGCGGCGGGCACACGCACACGATCTACAAGTACGGCGTCGACGATCTGCTGCCGGCCAACGTGGAGCTCGTCCACGGGCCCGGGTGCCCAGTCTGCGTGATCCCGATGGGACGCGTCGACGACGGCATCGCTGTCGCGCACGTCCCAGGCGTGATCTTCACGTGCTTCGGCGACATGATGCGCGTGCCGGGCGGCTCCGGCACGCTCCTCGACGCGAAGGCGCAGGGAGCCGACGTGCGGATGGTGTACTCGCCTCTTGACGCGCTCAGGATCGCGAGAGAGAACCCCGACCGTGAGGTCGTGTTCTTCGCGGTCGGGTTCGAGACGACTGCTCCCTCGACGGCGCTGACGCTGAAGCGCGCCAAGGCCGAGGGGATCAGCAACTTCACGTGCTTTTCGAATCACGTCACGATCGTGCCGCCACTGCGGGCGCTGCTCGAGTCGCCCGACCTGCGCCTGGACGGGTTCATCGGTCCCGGCCACGTGTCGACCGTCGTAGGGGCACGCCCGTTCGAGTTCATCCCGGCCGACTACGGCAAGCCGGTCGTGATCTCGGGCTTCGAACCGCTTGACCTGCTCCAGTCGGTCTACATGGTGCTGCGCCAGCTCGTCGAGGGCCGCTGCGAGGTCGAGAATCAGTATGCGCGCGTCGTCCCGCAGGACGGCAACCCGGCCGCCCTCGCCGTGCTGGAGGAGGTCTTCGAGCTGCGGCCGCACTTCGAGTGGCGCGGGCTCGGATTCATCTCGCACAGCGGGCTCAAGCTCTCCGAGGCCTACCGCGACCTCGACGCCGAGCTGCGCTTCGAGGTACCCGGAGTCCGGGTCGCGGATCCGAAGGCCTGCCAGTGCGGCGAGGTGCTGAAGGGCGTGATCAAGCCGTGGGAGTGCAAGGTCTTCGGCACCGCGTGCACGCCCGAGCGACCGATCGGCACCTGCATGGTCTCCTCCGAAGGCGCGTGCGCGGCCTACTACAACTACGGGCGGTTCGCGCGCGAGCGGGAGGTCGTGTGAGCGAGACGACGACGCGCGAGTCCGAAGCTCTCGCGCTGATCGAGCGCGTTCGCGCGCGGCCGGCGAAGTTCAAGGACGCGCAGATCACGATGGCGCACGGCGCGGGCGGCAAGGCCACGCAGACACTCGTCACCGGGCTGTTCCTCCCGGCCTTCGGCGGCGAGGCACTGCGGGAGCTCGGTGACGCGGGAATCGTGGAGGGACTCGCGCTGACGACGGACAGCTTCGTCGTCAAGCCGATCCGGTTTCCGGGCGGCTCGATCGGCGAGCTCGCGGTCAACGGGACCGTGAACGACCTCGCCGTCGCGGGGGCTCGTCCGCTCGTGCTGACTCTTTCCTTCGTGCTCGAGGAAGGGCTCTCCGCGGACGACCTGCGCGCCGAGGTCGAGGCGATCGCGGCCGCGGCGGCCGCAGCGGGCGTCGAGATCGTCGCGGGCGACACGAAGGTCGTCGAGCGCGGACGTTGCGACTCGATGTACGTCACCACCACTGGGCTCGGCAAGCTCGATCCTCGCGCCTCGCTTTCGACAGGCGCCCTCGAGCCCGGCGACAGGATCCTGGTTTCAGGCACGATCGGCGAGCACGGCACCGCCGTGATGCTCGCGCGCGGCGAGTTCGAGCTCGAGGCGCCGGTCGAGTCGGACACGCGCTCGCTCTGGCCGGCGGTCGACGCGCTGCTCGAAGCGGCCGGCCCATCGCTCCGCTGCCTGCGCGACGCGACTCGCGGCGGCGTCGCCTCGGCGCTGAACGAGCTTGCTCAGGCATCCGCGGTGGCGATGGTCGTGCGCGAGGCCGCCGTGCCCGTGCGCCCGCCGGTCGCGGGGGCGTGCGAGATTCTCGGCATCGACCCCATGTATGTCGCGAACGAGGGCGTGCTCGTCGCCTTCGTCGCACCCGAGGCCGCGGACGACGCATTGGCCGCGCTCACCTCGGCGCCCGGCTGTGAGGCCGCGGCGGAGATCGGCGAAGTGAAGACGGACCCACCCGGCATGGTCCTCGTCGAGACCGCATTCGGCGGCCGGCGCGTGATGGACCTGCTCGTGGGAGATCCCCTACCCCGCATCTGCTAGCCCGGACGGAAGGAGTCGCATGACTGCCACCGAGTTCATCCCCAACCAGAACGCGACGGAGGCGGTGACGGCCCATGTCATCTGGATGACCTCGGGCCTCGGCTGCGACGGGGACTCGGTGGCGATGACCTCCGCGACGAACCCGTCGCTCGAGGACATCATCCTCGGGATCATCCCGGGGATGCCCCGGGTCGTGATCCACACCCCGGTGCTCGCCTACGAGAACGGGGCCGAGTTCCTGCAGGCCTGGTACGACGCGGAGGCAGGAAAGCTCGACCCGTTCGTCCTCATCCTCGAGGGCTCGGTCCCGAACGAGAAGATCAACGGCGAGGGGCACTGGGCCGGAATGGGCGTCAACCCGGAGAACGGCCAGCCGATTACGACCAACGAGTGGATCGACCGGCTCGCGCCGAAGGCGGCAGCCGTGGTCGCGATCGGCACGTGCGCCACCTACGGCGGCATTCCGGCGATGAAGAACAACCCCACCGGCGCGATGGGGCTGCCCGACTACCTCGGCTGGAACTTCAAGTCGAAGGCCGGCCTCCCGATCGTCTGCATCCCCGGCTGCCCGGCGCAGCCGGACAACATGACTGAGGTCCTGCTCTACCTCGTCCTGCACCTAGGCGGCCTCGCGCCCGCGCCCGAGCTCGACGACCAGCTGCGGCCGAAGTGGCTCTTCGGGCGCACGGTGCGCGAGGGCTGCAACCGCGCCGGCTACACCGAGCAGGGCAACTTCGCGACCCAGTACGGCGACGACCCACGCTGTCTTGTGAAGCTGGGCTGCAAGGGCCCCGTCGTCAAATGCAACGTCCCGATCCGCGGCTGGGTGAACGGCATAGGGGGCTGCCCGAACGTGGGCGGGATCTGCATGGCCTGCACGATGCCCGGCTTCCCGGACAAGTTCATGCCCTTCATGGAGGAGGACACCTACGGCAAGGTCGCGGCGCTCACGACGCAGTTCACCTACGGGCCGATCCTGCGCTATTTCCGGCACCGCAACATCAACAAGAAGTACGACCACGAGCCGGATTGGCGCAAGCCGCACGCGCAGCTGACCACAGGCTACAGCCCCCGGAACTACGCGCAGACATCCGGGCGCACGGAAGGAGACTGAGATGGCAACAGTCGAGAGAACGGCCCAAGAGCGCCAGGTCGTCGTCAAGGAGATGTCGTGGGACCCGATCACCCGCATCGTCGGGAGCCTCGGGATCCACACGGAGATCGACTTCACGAACCAGGAAGTCCTGAAGTGCTACTCGACCTCGATGATCTTCCGCGGCTTCGACATCTTCATGAAGGGGATCGACCCGCGTGACGCGCACTTCATCACGAGCCGGATCTGCGGGATCTGCGGCGACAACCACGCCACCTGCTCGTGCCTGAACCAGAACATGGCCTACGGCGTCAAGCCGCCGAAGCTCGGCGACTACGCGTTCAACCTGGCCGAGTCCGCCGACTACATGTTCGACCACGCGATCTTCAACGACTGCATGGCGAACGTGGACTTCTGCGAGCAGATGGTGAAGGAGACGAACCCGAGCGTGCTGGCGAAGGCCGAGCAGACCGCAGCCGAGCACGCGAACATCCATGGCTACCGGACGATCGCCGACATCATGCGGGCGCTCAACCCGTTCACCGGCGAGTTCTACCTCGAAACGCTGCACGTGGCCCGCTATACGCGGGAGATGTACTGCCTCTTCGGCGGCCGTCACACGCACCCCTCGACGATCATGCCCGGGGGCTGCAGCGCCCACATCACGCACCAGACGATGACCGACTACTACGTCCGCCTGATGCGCTATTTCGAGTACGTCAAGCGCACCGTGCCGATGCACGACGACCTCTACGACTTCTTCTACGAGGCGCTCCCGGGCTACGAGAAGGTCGGCTACCGCGACACGAACCTCGTCTGCTGGGGCGCCTTCGACGACCCGGACATCGTCGACTACGACTACCGGACGATGACCGAGTGGGGCAACCGGCGCTTCGTCACGCCCGGGATCGCGATCAACGGCGAGCTCGTCACCACCGACCTGGTGAAGATCAACGGGATGATCCGGATCCTGCTCGGCAGCTCCTACTTCGACGGCTGGGAGAACGAGCAGACCTGGGTCAAGGAAGATCCGCTCGGCAACCCGATCGACCAGAACCATCCGTGGAACAAGACGACGATCCCGAAGCCGCAGGCGCGCGACTTCACCGACAAGTACAGCTGGGTCACCTCGCCGCGGATCTACGACGAGCGAACCGACACCTACGTGAGCTGCGACACCGGCGGCGGGCCCTTCGCTCGTCAGTGGGTGACGGCGAAGGCCGGCCTCGTCGACCTGGGCTTCCTCAAGGCGACGGGCGAGAGCATCCAGATGGTGCTTCCGAAGACGGCGAGCATGCCCGAGATGGAGCTCGAGTGGAAGATTCCGCAGTGGTCGAACGCGATCGAGCGCGACCGCGCGCGCTCCTATCACCAGGCCTACTCGGCGCTCGTCGGCCTCTACAACCTCGAGAAGGCGCTGATCGAGGTGCGGGCAGGACGGACGAAGAGCTGGACGAACTTCAAGGTGCCGGAGGAGGCGATCAGCGTCGGCTTCCACGAGGCGGCGCGCGGCGTCATCTCCCATCACATGGTGATCCGGGACGGGAAGATCGCGAACTACCAGCCCTATCCGCCGACGCCGTGGAACGGGAGCCCCCGGGACATCTACGGCACTCCAGGCCCTTACGAGGACGCGGTGCAGAACACGCCGATCTTCGAGGAGAACGGGCCGGAGAACTTCAAGGGGATCGACATCATGCGGGCGGTGCGGAGCTTCGACCCGTGCCTGCCGTGCGGGGTGCACATGTACCTCGGCAAGGGCCGGGTCAAGAAGGTGGTGCACACGCCGACGGGGCTCAGCTAGATGGCGGTCGCCGCGCCGAACGCCGTCGAGCGGTTCCAGGAGCTCGCCGCGCGCCTCGAGTCGATCGACGACGCCGAGGCGCGCAGGACGGCGGAGGACCTCGTCGCGACGATGCTCGAGCTCTACGGGGACGGGCTCGAGCGGATCGTCCAGGCACTCGAGGCTGCGCCCGACGTGCGTGACGCGCTCGCGCAGGACGGCGTGGTCGCTTCCTTGCTCCTGATCCACGGCCTCTTCCCGGTGCCGCTCGCAGAGCGAGTGGAGGCAGCGCTCGTGAGCGTGCGGCCGTATATGGAATCGCATGGCGGCGGCGTGGAGCTTGTCCGGCTCGAAGAGGGCGTGGCACACCTTCGCCTCCTCGGCGGCTGCGACGGCTGCCCCGCGTCGGCCTCGACGATGGAGCTCGCGATCAAGGAGGCGCTCGACGAGGCCGCGCCCGACTTGGACGGGATCGAGGTCGAGGGGCTCGTCGAGGCACGGCAGCCGAAGAAGCTCCTGCCGCTTGCCGGCCAGGAGGCGACCGGCCATTCCAACTGGGTCGAGCTGACGGACGTGGCGGGTCTCGGAATCGGCTCGCTGACCCAGGCTCAGGTCGGCGTCGTGCCGTTGCTCGTCGCCAACGTCGGCGGGACGCTGCTGGCCTACCGCAACGCCTGCACGGGGTGCGGCGCGCCGCTCCACCGGGCCGAGCTGGACGGAGGCCTGCTCACCTGCCTCGGTTGCAGGCGCCGCTTCGAGCTGCCGCTCGCGGGTCGCGCGATCGGCGAGGACCTCCAGCTCGCGCCTGTTCCTCTACTCGAGGAGGGCGGGCAGGTCAAGGTCGCAGTCGCGTGATCGACGCCGGCATCGATACGAGCGCCATCCGGGAGCTGCGCCGACTGGCGAACCGGCAGCTCAACGACGCGCCCGCGGCGGTCGGCGGTGAGGAGCGTTGCGACCTCTGCTCGGCGGTGATCCCAGCCGACCATCGCCACATGCTGCACGTCGAGGAGCGGCAGATCGTCTGCACGTGCGAGACCTGCCGCGCGCTCTTCGCCGGCGACGGGCCCTACAAGCCGACCGGCTCGCGGACGGTCTGGCTGGACGGCCTCGAGCTGCCGGACGACCTGTGGGCGTCCTTCCGGATCCCGATCGGGCTCGCATTCTTCTTCGAGAGCAGCAGCGCGGGAGGCGTCGTGGCCTTCTACCCCAGCCCGGCGGGAACGACCGAGTGCGAGCTCGATCTGCGGGCGTGGGAGACGCTCGTCGCGGCGAACCCGATGCTCGAGGGGCTCGAGCCCGACGCCGAGGCGCTGATCGTGAACCGGCTCGGAGGCGCTCGACAGCATGCGATCGTCCCGATCGACGAGTGCTACCGACTCGTCGGCCTCGTGCGGGTGAGCTGGGAGGGGATCTCGGGTGGGACGCAGATCGAGGGTGCGGTGAGCGGTTTCTTCGCCGAATTGCGAGAGAAGGCGGCGTGACGGAGGTTCAGCTCGACGACGCTCCCGTCGTGCCCGCGCCCGAGCTGCAGCTTGAGGTGGTCGATGCCGCGGCTGCGCTGAATGTCGCCGCCCCGACGCTGAACTTCACGCTGCGCGCTGACGAGCCGACCGGCCGCGAGGTGTACATGGTCGCGCTCACGACGCAGATCCAGATCGATCCCGGCCTCCGCGCGCACGAACCCGAGACGCGCGAGCTCCTCGTCGACCTGTTCGGAACCCCGGAGCGGTGGGCGGCGACGACGACGAGCATCGTCTGGGCCCAAGTCGACCGGCTCCTGCCCTCCTTCAGCGGGTCGACCGAGTTCACGCTGCCTGTGCCGTGCACGTACGACCTCGAGGTCGCGTCGACGAAGTACTTGTACGCGCTGCCTGACGGCGAGGTGCCGCTCAGCTTCCATTTCAGCGGGCGGATCTTCTACCGCGGCGACGACGGCCGGCTGCAGGTCGTGTTGGTTCCCTGGGTCTCGGCGGTGTTCCGCCTGTCCGTGGCGACGTGGCGGCGGATGATCGACCTGCACTATCCCGGCAGCGGCTGGATTCGCCTGCAGGACGACACGCTGCGGCAGCTACAGCTGCGCAAGGCCCAGCGCGGTCTGCCGACCTTCGACGGCGCCGTCACGGAGCTGCTCGAGGAGACCCAGCGATGATCGAGGAGCTCGTCGACTCCCTGCTCCACGAGGGCTACGCGCTGTATCCCTACACGCCGGGTGCGCACAAAAACGCGACGCCGACGCCGTTCGGGATCGTCTATCCCGCCGGCTACGAGTACGGCTTCGACCACCTGCGGCTGGAGTGCCTCGTCCGTGGCGAGGACCCGGAGCTCGACGTCGAGGTCCGCTTCCTCCAGGCGAGCGGTGAGCGTCACCAGGCGGTCGAGCGCCGCGCCGGTGTGGGCGAGCTCGACGCGCCGCCGCTGCAGGGCGAGATCCGGCTCGAGGTGGACGAAGTGGAGTCCGAGCTCCGCCGCGTGACCCTGACGATCGAGAACCGGACGACCTTCGCCGGCGGGACGCGCGCCCAGGCGCTCGAGCATTCGCTGATCTCGACCCATCCGCTCTTGCGCGTCCGCGGCGGCACGTTCGTCTCGCCGCTCGAAGCGCCGGCCTGCACGAACGTGAACACCTGGCCCGTGCTCGTGGCGCCGGACGACACCGCCATCCTCGGCGCCGCGATCGTGCTCCCCGATCATCCGCAGCTCGCCGAGGAGAGCCTGGGCAGTCTCTTCGACAGCACGGAGATCGAGGAGGCGCTCCTCCTGCACGTGCACGCCCTCTCCGACGCCGAGCGGGAGCAGATTGCTGCCGGGGATCCAGCCGTGCGGGCGATGGTCGAGCGTGCGCTGGCGTCGACGCCGGAGGACATCGTGCGCCTGCACGGCCTGATGCGCCCGGTGGAGGAGCCGCCGGTCCCGCCCCGCCCGCGCGAGGAGCCGGCGACGGAGCGGGAGGCGACGGTCGACGGGCGCACGTTCCGGCTCGGCGACCGGCTCGTGCTGCGGCTCGCGGACCGGATCGACACCTACGACCGGATGCTGGACGGCCGCACGGCGACGCTCGAGCGGATCTACCTCCGATACGACGACAAGGTCCACCTCGGCGTGACGATCGACGACGACCCCGGCCAGGCGCTGATGCGCGAGACCGGTCGCTTCCATTTCTTCTTCGCGGACGAGGTCGAGCTCGTCCCGAGCCCGCTACAGAATCAGGAGGACGCGAGATGAGCGAGCACGACGAGTCGAGCAAGCCGGCCCTCGACGAGGACAACCCGCCGCAGCAGGACGACGACGGCGAGAAGGGGCTGGGAACCGAGACGGACGCCGAGGTCACGGCGGGCTCGGACGTGATCACTTCGATGCCCGACGCCCGCGGCGAGGTGCGCTACCCCGACGTGGAGGATCCGGACAAGGACCGTTCCGACATCGCCCCGCAGGAGGGTCGGGTCGAGAAGGATCCTGACACTGCGAGCGACGCGGCTTCCGGCGCAGATGACTGAGCTGTCCGCACCGGTCGGGCACCGGAACATCCTCGTCGCCGCCGTCGGGAACCTCTGGCGTCGCGACGACGGCTTCGGCAGCGCCGTCGCCAGGCGCCTGCGGGAGCGCGAGCTGCCGCAGGGAGTGCAGGTGGCCGACTTCGGCACCGGTGGCCTCGACCTCGCCTACGAGGTGATGCGCGGCTACGACGCGCTGATCCTTGTGGACATCAGCCGCCAGGGCGGCGAGCCGGGGACGCTCTACGTGATGGAGGCCGATCCCGAGTCGGTCGAGGCCGGGATCGAGGACGGCGACCTGATCGATCCGCACGACATGGACCCACAGACCGTGCTCCGCTTCGTCAAGTCGGTGAACGGCTGGCCGGGCAAGGTGATGGTCGTCGCCTGCGAGCCAGCCGAGATCGAGGACTTCGGGATCGGGCTCTCCCCAGCTGTCGAGGGTGCGGTCGAGCAGGCGGTCGGGCTCGTCGCCGACACGGTCGAGGAACTCCGAGCAGGCTGATGCACGAGCTCTCGATCGCGAGCGCGATCGTCGCGACCGTCGAGCGACACGCAGGCGGAAGCCCCGTCAGGGTCGTGCGCGTCCGCGTCGGGCGGTTACGGCAGGTCGTGCCCGACTCACTCGAGTTCTGCTTCGGGATGGTCGCACGCGAGTCCGTCTGCGAGGGCGCGCGGCTCGAGCTCGACGTCGTGCCGGCCGTGCTGCGCTGCGCCGCTTGCGAGCACGAGTGGGAGATCGCGGAGCCGCCGTTCTGGTGCCCGGAGTGCGCGGGAAGCGAGGTCGCGGCCGTCCGCGGGGAGGAGCTGGAAGTGGAGTCGATCGAAATCGAGGAGGACGCATGCATCGCACGTACGTGAAGGTGCTCGAGGACGTGCTCGACGCCAACGGGACGCTCGCGCGTGCCAATCGCGCCGACTTCGACCGCGAGCACGTCACCGTCGTCAACCTGATGGGCAGCCCAGGCGCAGGGAAGACGACGGTGCTCGAGCAGGTCGTCGGCGGGCTCCCGGGCGTGCGTGTCGGCGTGCTCGAGGGCGACGTCAAGGGGAGCTTCGACGCCGCGCGAATCGCCGCCTTGCACGTGCCGGTGACGCAGATCAACACCGACCCGAGCTTCGGCGGCGAGTGTCACCTCGACGCGAACATGGTCCGCTCGGCTGTCCCCTCGCTCCCGCTCGCAGAGATCGACCTACTCGTGATCGAGAACGTCGGCAACCTCGTCTGCCCCGCCGAGTTCCAGGTCGGCGAGCACGCGCGGGTGATGGTCACCTCGGTCACCGAGGGTGAGGACAAGCCCCTCAAGTACCCACTGATGTTCCGCGCCTGTGAGCTCGTGCTCGTGAACAAGGTCGATCTGCTCCCGCACCTCGATTTCGACCTCGACAAGTTCCTCTACCACCTCGACGCCGTCCATCCCGGCGTCCCCCACATCGAGCTGAGTGCGAGCACAGGATCCGGGATCGAGCCCTGGCGCGACTGGCTCGTCGAAGTGGCCACCCACGGGCACGTTCACGCGTGACCGCCACGCTCGACCGGCTCGATGCTCTGCTCGAGCGCCGGCTCGAGGCGAGCGAGCGGTACTTCGGCACGCAGGCCGCCCCTCTGGCCGAGCTCTGCCGGACGATGGCCGAGCGCTTCGAGCGCGGCGGTCGCCTCCTCGCCGTCGGTGGGTCGCCGCAGGCGTGGTCGGACGCGCACCACGTCGCGGTCGAGTTCGTCCACCCGGTGATCGTCGGCAAGCGGGCGCTGCCCGCGCTCGCGGTCGAACGGGGATCGGTCGACCTCCTCCGACGGCATGACGACATGTTGATCTCCTTCGAGCCATTCACCGTTCACGCCGGCGAGACGTGGGCGCTCGAGCCGCCGGACGACGACCCGTTCGTCCGCCAGGAGCTCGTCGAGACGGCGTACCACTGCCTCTGGGAGCTCGTGCACGTCTTCTTCGAACACCTCGGCAGCTCGACCGCGGGCGCGGGCGCATCCAGCTTCCTGTACCCGTTCCTCGGCCAGGGCGCCGAGAGTCTGGATGCTGTCGTCGAGGACGTGCGGGCCTCGGTCGAGATGAAGTCCGCGGAGGTCGTGGAGCTACGTGAGCGGACGCTCGTGGGCAGTCGTGAGGAGCTCGTCGCCGCCGCGAGGACGGTCCGGCGCGCGCTCGACGAGGGCGGCACCCTGCTCGCGTTCGGGAACGGCGGCTCGGCCACCGATGCGATGGACGTCGCCGCCGACTTTCGGGCGGCGCCGCAGGGCTGGTCGAGACGGCGGGCATTGAATCTGGCGGAGGATCCAGCCATCTTGACGGCGGTCGCCAACGACATCGGCCCGGCCTCGCTCTACTCGCGCCAGGTAATCGCCTACGGTCGGACGGGTGACGTGGCGCTCGCGCTCTCCACGAGCGGTAGCTCACCCAACATCATCGAGGCGCTGGCGGAGGCGCGGAGGCGCGGTCTCGTGACGATCGCATGCGTTGGCTACGACGGCGGGCGCATCGCGGCGGAGCGCCTCGCTGACCACGTCGTGGTCACGCCCTCCGAGCACATTCCCCGGATCCAGGAGGCGCAGG
>JBDTZN010000009.1:0-47651 GCA_040005095.1 Thermoleophilia bacterium | reverse complement strand
CGGCGTCGTGGAGCCGCGCGAGCTCCTGCTCGATCAGGTCCGCGGTGAGACCGTCGTGCTCGCCTGTGAGCTCGACGATCGCGACCGGCGGGTCTGCGGAGTCGGTCGTAACCGCGATGGGGGCCATCGTTGGTTCAACGGCTGTGCCGGGGATTGGGGTTCGGCTAGGAAGTCAGACGCCGCCCGAGCGGGGGCCCTGCCGCTTGCCACGGAGAAGCACCACACCAATCCCTCCGAGCACTATGGCAGCCACGAGGATCGGTCCGGCGTAGTACCAGCCGCTCCTGCAACTCGGCCCGCTGCAGATGTCCACTTCCGCACCGTTTGCCTTCATAAAGGCCCAGAAGCCGCCGATGGCGGCCCCAGCCGCCGCTGCCAACAAGAGCAACGCGCCTACGAGTCTCTGCACGGGTTGGTTATTCCCCGTATCGGAAATCCGATACGCCAATCGCTTTACTAGCTAGTCGCTGGGAGGACGGCGCAGGCGCTTCGTCTCGCCGCGCCGGCGCTTGTGTTCCAGCCGCCGCTTCCGCGCGGCCGCGCTCGGCTTCGTCTTGACGCGCTTGCGCTCGACGTAGAGCGCCGTGCGGAGCGCATCCACGAGTCGCCCGATCGCGAGGTCGCGGTTCCTGGCCTGACTGCGCTCGTCCTGGGCGACCGCACGCAGCACCGGCCCGGCCTTCGCCACGACGCGGCGCTTCTGCGCGGGCGTGAGCGCCGCGGAGGCCTCGACGTCGAAGCGTGCATCGACTCGGGTCTCGGACTTCTGCGCGTGCTGGCCGCCGGGCCCGCTCGAGCGCGACGTTCGCACTTCGATCTCCGAGAGCGGCAGCTCGACCGAGCGGGTGACCCGAATAGAATCGCCGTCCATGGCAGCCATCTTGTTAGACGTCGACGGCGTGTTCCATGTCTCGGGCGAGCCGATCGCCGGTGGGGCGGCGGCCGTCGCGCGCCTGCGGGACGCCGGGCACCGGCTGCGCTTCGTCACGAACAACACCACGCGGCCGCGCGCAGAGCTCGCCGAGGACTTGCGCGCGCTCGGGATCGAGCTTGACGACGAGGAGCTCCAGACGACGCCGCGCGCCGCGGCCCACGCGCTGTCCGGCAAGCGCGTTCTCGCTCTGACCATGGCCGCGATCGTCCCAGACCTCGAGGGCATCGAGCTGGTGGGCGAGGACGCGGAGGCGGTGCTGCTCGGAGGCGCCGACGAGACCGACGAGACCGGGCGCGTCTTCAGCTATACGAATCTCTCGCGCGCTTTCCACGAGCTCGAAAGCGGCGCCGAGCTCTACTGCCTGCACAAGAATCGCTGGTGGCAAACCGGCCTCGGGCCGATGCTCGACGCAGGCGCTTTCGTCGCCGGACTGGAGTACGCGGCCGGCGTCGACGCGACGGTCTTGGGCAAGCCGAGCCCCGCCTACTTCGCAGCCGCCCTCGAGGCGCTCGACGCCGATGCGGAGATGACGTGGATGGTCGGAGACGACATCGACGCGGACATCGCAGGCGCCCAGCAGCACGGGATGAAGACCGTGCTCGTGCGCACCGGCAAGTTCCGGCCCGACGCGGTCGAGGCGGGGCGCATCCGGCCCGACGCGATCCTTTCTTCCATCGCGCACCTCCCGGAATGGCTGGAGGAGCAGCGGTGAAGGTCGGAATCGACCTGATCGAGATCGAGCGGATCCGGCGGGCTCTGGAGCGCTATCCAGGCTTCAAGGAGCGCTGCTTCACGGAGGCGGAGCGTGCGTACTGCGACTCGCGCAAGAACCCGGCGCAGTCGTACGCGGGCCGCTTCGCCGGCAAGGAGGCGGTCGGCAAGGCACTCGGCTTCGGGGTCGCGCGCGCGTTCGCGTGGCGCGACGTCGAGATCGTGGGGCGGCCCAAGCCGGCGGTGCAGCTCCATGGGCGGCTCGCTGCGTGGGCGGAGCGGCTCGGGGCGGCCGAGATCGACCTGTCGATGACGCACTCCCGGGAGCTGGCTTCGGCGGTGGCGGTGGTGGCGGATGGATCCCACCTTCGGTGAGCCGCTCTACACGGCCGAGGAAATGCGGGCCGCCGAGGAGGGGCACGACGTCGAGCAGTTGATGGAGCGGGCAGGAGCCGCGGTGGCGGCAGCCGTGCTCGAGCGGTATCCGGAGGCCGACGAGATTGTGGTGGTGGCCGGCGGCGGTGCGAACGGCGGCGACGCCCGGATCGCCGGCCGCATCCTCGGCGAAGAGGGCAAGAGCGTGCGCATTGTCGGCGCCGAGAGCGCCGAGGACGACATCGGCTATCCCGACTTGATCGTCGACGGCTTGTTCGGCACTGGGTTCAGCGGCGAGCCGCGTAACGAGGCGAAGGCCCTGATCGACGCGATGAACGCCGGGCCTGAGGTGGTCTCCGTCGATCTTCCGTCCGGCATCGATGGGTCGACGGGCGAGGTGGTCTGGGAAGCGGTCGAAGCGGACCACGTCGTGACCTTCCACGGCCTCAAGGTCGGCCTCGAGATTGCGCCGGGAGCGTTCCACGCGCCGTTCATCGAGGTCGCCGACATCGGCCTCGCCGACGCGCATACGAAGAACTGGCTCGCGACGGCAGACCTGCTCGAGCTGATCCCGCTGCGGGCGTCCAGGGACAACAAGTACACGGCGGGATCCGTGCTCGTCGTCGGCGGCAGCCCTGGCTACACCGGCGCGCTGTGTCTCGCCGCGCGGGCGGCTTTCCGGGCCGATGCGGGCTATGTGGCCGTCGCGGCTCCGGAGGCTTCATTGCCGATCGTCGAGCAGCAGCTCCTCGAGGCCGTGAAGCGCCCGCTGTCCGATGTGGACGATGCCGCTGAGCGGGCAGGAGCGGTCGCGATCGGCCCGGGGCTCGGTCGCGGAGAGGACCAGCGCGCGCTCGTGCGTCGCCTGCTCGACCGACTGAACGTGCCGGTCGTCCTCGACGCCGACGCCCTCGACGGGCTCGAGCCGTTCGAGCGGGACGCGCCGACCGTGATCACACCCCACGAGGGCGAGCTCGCCCGGCTGCTCGACCGCGACTCGAAGTGGGTCGCCGCGCACCGCTTGGCCGCGCTGCGGGAGGCCGTCGACCGGTTCAAGTGCATCGTCGTCCTCAAGGGCTACGGCACGCTCGTGGGCGCGCCGGGCCGGGACGGCGCGCTCGTTTGCCGCGGGCCGGCTTCCCTCGCCACCGCGGGCACCGGGGACGTGCTGACGGGTGTCCTGGCGGCGTTTCTCTCGAAGCCGAGCGTGCTGGAGCCGGTCGAGGTCGCTGCCGCCGCAGTCGTCGCCCACGCGGAGGCGGCGTGGTCGCACGAGCCGCAGGCGGGCCTGGTGGCGAGCGACGTCGTCGAAGCGCTCCCGCACGTCCTGGGCTGAGATCTCCGCGCTAGCGCGAAACTACCGGCATGCACCGCTCTGAGCTGACGATCGACCTCGGCGCGCTCCGCCGCAACGCGGGAACGCTGCTGCGCGCGCTCGACGGCGCCGGGCTCTGGGCCGTCGTCAAGGCGGACGGCTACGGACACGGCGCGGCCGACGCGGCCGGCGCGGTGCTCGGCGCTGGAGCGAGCGGGCTCTGCGTCGCGACGATCCTCGAGGGGCTCGCGCTGCGACGGGACTATCCGCAAGCGCGAATCCTCGTGCTCGGGCCCGCGGGCGGCAGCCGCGAGATCGTGCAGGCGCGGGAGGCCGGGCTCGAGCTCGCGGTCGCCGACACCGAGATCCCGGAGGGCGTGCGCGTCCACGTCAAGCTCGAGACCGGGATGGGGCGCTACGGCGTCTCGGAGCTGCCCGGCCGAGCGCGCGAGATCGTCGGCCTGATGAGCCACCTCGCGACCGCCGACAGCGACGCTGCGTTCGCGGCGAAGCAGATCCAGCGCTTCGCGGAGCTCACCGACGGCTTCCCCGGGGTCGAGCGCCACATCGCGAACAGCGCCGCGGCGCTGCGCATCCCCGAGGCGCGCTTCGACTTCGCCCGCTGCGGGCTCGCGCTCTACGGCCTGTCGCCGTTCGGCGAGGATCCCGCCCGCGACGGGCTCGAGCCGGTTCTCCTCTGGCAGAGCGCGCTCGCGCACGTGAAGCTGCTCCAGCCGGGCGAGAGCTCCGGCTACGGGAGGCGTTTCGTCGCGGAGCGGCCGACCTGGATCGGGATCGTTCCAGTGGGGTACGCCGACGGCTTCCGGCGCGACCTGACGGGGACGGAGGTGCGGGTCGGCGGCGAGCCCAGCCGGGTGGTCGGGACGATCTCCATGGACTCCTTCGCCGTCGAGCTCGACGGCGAGGCGCCGGTCGGCACTCCGGTCGTTCTCGTCGGGCACGGTCTCCTGATGGAGTCGCACGCGCGCGTGGCGGGCACGATCACGTACGAGCTCGCCTGCGGGATCGAATCGAGCCCTCTGCGTGCGCGGCGGACGGTCGTCGATGCGTGACTCGGTACTCGACGCACTTGCAGGCGAGGAGGCCTACGTGGTCGGCGGGGCGCTGCGCGACGAGTTGCTCGGCCGGCCGGTCCTCGACTGGGACGTCGTCTGCGCCAATCCCGAGGCGGCCGCCCGGAAGCTCGCGCGCGCGACCGGCGGCGCGCCCTTCCCGCTCTCGGCCGAGCACGGCGGCTGGCGCGTCGTGCTCGACGGTGGGCGGACGGTCGACTTCACGCCGTTGCACGGGACGATCGAGGAAGATCTCGGGCGCCGCGATTTCACGATGAACGCGCTGGCGCAACGGCTCGGCGACGACGCCTACGTCGACCCACTCGCCGGCTGTGCGGACATCGACTCGCGCACGATCCGAGCCGTCTCCGAGCACGTGTTCGACGACGACCCTGTCCGGCTGCTGCGCGCGGCGGTGTTCGCCGACTCGCTGGGCTTTCGGCTCGACCCGGAGACCGAGCGGCTCGTGCGGGCGCGCGCCGGCCTGGTCGCGCGCGGTGCGGGCGAGCGGGTGCTCGAAGCGCTCGTCCGCCTTGGCGAGGACGGCTTCCGCCTCCTCGACGAGCTCGGCCTGCTCGAGCCGCTCGGAGGGTCGCTGGAGCGGTTGCGCCCCGGATTCGGCCCCGAGCTGCGCCTCGTCGCGGTCTTCGGCAAGGGGCTGGAACGCCTCCCGATCTCGAACGAGTTGCGCCGCTTCGCGCGCAAGGTGCTCGGCGCCGCGCCGCCCGCCGACGACTCGCTGCGGGAGATCCACCGCTTCCGCCGTTCGACCGAGCCCTGGGCGCTCGAGGCGCTCGAATACCTCGGCGCCACGGAGCTGCGGCCCGCGGTCGAAGCGGCGCGCGCAGCGGACCCTGTCGAGGCACTCGTGCGCGGGGACGAGCTCGGCCTGCCGCCCGGGCCGGAGATCGGCCGGTTGCTCGATGCGATTGGCGAGGAGCGTGCAGCAGGCACAATCGCGACGAAGGAGGAGGCGCTTGAGTTCGCACGACGCAACGCGGGCACGGTTCGCAGCGACGGCTGAGCGCGTCGCCGAGCATGGCGCGCGGCAGGTCGACACCGTGCGCGAGGAGCTGACGCGACTGCTCTCGTTCCGCGGCGACGAACGCGTGCTCGACGTGGGCACCGGCGCAGGCGTGCTCGCGCTTGCGATCGCGCCCCTCGTGCGCGAGGTCGTCGGCATCGACCTCGTCCCGGAGCTGCTCGCCGCGGCCCGCCGGGAGGCGCCGGCGAACGCGACCTTCGTGGAGGGAGACGCAGAGAAACTGCCGTTCGAGAGCGGCGAGTTCGACCTGGTCGCGTGCCGGCGCACGCTCCATCACGTGCGCAGGCCCGAGCTTGCGGTCGCGGAGATCGCCCGGGTCACGGTCCCCGGCGGCCGCATCGTCGTGAACGACCAGGTCGCTCCGAGCGATCCGCTGGCGGGAATCGAGCTCGACCGCTTCGAGCGGGCACGTGATCCCTCGCATACGCGGACGCTCTCCGATGCGGACTTCCGCGGCGTCTTCGACTCCAACGGCCTGGTGCTCGAACACTCCGAGTCGCAGCTCCACCGCCGCCCGCTGGAGTACTACCTCGACCTGGCCGGCTGCGCGGGCGACGCGCGCGAGCAGGCGCTCAGCCTAGCCCCGGCAGGGCGCGAGGCCTACAGCATCGACATCGCCTGGTACGTCCTCCACAAGCCCTAGCGCCACTTGTAGCGCCGCGCCCCGAGGCGGATCAGGCCCGGAGCGAGCGCCTGCGTCACCTGAAGCATGCGGTACCACCGCGGGATGAAGCTCTCCACCCGGCCGCGTCCGACCATGGAGACGATGCGATTCGCGATCTGCTCCGGCTCGGCGACCGTGCGCTCGAGGAGCCGGTTCCCCATCCTCCCGCGCTGCGGAAATCCCTCGGTCTCGACCGGGCCGGGCAGGACGGTGTGCACACGAACGCCCAGTCCGCGCAGCAACGGCTGGACCGAGCGCGAGAACGCGAGCTGCGCGTGCTTCGACGCTGCGTACGGCCCGCCGGAAGGCGCCGCGACGACCCCCGCCACCGAGACGACGTTGACGACGTCGGACGGGCGCGCGGCCTCGAGCCCCGGGAGGAACGCGCGCAGGCACCAGACGCTCCCGAGGTAGTTGACGCGCAGCACCTCCTCGATCCGGTCGGGGTCGCCAAGGAAGTTCGTCCGCGCCGGCATGCCCGCGTTGTTGACGAGGAGCGCGATGCGCGGATGCCGCTCCAGCACCGCGGCCCCAACTCGCTCGACCGCCTCCCGGTCGGACACGTCGCAAACTTCCGCCTCGCCGCCGACCTCGGCCGCGAGCTCCCGCAACAGCTTCTCGCGCCGCGCGAGCAGGACGCACGTGTATCCCTCGCCGGCGAGCTTCCGCACTAGCGCTGCGCCGATGCCGCTCGACGCGCCGGTGACGACGGCGACTCGGTCGGCGGGCTGAGAGCTTGGCGAAACAGCCACTGTGCCGCCGGGCCGCGCTGCTCGCCCCGATGCGGCGTCCTCAGTCGCGCCCGTACCTGTTTGGTACGCGCGCTCCCTGCGTCCTTGCCTCGAAACGAGCATCGCACCCCGACGACGAGGCCCGTTCCACCAAGCCCTCAGTTGCACACGCGGACGGACCGCGTCGCCGAGGCGCGCTTCTCGCCGGCCGCGAGCACGACCGCTCGCAGGAGGTGCTTGCCCTTCTTCGCCTTCGCCGTCTTCCAGTCGACGAAGTACAGGTCGGCAACGCCCTTGCGCTTGACGCCGATCTTCCGCTTCCCGTCGAAGAACTGCACGGACGAGATCTTGGTCGTCGAGCTCGCCGCAACAGCGAGGCGCGCGGTCTTCGGGACGCAAACGTTCGTGTCGGGAACGATCCAGGTCAGGGCGGGGCCGGTGACCGCGTTGATCTGCACCGGGACGAAGGCGGTGTTCGGCATCGTGTCCGGGCCGGTGACGTTGATGTTCTTCGTCTCCTGGTAGTCGTAGGCGATCATCGTCGCCTTCTGGATCGGGCCCTGCAGCGTCGGCGCCTGCGTGGGCATCCCGTAGAGCGCCAGCCCGGAGAACGGGTCGTAGTCGGAGGCACCGAGTAGGACGCCGCGGTAGGAGATCGCCAGCGACAGCGGGTCGACGCCCGAGCCCGCGTCGGTGATCCGCGCCACCAGCGTGTGCCGGCCGCGGGCGATTCGCTTCGTCAGCAGCTTGATCGTCGGCGGCTTCACGTCGTTCGACCACGCGTTGAGGAGGTAGCGGCCCGGCAGCAGCTGCCCGGTGAACGGGTCGCGCGGCGAGTCCACCGAGACGTAGTACGTCTTCGGAAGCGGCAGCTGGTCTCCGGCGGCGCCGATGTCGAGGGGGAAGTCGAAGGTCAGCGGGTTCACGTTCGTCGGGATGCCGGCGTAGCCCGTCACGTCGTTCTCGTTCTGCGAGCCGAGGAAGAACGGATCGGCGATCGCGCCGGTCGTGGTGGCGATGATCGAGACGCCGATGTTCGCGACCGCGCCGGTGACCGTCGTGGAGTAGAGCTGCTCGGCGCCGTCCTCGCGCTGCGGCGCGCCGACGTAGTCGACCGCGGGCCCGAACGGGGCGCTCGGGCAGCAGTACTCCGAGACGCGGTTCTCGCCGATGACAGTGCTGCCGATCTGAGCCGGCTTCAACGGCGTGGCGGCCATGTTCTCCAGCGCGGGTCGCTCGACCCGGAACTGGTACGGGATCCGGCGCGTGTCGCTTCCGCGGCGGAGCACGATGAAGCCGTAGTTTAAGCCGGCCTGCGCGCTGGCGGTCGCGGTTGCGGTAAACGAAACGCTCGTCTCGACTCCGGGCGTGACGAGGATCGTGGCCGGCGTCGAGATGGTGGCTCCCGTCGTCGCGGCCTGCGGACGAAGCTCGACGTTCCAGGAACCTGCGCCGCCGCCGGCATCCGTAACCTTCACGAGCAGGGCGGCCGTCTGCGCGCCGTGGTTGACGTTCAGGCCGTGGAGGGCCAGCGAGGACGGGTCGGCGAAGACGAGCGGGGCATCTGCGCGCGGGAGGTTGACGAGGCCA
Organism: Thermoleophilia bacterium; assembly: GCA_040005095.1. Classification (GTDB taxonomy): domain Bacteria; phylum Actinomycetota; class Thermoleophilia; order Gaiellales; family Gaiellaceae; genus UBA5186. Next base: position 39,213 of record JBDTZN010000009.1, on the reverse strand, counting down.
CCGCCCTCGAGCAGCACCGGCGCCTCGACCGTGCGCGCGGTGTCTCCCCAGGCCGGCCCGGCCGTCTGGACGAGCGCCGACTTGATCTGCAGCACCGTCCAGCCCGGATGCCGCTGGCGCAGGAGGACGGCAGCGCCGGCGACGTGCGGAGTCGCCATGCTCGTCCCGTCAAAGACCGCGAAGGGCGAGCGCGCGAACTCGGGCAAGGTCGAGGAGAGGATCTGGCCGCCGGGTGCCGAGAGGTCGGGCTTCATGTCCTTGGCGAAGTCGGACGGGCCGGCAGAGGAGAAGCTCGTGACGATCCCCGAGCGCCCGGTCTCGATCATGAGGACGTCGCGCGGCAGGCGCACCGTCGTCCGGCCGCCGGTCGTCGCGAGGTACGCGCGCAGCCGCTGGCCGTCGAGGTCGGAGATCATCTGCGCCGGAATCGAGAGCGGGATCGGAATCCCGTTGGCCTCGCCCGGCCGGTTGTCGATGAGGATCAGCCCGGTCGCACCGACTGCCTTGGCGCGGTCCGCCTTCGAGATGAAGGTGCAGCCGCCTCGGTTGGCGAGCGCGATCGCGCCGGCGAGCGACCCCGGCGGCAACGAGGTGCGCGTCGAATCGTTCGGCGCGTTCGCGGGGCCGCACAGCTGACGGTCGACCGGGATGCCGCCGGCGCCGACGATCGACGTGACGTCCACGAGCGGCTGGTCGGCGACCCAGGCGAGTGGCGGCTGGACGGCGCCCTGGTTGACGGGAATCTGGCGCAGGTAGTCAGGCGCTCCGGCAGGCACGACGGTCAGCGCGGGCGAGAAGACGTGCGTGTTCGAGACCGCTGCGACAGCGATCGAGGCCGGCGCGGAGCCCGGGGAGCCGACGCTGCCGAGTCCGTACTGGTCGCGGTCGTTGCCTGCGGCGATCACGGGAACGACGCCCGCGGCGGCCACGTTGCGAACCGTCTCGATCATCGGGTCGCTCGAAGGCTCGCCCTCGGGGCCGCCGCCGCTGAAGTTGATCACGTTCATCCCGTCGGCAACCGCCGACTCGAACGCGGCCACGATCTCCGGCGTGTTCGCGACGTGACCGATCGGCGTGGGCACGGTAAAGACGCGGTAGTTGCCGATGTACGCGCGCGGCGCGACGCCGGAGAGCCCGGTGACGAGCGGATGATCGGGGCCTGGCGGCGCCGTCGTTCCCTCGTTCCCGGCCGCGATGCCGGCGACGTGCGTGCCGTGGAACGACGCTGCGCGGTCGACCGGGAGGTTCCCAGGCGCGCCCGATCCGGGCCCTGGGAAGGTGCGCGCGACGATCACCTTCGGCGTCGTGAACTGCGTGTTCCCGCGCGGGAAGCCGGCGGGATACGAGTAGCTCGACGGGTCGAAGAACGGGTTCGCAGGGTCGACGCCGTCGTCGACGACCCCGATCTTGATCCCGTCGCCGCGGGCGCCCGAGGCGGCGCGGAGCTCGTCGGCGCCGATGATCGAGGGGCTGCGGTTCAGCTCCATCGTGAAGCGGGTGGTCCGGTAGAGCCGCGAGACCGACGACAGGCGGGCGAGGCGATCTAGCCGCTGCGCGGGCAGCGTCACGGTGATCGCGTCGAGGACGATGCGGAAGCGGCGACCGGCGCGGGCGTCGGGGATCGCTCGGTGCAGCTCGGCGAGCGCGACCCGCTGTGCGGCGTCGACGCGCGCGAGATAGGCGCGGGAGGAGGCGCTCGACGCGTCGAGCGACCTGGCGCGGCCTGCGAACGCGAGCTCGCGGGCGGCGAACGCGGCGGCGAGCGGCGGCAGCTTCAGGCGGGCGATCACGGTCACGCGGCCGTTGGCGCGCGAGGCGGGCATCGGCACGACGCCGGCGCGGAGCTGCGGCACGGTCGTATCGCCGAAGGTGCGGCGGATCGGCTTCAACGCAGCCGCGGCAGACGCAGCGGAGCAGAGCGCCGCCGCGAGCAGGAGAAAAGCCAGAAGGCGGCGCAAGGGGCGAAATGTAGCTAAGAAGCTCCAACGCAACGAAGCGCTGTGCCGTCGGTGCGCGCTGTGCGGCACGATCGGCGCGTCCTCGGCCGCCCCGATAGCGCTGCTATCGAGGCGGCGCTGCGTCCTTCCGCTCGCACCACCCATCGCACCCCGACGGCGAGCCGTCATTGCATTGAACCTTCTAAGTAAATGAGCACCCGCCCGAACGCAATAGACTCGCGCCGTGCCCGGGCCCCTCGACGGCAAGCGCGCGCTCGTCCTCGGCGTCGCGAACAAGCGCTCGATCGCGTGGGCGATCGCGAAGAAGCTCGCGGACGGCGGCGCTGAGCTCGCGTTCACTTTCCAGGGCGAGCGAATCGAGAAGTCCGTCCGCGACCTGGCCGAGACCGTCGACACGAAGCTCGTGACGGAGTGCGACGTCCGCTCCGACGACGACGTCGCGCGCGTCTTCGACGAAGTTGCCGCGGCGTTCGACGGCAAGCTTGACCTGCTCGTCCACTCCGTGGCTTACGCCGCTGCTGAGGATCTCGAGGGTCGTTTCACCGATACGCCGCGCGACCGCTTCTGGATGGCGATCGACGTCAGCGCGTACTCGCTCGTCGCCTGCGCCCGCGCGGCGGAGCCGCTCCTGGAGGCTGCCGGCGGCGGCTCGATCGTGACGATGACGTACCTCGGCGGCGAGCGCGCGGTGCCGCACTACAACGTGATGGGCGTCGCGAAGGCCACGCTCGACGCCTCGGTCCGCTACCTCGCCTGGGATCTCGGCCAGAAGAACATCCGCGTGAACGCCATCTCGGCCGGCCCGGTGCGAACGCTGGCCGCGCGCTCGATCGCCGGGTTCCCGACGATGGAGGCGATCGTCGAGGAGCGATCGCCGCTGCACCGCCACGTCGACGCGGACGACGTCGGCGAAGCGGCCGCGTACCTCCTCTCGGACGCTGCGCGCAACGTCACCGGAACGACGCTCTACGTCGACTCCGGGTACCACGCCATGGGCATGTAGGCGTGTCGCGCTTCCAGCGCCCCGCCGACGCCGATCAGCGGGCGACGTCGCTGGAGCTGTTCTACGACCTCGTCTTCGTCTTCGCGATCACGCAGGTCTCGCACTTCCTGCTGTCGCATCTGACCCTCACCGGAGTCGCCGAGGCGGCGCTCGTGTTGCTCGTCGTCTGGTGGGCCTGGAACTACACGACCTGGGTCACGAACGAGCTGGACGTCGGCTCGACGGTCGTCCGGCTCGTCCTGATCGGGGTGATGTTCGCGAGTCTCCTGATGGCGGTGGCGATTCCGCAGGCGTTCGGCGGCCGCGCGCTCCTGTTCGTCGGCTCGTACCTCGCGATCCAAATCGGGCGGCACACGTTCCTCACGTTCGTCGTGGCTCCTGCGGGGACGATCGAGCGGGAGCGCGCGGGCCGGATCCTCGTGTGGTTCGTCGCGGCGGCCGTGTTCTGGATCGCGGGAGGCTTCGCGGACGGTGGGCTGCGGGCCGTGCTCTGGGTCGTCGCGCTCGCCGTCGACTACTCCGCGCCGCTCGCCGTCTACTGGGTTCCCGGCAAGCCGCGGTTCAGCGAGCACGCGTGGGAGGTCGGCGTCGAACACTTCGCCGAGCGGTTCCAGCTCTTCATGATCATCGCCCTCGGCGAGTCGATCGTCGTCACGGGCGCGACGACAGCGGATCTCCCGCTCAGCTTCGCCCGCGCGGTCGCATTCGGGCTCGCGTTCCTCGGGACCTGCGCGCTGTGGTGGCTCTATTTCGACTATGTGGCGAGGATCGCGCAGCGCCGACTCGAGCTGGCGCCCGAACGCACGCGGATGGCCCGCGACGCCTACACGTATCTGCACGTCGTGATGGTCGCGGGGATCATCGTGGCGGCTGTCGGCAACGAGATCGTGATCGCGCATCCGACCGAGCGGCTGCCGGGGAGGGAGATAGCGGCGGTGGTCGCCGGGCCCGCGCTCTACCTGCTCGCCCATGTGCTGTTCAGGCTGCGAATGACCGGCACAGTGAGCTGGAAGCGCCTCGTGGGTGCGGCGGCCTGCGTCGCCGTGGCCGTCACGGGGGCGATCGCGCCCGCCGTCGTGCTCGCCGCGCTCGTCGTCGCCGTCCTCGTCGCGGTGATCGTGCTGGAGCAGCTCGCGGGCGCCCGCCGGCGAGCGCGCGGCGAACCGGCTCCGCACGAGCTCTTAGCGCACGCTCCAGATCTCGATCGCGCCTCCCGAGACGAGACGGCGTAGCCCGAGCCTCAGCAGGCCTCGCTCGGCCTTGGCGCGGCAGGACGGCGGAACGAGCGTCGTGTGCGCGAAGAGCGGCTTGTGCACCGCCACGTAGCGCACGCCGAGTCCTCGCAGCAGGCCCGCGTCGCGCGTGCGGCCGCAGTTGAGGGCGCGCAGGCGGCGAGCGATCCGGTCCGCGGCAACCGGCGCGACGGTTGAATAGCCGAGCGGCCGCTCGCGCAGGACCTGCATGTCGTAGTACTGGTACACGCTGCCGTAGTGGATGTCCGGGAGGAAGACCGGCAGCTCGAGCAGGCGGCCGGGCGGGGCGCCGCGCAGCGCCGCGTACGCCGCGTTTCTCTCCCCGGGCGCCGATGCGCCGTAGAGCCGCCCGTGCAGATCGGCGCCGACGAGCGCGAGGGCGACCGCGGGGACGAGCAGCGCGCGCCGCTCGGCCAGGCGGGCGACGGCGAAGGCAACCAGGCCGGCGAGGCAGAGGCAGGCGATCGGCATCAGGCGCTCGGGCACACGGGGGTAACGGAACGGCTTGAACGCGTGCCAGACGGCTGTGTAGAGCGGGAGGTTCGTGCCGAGCGCGAGCAGCATCGGGACGAGCGTGCCGAGCCCCAGCAGCCAGGCGAGCCAGCGCCGTCCTTCCTGCCAGACCAGGACGAGCCCGGCGAGCGCGGCGATCGGAGTCAGCCAGCCGAGGAAGACGTACTTCTCGCTCTCGGATTTGCGGCGCACGCCGAAGTCCCTAAGCGTGGCGGAGTAGTGCTCGACGGCGTGCAGGGAGCGGCCCCCCGCGAGGACCGAGCGCGAGATCGACGTCCGCTGCACCAGCACGCCGGCCGCGACCGCAAGCACGAGCGCCCCGACGACGCCGACGAGCTCCCGGGGCCGTCGCGAACGCACGAGGCCGTACACGCATGCGAACGGGATCGCGCCCAGTGCGAGGTGCACCTGTCCCGAGAGCGGGATCGAGGCGAGCGCCACCGCGGCGACCACGAGCCAACCCCATCCGCCGCGCCGGGCACGCTCGAACCCGAGCAGTGTCAGCGGGAGGAGAATCGAGATCGGGCCGAGCAGGTGGCCGACGCTCTGGTTCGCGCGGTAGGGAGCGATCGCGAAGGCGAGTCCGCCCACGAGCGCAGGCCCGCGCGGTAGGCCAAGCTCCCTCAGCCAGGCGCAGGCCAGCAGCCCTGCGGCGACGTACAGGAGCAGGGTCAGCGCATTCCAGGCCACGATCGTCCCGAAGAGGGCCTGGAGGGGCCAGAACGGTAGCCCGAAGGGCCAGCCCTGCAGGTTGAGGATGGGCTTCGACTCGGGACGGAAGGTGTACGGGTCGCGCCACGGCGCCCGGCCCTGCTCGAGCTGGTGCCCGACGAGCCAGTAGTGGTAGGTGACCTGGAGGTGGTCGCCGGCCGCCGCTTCCCCGTATCCCGGCGCGCCGCCGGCGAGGAAGTCCGTCGTGAAGCTGTCCGCCACCCGCGGCCAGGTCGCCGAGACGCCGGCGGCGAGGTAGAGCGCGGCTGCGAGCGCTACGAAGCCTGCGCGGCTCAAGGCACCGCTCGTCGGTGCCGTCTCAGGACGTGCGGGCTTCGCCCGCTCGTCCGTCTGCGCTCCCTTACCTGCCCGCAGAGCGTGAGCTGCGGGCCGCTTGAAGCAATTGATCGAAGTCGGGCACCTCGGTCGAGTCGAATGCCCATGCGCCGCGGACCGTACCGTCCTCGTGGACGAGAAACGCGCTCCTCTGGGCGACGTCCTGCATCCCGCCCCAGCCCTGAGAGATGCCGAAGCCGCGGATCGCCTCGGCGTTCCAGTCCGAGAGCAGGTCGAAGTTCAGGTCGAGCGCGGCCGCCCAGGCGATGTGCGTCCACGGCGAGTCGCGAGAGACGCCGAACGGGCGCACGCTGGCCGCCTCGAACTCCGCTCTCCTGTCACGCAGGAGCTCCATCTCGCTCGTTCAGGTCGACGACCAGTCGAAGAGGTAGAAGAGGAGCAGGACGCGTCCCTCAGCCACGAGGTCGTGGAGCGACGCTCGCCGGTTCGGACCGGTCCACACGGTCGCGTCCGGGATGCGCTCGCCCACGTCCAGCACGGGGTCGAGCCTACTGCGCCGCGCTCACGGTTGCCGCGGCGTAGCGTGCGGCTGCAGTGCGGGACAGAGGCCCGGGCGGCAGCTCGACCACGAACGAGGCCCCGTGGTGCTTGCGGTTCTGCCAGTTCGGCGCCGTTCCCGCGAGCCAGGGAAGTGCTCGGAACGGGAGGCCGACCCGCTGGGCAAACCGCCGCGCGGGCGGGATGCTCGTCCCCCACGCGCGCACGAGGTCGAGCGGCTGGTGGTACCAGATCGTCACGTTCGGCCGCACCTCGAGGATCAGTCGTTTCGCGATCCGCGTCTCCAGCTCAGACAGCGGGCGGGGGCCGGAGAACTCGGGATTGCCTCGCACGCCAATGGGGTGCCAGCCGGACGGGAAGTTGCGGTTCAGGTCGACGCCGCGAGCGTTGACGCGGACGCCCGCGGCGTAACCGTCCGGGTTCAGGTTCGGGACGACCCAGAGGTCGACGTCCGCCGGTTGCGTCGCGAGCAGCCGACGCGTGACTGCGAGTGCCGCGCACTCCGTCCCGTGGATGCAGCCGAAGACGAGCACGCGGCGCGGCGCGAGGGGATTGCCGCGCTCGAACGCGCGGATCTCCCTGCCCTGCGACGAGCGTCCGAGCAGGATCCCGGGGTCGCTACGCCTGAGCCGGACGTGGAGGTGATTGTCGTGCCCCGCGAGCCGCTGGACGATCCCGGGCGGGCCGGTGAGTCCCGTGTTCGGGCCGACGAAGATCTTCACGGCGCCGGCCCGCACGAAGCGGTTGACGAGGTCCTGGGAGAGGCGGTGGTCGATCTGGTCGGGCCGGTCGGGCGGTCGCTCGAGCCGATCGCGCCGCGGGTAGTACAGGTCGGCGTCGAGACCGTTCTGGTGCGAGAGGTGCTTCGGGCCAAACGGGCCGCCCGTGCGCCGGCTCAGGTCGCCGATGCCGAGGCGGATCCAGTGAGCGCGGCCAAAGCCGTCGACGACGCCGAGCACGGTGCGGACAAGCCGGTCGGTTCCCCAACGCCGCCAGGCTCGATCGGGCGAGCGGTGCAGCAGCGGATCCCAGGTGAAGAAGCGCTCGCCGAACGCCGGGAAGAGCACGCCGTCGACGAGCAGCCCTTCTCCGGGCTGTCCGACTGCGAGCGAGCGTCGCCAGTGCGGCTGCGGAAAGGGGCCGATGCGCAGGGAGTCCAGGACGCCCGTGAGTGCGGCGCGTGTTCGCGCCGCGGCGTTCTGCCCGAGGAAGGCGTAGCCGTAGAAGCCGCGGCCGGCCGCGCGGAACTGTACGCCCCAGCCCGGCGCGTGGATCGGAACGCAGCACTCCATCCCGCTCGGCTTGCCGACGAGGCGAAAGCGAGCCGGCCGCGCCGGGAACCTGTTGACGTACGAATCGGTCTCCTCGATCGTGAGGAAGGCGCCCTCGCGGGGAAGCACGGGCTGCGCGGCAACGCGAAACGAGGCGATGGTGAGCACCTCGCGTGGGTCGATGCACGGTGTGAAACGGCGCTGGACGACGTGCCAGCCGTCGGGAAGGCGACCCGAGATCGCGTTGCCCATTCGGAACGTTCTCGCGTCGGCTGCCGGGGCAAGCACGAGCGCTCCAAGCGCGCCGATTAGGGCTGCGCGCAGCACCAGCCGCCCAGAGCCGGGAAGGTCGGCGCGCCGCCGCCCGTCGAGAACTGCTCGGCGACCCGACCAACCGGCAGGATGCTCTGACCGAACGCGACGCGGACGAACAGCCACTGGTCAGCTGTCGGCCAGGCGAGCAGCAGGTAGCGGCCGTCGGGCGACCACTCCAGCCCGGTGAACTCTCCGGTCGCCGCGAACAGAGCTCGCGGCGCTCGGCTCGGTCGAACTCCGTCGTACAGCAGCAACTCGTTGCGTCGACCAAGCCGGCGCGTGAGCGCGAATCGCTTCGTGTGGGGCTCGACCGCGAGGGCGTGGGGTCCGTCCGGCAGGAGGATCGTTTGGACGAGGCTGCGGTCCGGTTTCAGGATGCGGAGCGACCGGGGCGCGAGGACGAGGAGGAGCGAGCCGTCGCCGGTCCAGCGGAGCTCCTCCGGCACGTCCCCCGGAGCCGCGGGGCCGAGAGGCGCCGGATGGTCCGCGTCGACGACGTGGATCCCGCCACGGCGGTCGGAAAAGGCGAGCAGATGGGGTCCAACGACGGGAAGCCACGCGGGCGCCGCGAGGGCGACGTTACGGGCGATCAGACGGTCGCCCTTTCCGTCGCCGCCCACGACGCGCAGGTCGCGCCCGGCGAGGTACGCGATGCGCGTGTCGTTCGCCGTTCCTCCCCAGCGCGCGCCGCTGATCCGGCCGCTCCGCGCAATCGACCAGTGGACGTCACCGTTCGGCTCGAGCGCGAACAGCTCCTGCCCGCGCGTCGCGACGACGTACTTGCCATGCGGCGACCACGACAGCTCGTCGTAGTGATCGAGCAGCCGCTTCGAGCCGTCGTGCTGGACGACCCACGGCCCCTCAGCGGAGTCCACGATCAGGCGTCCGGGCGCGGGCAGAGAGAAGAGTGCGGTCGCGGCGTTCCGCTGTCCCACGACCTGGTCGCGGAGATCGCCGAGAACCGCGCGCCCCGGGGAGCTGAGCGCACCGGCGACGACCGCCGCGGCGATCCCGAGGGCGACGACCGGGCGGATGTAATGCCGTTGCCGCGGAACGGGCTCGCGCTCCGCGAAGGCCCGCCGGACGACTTCCCAGGCACGTTCCTCGGCGCCCTCGGGGATGTCGACGTGGAGGTTCACCGGAGCTCCTCGCCGATCGCGTCGCGGAGCTGGTCGAGGCCGCGCCTGAGCCGGGAGTTGACCGTCCCGCGCGGCAGCTCGAGCAGGTCGGCGATCTCGCCGCGGCTGTAGTCGAGCAAATGGCGGAGGACGATCACGGCGCGGTGCTCCGGGGACAGCTCGGCCAGCGCGGCGACGATCGCCGGCGCCTCGGAGTCGGGCGCTTCGTCCGCCGCGGGAGCGGCAGCGTCCTCGCGCACCTCGCCGCGAAGGGCACGGGAGCGCGTCCAGTCGATCGCGCGGTTGACGACGATGCGGTGCAGCCATGGGCCGAACGGCCGGCGCCGATCGAACTGGTCGAGCGCCCGTACGGCTGCAAGAAACGACTCCTGCGCGATGTCCTCGGCCGCGGCCGTATCGCGAACGACGAGCAGCGCGGCGCGGTAGGCGAACGGCCAGTGCGCGCGGAAAAGGCGCTCCAGGTCCGCGGCGGAGCCGGCCTGGGCGCCCTTGATCCAGGCGCGCTCCTCACGGCTCGTGCCGGCCATGCTCCGACTCTACGGCGCGCGATCGGAAAGAGGTCCATTGCGCAGCGAATACGCACTGGAACGTCCACGAGGTCCGCGGTGTAATACAGCCGATGACCCGGCTTCACGCACTCCTAGTCGCCGTGCTCGCGCTCGCGATTCTTCCGGCCGCCGGCGCGAAGGGAGCGCGGTCAGAGCTGAGCGTCCGTCCGCTCGGCGAGCGTGGCCCGCTTGTCCAGTACGACCTGACGAACGCGTCGAAGCGCGTCACCCTGCCTGCCGGGATGCTCTCGGCCGACGGGTTGCGCTTCGCCTTCGTCCGCCTGCGCAAGCTGAGCTTCTACAGCGTGCCCGGCCGCGGGGTCTCGTTCGACGCGTCTGTGCCGCTCGGGAGCTCCGTCGAGGCGGTTGCTCCCGAGGCGCGCTACGTCGTCGTCCGGACGGGCGCGCAGGTGCGCCTCGTCGACGGTCTCCGCGGCAACGTCCTGCAGAAAGTGACGCTACGGCGCGGCTTCACGGTCGACGCGATCTCCCCCGAGGGGCGGTGGCTCTACGTGATCCAGCACCAGAGCGGCCAGCAGTACGCCGTGCGGCGCCTGAACATGATCACCGGCCTCCTCCAGGCGGGCGCGCTGGTCGAAAAAGGCGAGCAGGAGCAGATGGCGGGCACGCCGGCCGGCGCGATCCAGTCGTGGGACGGCACCTGGCAGTTCACGCTCTACGTGAACACGGCGCGCAAGACGGCGTTCGTACACGCGCTGAGCCTCAACCAGTCGTACACGGTGTGCATCGACCTGCCGGGAACGGGGACGCCGGCGGAGCTCCGCACCTACTCGCTCGCGCTGTCGCCCGACGGTCACCTCTTTGCGGCGAATCCGGCGCTCGGCGTGGTCGCAGACATCTCGCTCAACACGTTCAAGCCGGTGGTCAAACGGTTCCCGGCCGCTTCAGCCGCCGCTACGGCGAGCGCGGCTGCAGCGCCCGACGGACACAGGACTGCGTTCTCGGCGGGTCCGCGGATCTGGACGTTCGACGGCGACGCGGTGCGCGGCCCGTACTCCGCGGAGGCGAACGTCGTCGGACTCGGGTTCGCGGACGCGCGGCGGCTCTTCGCGGCACGGATGAACGGGCCGCTCATGGCGTACGACGCCGCGACCGGCAAGCGCGACTAGCTAGCGAGGGACCTCGCCGCGCGGTGCCCGCGTAGTGCGAGGGAATGCTCCGGATCGCACCTGTCCTCTTCGTTGCGCTCCTCGCCGCCTCGGCGGCGCTCGCGGGTGGCGGGCCGCCGCCGCCGAGCCACCGAATCGTCGGAACCGCCGAACCGGACACGCTGCTCGGCAGCGCCCGCGCGGACGACCTGATGGGCCGCGCCGGAAACGACGAGCTCTACGGCGGCCGCGGAGCAGACTGGCTCAACGGCGGTTTAGGCGCCGATCATCTGTACGGCGGCGACGGAGACGATCACATCGTGGGTGGCAGGATCGACGGGCTTCCGTCCCCGACCGTGCATCGCGAGCGCCTACTCGGCGGAGCCGGGAACGACCTGCTCGGCAGCAGTGCGCCTGGCGCTGTGCTCATCGGCGGCCGCGGCGACGATCGCCTGATCGCGGCGGATCTGAAGCCCTCCTGTCGATCCAAAGCATGCGCCCAGTGGACGTTCGGTGGGCGCGGCGACGATGAGATCTGGGCCAACGACGGGGAGCCTGACGTCATCGACTGCGGGACGGGCCGTGATGTCGTGCACGCTGACGCTGACCGCGCCGACCGCGTGAGCCGCTGCGAGCGCGTTCTTACGCAGTAGCCGGCGCCGCGACCTCCGTCGCGTCCGCGATCTCCCGCACGACTTCGACGATGTCGCGGTTCGCGTTGAAGATGCGCAGCTGGCGGTCGGAGCCGTTTCCGCGCGCGAGGATCTCCTTCACGCCCTCGAGCTCGCGGTCGGAGCCGAGCTCGCGTGCGTGCGGCTCGAGCTCGCGCAGCGTCCGCCGGACCGCCTGCGCGACGGGGATCCGGTTTCGGCGGCCGGTGGCGAGATCCATAATCGGCGCCTCGAGCCCGTAGCGCGCGGCGAGCCACTTGTTCTCGGTCGTGAGGATGCGGTGGTACGAGGGGATCTCCTCGCCGCGCTCGAACTGCTCACAGAGGAGCTTGACGAGCGCCTGGCAATAGGCCGTGATCGCGACCGCGTCCTCAACGCGCGTGACCGCGTCGCAGATCCTGATCTCCACGGTGCCGAGACGCGGATGGAGGCGGATGTCCCACCAGATGTGCGTGTAGTCGGCGATGCAGCCGGTCTTCTCCAGCTGGCCGACGACCTCGGCGTAGTCGGCGTAGTTCTTGAAGCGTGGCGGCGGCCCCGAGCGCGGGAAGGCCGCGAACACCATCTGCCGAGACGACGACAGCCCGGTCGGCTCGCCACGCCAGAACGGCGAGGACGCCGAGAGGGCGAGCAGCGGGCCGAGCTGGGGGAGGAGCCCGTTCACGACCTGGATCGCCTTCTCGGGATCGTCCACGGCGACGTGCACGTGCATCCCGAAGATCAGCTCGCGGCGCGCAATGTACTGGAGCTGGTCGACGAGGTTGCGGTACCGGTCGCGCGCCGTGATCCGCTGCCGCTCGAAGAGCGAGAACGGGTGTGTCCCCGAGGAGCCGACGCGCAGGTCGTAGCCGCGCGCGACCCCGCTGACATAGGCGCGGATCTTCAGCAGCTGGTCCATCACGTCTGACGGCGTCCGGCACACCGGCGTCGCGATTTCGAGCACCGACTGCATCAGCTCGGGATTGATGCGCGGCTCGAGCTCGTGCCCGCTGACCGCGGCGAGCACGGTGTCGATGTGCTGGACGAGGTCGAACGTCTCCCCGTCGAGCAGCATGTACTCCTCCTCGACCCCGAGCGTGTACGGAGCTTCGCTCTTGCCGAACTCGTGGTCGAGCACGCTCCCGCCACGGGCGAACTCGCTGCCCTTGCCGGTGATCGAGGCGGGGAAGATCTGCTTCATCGGTCTGCGAACGATATGCCCTCTCTCGCTCGTGTCGAAAGCATCGAATAGAGTCCGCGCGCGACGAAGAAGCTGATCGGTGCGGTGCTGCTGCTCGGCGGCGTGGCGCTCTTTGAGCTCTGCGTCTTCCATCTCACGCAGGTAGGCTCGTGCCAGTCAGGGGGATCGCAGGTGATCCGGGTTCCTTGCCCGCACTCGACGTGGACGTGGCTGCCGTTGATGCTGCCGGCCCTGATCGCCGGGCTGATCGGCGCCGGCATCCTCGGCGCCGTTCTGTGGGCCTGGGCGCTCGGCTGGATCCTCTCCGGTGCGGTTTCGATCGTGGCCGTGTACAGCCCTGGAGCGCACGCCGGGAGCAAACAGGGCGGCATCATCGTCGGCGTCGTCTGGATCGCGCTCGGCCTGTTCTTCTCCCCGTTCACCGGTGGGATCGGGACCGCGAAGAAACCCGAGCCCGCGGTGCGTCCCCCGGCTAGCCGTCGACGAAGGCGTCGGCTTCGATCTCCACGCGCCAGCGGGGGTCGAGGAGGCCCGCGACGACGATCATGGCCGACGCCGGACGCACGTCCGCGAAGACCTCGCCGTGAGCGCGACCCACCTGCTGCCAGTCGTCGGCGGCGGTCAGGTAGGCGCGGGTCCTGACGACGTGCTCCGGCTTGGCGCCGAGCTCGTCCAGCGCCGCGACGACGATCTCGAGACAGCGCTTCGCCTGGCCGTACGCGTCGGCGGGAGGGTCGGCGTCGTTCGGCATGATCGGCGCGGTGCCGGCGACGTAGACGTGCGGGCCGACGCGCAGGGCACGGGAGTAGCCGACGGTCGCCGCGAACGGCGATTCGGCCGGGACGAGCTGGCGCTCCACGCGACTAGCATCGCGCGGATGGAGGCGCTGGCGCAACTTTCCCACTGGCCCACCCAGGGCGGTCGAGCCGTCGCTGCGGTCGTTGACGCGAACGGCGTCGACCGGTCGCGTGGCTCGTATGACGAACGCTTTCCGTGGGCATCCGTGACGAAGCTGGCCACGGCTCTTGCAGTACTCGTCGCGGTTGAGGAGGGCACGCTCGAGTTGGATGCTCCGGCGGGGCCTCCGGGATCGACCGTTCGCCATCTGCTCGCCCACGCGTCCGGGCTTCCGCCTGACGGGGAAACGCCGATCGCACGCCCCGGGGAGCGGCGCATCTATTCCAATACCGGCTTTGAGGTGCTCGGAGACGTCCTGGGCAAGGCCGCACAGATGCCTTTCGAGCGCTACCTCACCCAGGCGGTGTTCCGACCTCTGTCCATGCGCGCAACGTTGGAGGGCTCTCCGGCGTCGGGCCTTCACGGTTCGCTTGAGGACCTCGTGCGCCTCGGCCGCGAGCTTCTGCTGCCGACGTTGCTTGCGGAGGAAACGATGGGGGAGGCCACGAGCGTCCAGTTCCCAGGGCTCGTCGGCGTACTGCCGGGCTTCGGCCGTCAGGAGCCGAACGACTGGGGGCTCGGCTTCGAGCTCAAAGATGCAAAGAGTCCGCATTGGACCGGCGCGAGAAATTCCGCGAGGACGTTCGGGCACTTCGGTCGTAGCGGCACCTTCCTCTGGGTCGACCCCGACGCCGAGCTCGCGCTCGCCTGCCTCACCGACCTGGATTTCGGCGATTGGGCGGTGGAGGCGTGGCCGCGGCTGGCGGACGCAGTGTTGGCCGAAGGGCGAGGGTGAGCGCTGCAAGCGCAGGGGCGACCGCGAGCGCCCAGCCGACAGTCTTGGGTGCGCCGAGCTGCGACCACACGGTCTGGAAGTCCGGGTTCGGCCCCCACAAGCCCGCGTCGACCAGCATCGCGGCGGCGGAATAGACGGTCACGAGCGCGGTCAGGCGCGGCCAGCGCGCGAACGCGTCCGCGAGCCCGAGGGCGAGGAAGGGCAGCGCCGGCACGAGGAAGCGCGGGCCAGGCGATACGCCGCCGTACGGGTCGAAATAGCCCGCGCTGAGCAGCGCGAAGAGCAGCGTGACGGCGCCGCAGGCGAGCGCTTCCGTGCGGAGGCCTCGGCGCCAGAGCAGCACGAGCCCGGCGGCTGCGAGCACGAGGATCGGCTGCTCCAGGAAGACGCCGTGGCGGCCCATGAGCAGCTCCTGCACGCCGTGCAGCCGCGGCGCGTGGATGCCGAAGAACCCGCTCCGCTGCTCCGTGATGAACTGCTCGGTGACGTAGCGGTAGGAGAGGTGGAACGGCGACCCGAACGCGGACCAGTCGTACGCGGCGAGCACCGCAGCGGCGGGGAGCGCACCGGCGACGAAGAGCAGCGCAGACCTGGCGGAGCGGGACCGAACGAGCACGTAGGCAAGCACGACGGCCCCCGCGAGAGCGGCCTGGTACTCGAAGAGGACGCTCGTTCCCGCAAGCGCTCCCGATCCAAGTAACAGTCTGTTACTAAGTCGGGACCGCGCCATGACGAGCAGGAACGCTCCGAAGGCGAGCGCTCCGGCGGCCAGGTGGCCGACCGTCGTACCAGCCAGCGGAAGCGCGAGCGTCCCGAGTCCGAAGGCGACCGCGGCGCGATCGCCTGTGCCTCGACGCAGCCGTTCGGCTCCGAGCCGGACGAGCGCGAGCGCGGCCAGGTAAGCGATCCCGCCGGTCACGACGCGCGCGATCCAGAGCAGCGCTTCGGAGCGCCACGGCGCGTCGCGGGCGCCGGCCGCGTGCATCGCTGCCACGGTCGGCACGGCGAGGAACGAGATCCCCGGAGCCTTGTCGCTGTAGACGTGTCCGCCGTAGAGCGCCTCGTCGCCCGTCTCGTCGGCGTACCGGTCGATCCGGAGGCTTCCGTCGAGGACGATCGACTGCGCCAACCCGATGCGCGAAACGTCCTGCCAGTTCGCGCCGTAGGCGAACGAGAGCGCGCAGACCGCGCAGAGGGCGAGGAGAAGCGCGGACCGGTTCAGGAACCGACCTGCGGAAGGACGTGCTGCTCGTACGTGGCGCGGTCGCAGGTCGCGACGGTGACCGGCGTGATCGTTCGCAGCGAGCCGCCGCCAGGCCCGGCCGTGTCCCCGGGCCGGAGCATCCGTCCGCCGCCGTTCGCCATTCCGCGGAGCAGGACGACGAAGCGCTCGTCGGCGTCGATCGTCTCGCCCGGGCCGTGGTCCTCACGCGCGAGCTCGCCGGCGATCCGGCCGAGCACCGCGCCCGGCAGCGAGCCGAACAGTCCGATGCGGGAGAGTTCGGCCGCGGTCGCGGGGTCGTGCCTAGGGCTCATGCCTCGTCGTCGGGCGGCTCGTCGGCGGGCTCCTGCCCGGTGTCGTGATCCGGATAGCGCATGCGCTCCTCCTCGGCCTGCCTGGGCTCGGTGGCCTGCTCCTGCTCCTCCTCGGTCGGCTCCGGTTGGTCGTGCACGGCGGTCTCCTTCGGTCGGGGACTCCTATTCTTGCGGCGCGGGGAGCAGCACGCGCAGAGCGCGCGGTCGCACCTCGAAGCGGAGGGGCGACTCGAGCTCGACCGGCTCGCCGTCGATCGCGGCGTCAACCTTCGAGTCGGGCGTCTCGACCGTAAAGGTCTCGCCCTTGCTGTCGTTCCACGCCGACGGGAGCCAGCCCTCGAGCGTGTAGAGGTGCAGCACGCCTTCGTCAAGTCGCTCGCGCTCGCCGACGTTGAATACGTCGAGCTCGTACGCGTTGTTCCCAACGAAGATCACCCGGGCCTCGACCTCGCGGCCCTCCACGCGTGCCCGGAGCCCATGGCGGTCGCGCGCGGTCATCCACAGCGCCCGGACCCGCGCCAGCGCCGCGCGACGCCGTCGATGGCTCTCGCGGCGGTGCACGAGCTCCGCGTACGCGCCGAGCGACACGTTGTTCAGGAAGACGCGACCGTTCACCGAGCCGACGTCGATCGTCCGCTCGCGGCCGCCGAAGGCCTCGAGCGCGCCGAGCGGATCGTCCCGGTCGAGCCCGACGTCGCGGGCGAAATGGTTCCGGGTCCCGAACGGGATGCAGACGAACGGGAGCCCCCGGTCGATCGCCGCTTCGGCGACCGCCGCGAGCGACCCGTCGCCGCCGGCCATGCCCAACGCGTCCGCTTCGGCGCCACGCGCGAGCTCCGCCGGGTCGTCCTCCTCGCCGAGCACGTGAACCCGCACACCCTTCGCCTCGGCCGCACGACGTAGTTCCTCCGCATCCGGCGAACCCGAGCCGGAGCGTGGATTTATGAGGAGAAACCCCGCCAACCACCCCAATGTAGTAGGTCCGACCGACCCGGTAGTTGAGCCGTTCGGCCCACCGCGTACGGCCGTGTCGTGCCGATTCCCCGCTTATGAGCGAACGAGGCATGCACCACATCGCGGACGACCTGTCCGAGACGTGGATCGAGGACTGGGCCGGGGCGGGCGTGGCCGAGATCGAGAACTATCTCGCCAAGCACGCTGCCTTCCTGCTCTTCCTCGAGTCGAACAAGGCCTAGATCCCTAGGCCCAGAGGTTTGTCCGCGCCCCCTGGCGCGGAATAACGTGTCGCAACCGATTCGGGAGGCGACACGTGAAGCTCGATTACCTCTGGCGCGGAACACCGGGGCACCCACTCCATCCGCCCCTCACACACGCGACGATCGGCACCTACACGTTCGCGACGGTCGCGGCGCTAGCCGACGTGACCGGGATCAGCACGAATGCGGCGACTCACGGCTGGTGGCTTGCACTCGTCTTCGGTCTAATCATCACCGGTCCCACCGCCCTGACCGGCCTGCTCGAGTGGCTGAAGATCTCGTGGGGCACGCCGCTCAAGCGCACCGCGACAACGCACATGATCGTCATGTTGAGCGCAACGGTCTTCTTCCTGGCCGCCGCGATCTTCGGCCACGACTGCTTCAAGAGCGGTGACATCAGCGCCGGGCCGTTCATCCTCACGCTGATCGGCTTCACGCTGCTGACCCTCGGAGGGATTTTCGGCGGCTCGATCGTCTTCGTGCACGGGATGCGCGTCCTGAAGCTCAAGGACGAGCCCGCGAAGGAAGCGCTCTCGCCGCTGCCTAACGAGAGAAAGGAACAGGCCGAGGGCTAGCCCGGCCTTTCTCTATCTCCCGAGCGAAGCGAAGGGACTAACCAACCCCGCGGAAAGTCCTACGGACTTTCCGCGGTCAAACCGAGCTGTCGCTCGATGTCGCCCTTCGGCCGGGCGCCCATCGTCGCCGCAGCCGGCTGACCGTCCTTGAACAGGATCATGGTCGGGATCGACTGGACGCCGAAGCGCATTGCGAGCTCCTGCTCCTCGTCGATGTTCACCTTGACGAGCTTGAGCTCGCCGTTCCGCTCCTCGACGATGCGGTCGAGAACGGGTGAGACGGCGTGGCACGGACCGCACCACTCGGCCCAGAAATCGACGAGCACAGGCTTGTCGCTCTGAAGCACTTCCTGCTCGAACGTCGATTCGGTAACCGCAGTTGACATTGAGAGTTGTCCTTTCAGTTGGTTCGGATGGTTCAAAGGATGGAAACGCTGCCGGACGGCGCATTCTTCCCGCTAGTCGCGCTTTCGGAACGTCAGATGGCGGCTGATCGTACGGAAGCCGATCGACTCATACAGCGCCGCCGCGGGCAAGCCGTTGACGGGGTAGACGAGGCCGGTTTCCGCTCCCGCCGCCCGCGCCGCCTGGAGCGCGGCCAGGCACACGGCCGCCGCGAGTCCTCGACGACGGTGGTCGGGGTGCGTGCCAACCGGCTCCAGCTCGACGATCCGGTTCTGCGCGTCGAGCCAGCAGAGACAGTTCGCCGCGAACGTGCCGTCGGGCGCGACCGCCACCCAGTCGAGCTCGGCGCGGTACGGCCAGGCGCGCATCACCTGGACGTAGCTCTCGGGAACGACCCGCGACGGCTCCCAGGCGGCCCGGTGGCTCTTGGTGCGCGCCACGAGCTCCTCCTCGCCGCGGACGGCGCGCAGCACGTAGCCGTCGTGGACGCGCGGCTCGGGTAGGTCGTCGAGCGACCGCGTCATGTGGTCGAACCAGCGGCTGTCGTCGACCTCGTAGCTGCGCGCGCCCAGCACCTCGATCGAGGCGGTGTCGTGCTCCAGCGCGGTCACCTTGTCCTCCTCGGCCCAATCCAGAACATCGCCGATCCGCTCACGGTGCTCCGGATGAACCATGAAGATCAGCCCGCCTTCGGCCCAGCCCCAGGCGACGCAGCGACCGCCCTCGAGCCACAGCCGCACGCGGGCTTCGTCGAGCTTGTTCAGGTGCTGGTACATCCACCACGGCAGGTCGCCGATCGTCGCGGCGACGTATGGCCCCTCGAGGCGCCAGCACTCCGCCGTCAAGTCCTGCATCAGGCGCAGGTCGGCGGGCCCGGAGTAGTCGCGCGCGTCCACCCTAGAATCCAACCATGGAGAAGCCGTTCCAGCCGCTGCCGCCGGTCCCGGATCACCCGGCGCTCGAGCGCGAGATCCTCGCCTGGTGGGAGTCGGAGGAGATTTTCCCGCGCCTGCGCGAGCAGCTCGCCGGCGGCCCGAAGTGGAGCTTCATCGACGGCCCCAAGACGGCGAACACGACCGACGGCCTCGGCGTCCACCACCTCTGGGGACGCACGTACAAGGACGTCTTCCAGCGCTACAAGGCGCTCCGTGGCTTCGACCAGCGCTTCCAGAACGGCTTCGACTGCCAGGGGCTCTGGGTCGAGGTCAAGGTCGAGCGCGACCTCGGGCTGAACTCGAAGCCCGAGATCGAGGAGTATGGGCTCGACAAGTTCGCGCAGAAGTGCCGGGAGCTGGTCGCCGAGTCGGCGCGGGTGATCACCGAGCAGTCGATCCGGCTCGGCCAGTGGATGGACTGGGGCAACGACTACTTCACGTTCAGCGACACGAACATCGAGTACATCTGGCGGTTCCTGAAGACCGTCCACGAGCGAGGCTGGCTCTACCTCGGCCATCGCTCGACGGAGTGGTGCCCTCGCTGCGGCACGTCGATCTCGCAGCACGAGCTGTCCCAGTCGGACGTGTACCAGGACAAGTCCGATCCGTCGCTCTTCGTCCGCTTCCCGCTGAAGGAGCGAGAGAACGAGTCGCTCGTCATCTGGACGACCACGCCGTGGACGTTGCCCGCGAACGTCGCCGCAGCGGTGAACCCCGACGCCGAGTACGGCAAGCGCGACACCGGCGAGTGGGTCGCGGTCGCTCGCTATCCGGAGGACACGTTCGTCGAGCGCGCGAAGGGCTCCGAGCTCGTCGGGCTCGAGTACGAGGGGCCGTACGACCATTTCGAGCCGGGCGGCGGGGTCAGGCACCGAGTCATCCCCTGGGAGGACGTGTCGATGGAGGACGGCACCGGGATCGTCCACATCGCGCCGGGCGCCGGAACGGAGGACTTCGAGCTCTCGCGCGTCCACGACCTGCCCGTGCTCGTCCCCGTCGACGAGGCTGGCCGGTTCTATCCGGAGTACGGGTGGCTGCACGGCGCGTCGACGGTCGAGGCGGCCGACCAGATCGTCGGCGACCTGCGCGAGCGCGGCCTCCTCGAGAACGCCGAGACGTATGTGCACCGCTACGCACACTGCTGGCGCTGCTCGACGCCTGTGATCTTCCGGGTCGTCGACGACTGGTTCATCCGGGCCGACGAGCTCCGCCAGCCGCTCATCGACGCGAACGCGAAGGTCGAGTGGACGCCTGACTTCTATGGCAAGCGCATGGAGGACTGGCTGCGCAACATGGGCGACTGGAACATCTCGCGCAAGCGCTACTTCGGGCTGCCGCTCCCGTTCTACCCCTGCGACTGCGGGCATCTGAACGTGGTCGGGTCTCGGGCCGAGCTCGAGGAGCGCGCGGTCTCGGGGCTCGACCAGCTCGAGGAGCTGCATCGCCCCTGGATCGACGAGGTGCCGATTCGCTGCGCCGAGTGCAACGCCGAGGTGCGCCGCGTTCCAGAAGTCGGGGACGTGTGGCTCGACGCGGGGATCGTCCCCTTCTCGACGCTGGGCTGGAAGAACGACGAGTTCGTTCCGGGGGGGTACGCGACGGGCGCGTCCAAGGGGCTTTCAGGCGCCGACCTGCCCGACCACGCCTACTGGGAGAAGTGGTTCCCGGCCGACTGGGTGACCGAGATGCGCGAGCAGATCCGGCTCTGGTTCTACTCGCAGCTCTTCATGTCGGTCGCGCTCGACGGTCGCGCGCCGTTCAAGCGCGTGCTCGGGCACGAGGACGTGCGCGACGAGCACGGGCACGAGATGCACAACTCGAAGGGCAACACGATCGAGGCGCACGAGGCACTCGAGCGGATTGGTGCGGACGTCATGCGCTGGATGTACTGCGAGCAGTCCCCGACGCAGTCGGTGCGCTTCGGCTACACGCCGGCGGGCGACATCAAGCGGCGGCTGCTCACGCTCTGGAACTCCGCGTCGTTCCTCGTCACGTACGCGAACATCGAGGGCTGGCGGCCGCGCTTCGAGGATCTTGCGAGCGGGCCCCAGGGCGACCTGCGCCCGCTCGACCGCTGGCTCGTCGCCCGCACGCAGAAGTTCGTCGCGGACACGGCGGAGGCGTTCGACCGTTACGCGACGCGCGACGTCGTGCGCGGCTTCGACGCGTTCGTCGACGACGTGTCCAACTGGTACATCCGGCGCTCGCGGCGACGGTTCTACTCGCTCGAGGAGCCGGCTGCGTTCGCCACGCTCTGGTACGCGCTCGTCCAGGCCCTGCGCGTGATCGCTCCGGTGATGCCGTTCCTCGCGGAGCACCTGTGGCGGAACCTCACCGCGTCCGCGGAGGGCGCCGCGGAGTCTGTCCACCTCGCGCGCTGGCCGGAGCGCGCGGAGTGGGACTCGACCCTCGTGGACGAAGTCGCCGAGGTGCGCAGCGTGGTCGAGCTCGGCCGCCAGGCCCGCTCGGCGAGCGGGATGAAGCTGCGCCAGCCGCTCCGCCGGATGGTCGTCCAGGGCGCGTCGACGTCGCAGCGGCACGAGGACGAGATCCGCGAGGAGCTGCGCGTAAAGGAGGTCGAGTTCGGTCCGGTCGAGGCGATGGAGGTGCGGGTGAAGCCGAACCTGCCCGTGCTGGGGCCGAAGCTCGGCAAGGAGCTCGGCGCCGTGCGGCAGGCGCTCGCCGCAGGGCAGTTCGAGCAGCTCGACGACGGCGGAGTACGCGTGGACGGACACGTCTTCGGAGCCGACGAGGTGCTGGTCGAGCGGGTCGGCCGGGAGGGTTGGGCCCTGGCCGAGTCGGACGGCCTCACGGTCGCGCTGGAGCTGGCACTGGATGACGAGCTGGAGCAAGAGGGCGAGGTGTACGACCTGATCCACCGCCTGAACTCGA
The DNA here is from genome assembly GCA_040005095.1 of Thermoleophilia bacterium. Lineage (GTDB taxonomy): Bacteria > Actinomycetota > Thermoleophilia > Gaiellales > Gaiellaceae > UBA5186. Next base: position 17,434 of record JBDTZN010000009.1, on the reverse strand, counting down.
TGCGGAAGGACGAGGGCCTCGAGCTCACAGACCGGATTCGCGTCACGATTCCCCGTGCCCAAGAGCGCCTCCTCGAGCACGCCGACTGGATCTCCCGCGAGACCCTCGCCACGTCCGTCGAGCTCGGCGACGTGGACGAGCCCAGCATCGGTCGGGCCAAGTAACAGTCTGTTACTTGGAACAGCAGTGCCAGGACGAGGGCGGTGGTCGCGCTAGCGCCCGGCCGGTTGTACGCTCCGCCCTGAGAGGAGGCGCGATGGCACCGTGTGCGCACTGCGGCGGTGAGGTCGAGGAGCGGTACCGCTACTGCCCCTGGTGCGCCGCGCCGCAGCGCCGGAAGCTCGTCGAGTTCTTCCGTGCCCACGAGCGCGACCACGGAAAGGCTCTGCGCGTCTCGCGCTACCTCGACGAGCGCCACGTCCGCTTCAGCGTGTGGGACGAAAGCGGCCGCGCCGAGGCAGCCGTTTCGCTCGACGAGCGCGAGGCCGGGCGGCTGGCCCGCTTCCTCGGGCCGGCGCGCCCGCGTCAGCGGACGATCGACGCGCTGCTGGAGACGCTCAGTCCCCGGCGATGAAGAAGATCCACGAGCCGTCCGGCTTGATGCCGGTTCGCCACCCGTAGTAATCCTCGCCCGCGTAGCTCGAGAGGAACGGCCCGAGCAGCTTCCGCTCGTATGCCGTCAGCTCGCTCTTCTGCTTGTCGTACGCGAAGGGCCAAACGTAGATCCCGCGGTTGAGCGTGTACGGCATCCGCAGGATCGGCGCGAGGATCGCGATCGGCTTCTGGCCAGTCGTCTGCTCGAGGTTCTTCCAGTACGCAATCGGCCCGCCGGCAGCGACGCCGTACGAGAAGGCGAAGCCCTTCGCCGGGATGAGCGGGCGCAGCCGTTCGTAGTCGCCCGACTCTGCGGCGAGGAGCAGCTTCGCCTGCGTGAGCGCGACCGGCACGGGGAGGCCAGGCGGGGGCTCGTGCACGGTTCGGGCCTGCGTGACGGTGACGGTCTTCGTCGCCCCACAGCCCGCCACGAGGAGCGTCAGGACGAGAAGCGCGCTAGCCCTGGGTCTCAGCGAGCGCAAGCTCTCGGCGCAGTTCGACGGGCAGCCGGAACGTGACGTCCTCGTCGACCATTCGGTATTGCTCGATCTCGGCGCCGCGGGCGCGGAACCAGTCGCAGACGCGTTCGACGAGCGACTCCGGGGCCGAGGCGCCCGACGTCACGCCGACGGTCTCGGCGCTGTCCAGCCAGGACTCGTCGATCTCGGTCTCGTCGTCGATGAGGTGCGACTGCACGCCTGCTGCGCGGGCCACGTCCACGAGCCGGTTCGAGTTCGAGCTGTTCCGCGAGCCGATCACGAGCAGGAGGTCGACCTCCGCGAGCATCTCCTTCACGGCCCACTGCCGGTTGGAAGTCGCGTAGCAGATGTCCTCCTTCTTCGGCGCGTGGATGTCGGGAAAGCGGCGGCGCAGGGCGCTGATGATCTCGCCGGTCTCGTCGACCGAGAGCGTCGTCTGCGTGATGTAGGCGAGCCGCTCGCCCCGGGCCACTTCGAGCGCCTCTGCGTCCGCCACCGACTCGACGAGCACGATTGCCTCGGGCGCCTCGCCCATCGTGCCGACGACCTCCTCGTGGCCTGCGTGTCCGATCAGGACGACGCGGTAGCCGGCGTCGGCGTAGCGGCGCGCCTGGACGTGCACCTTCGTGACGAGCGGGCACGTGGCGTCGATCGTGTTCAGCTGCCGCGCGGCCGCGTTCGTGTGCACCGAGGGTGCGACGCCGTGCGCCGACAGGACCACGGTCTCGCCTGGCGGAACGTCCTCCTCGCTCTCCACGAAGATCGCTCCGCGCTCCTCGAGATCGCGGACGACGTGGATGTTGTGGACGATCTGCTTGCGCACGTAGACCGGCGGTCCGTACAGGGCGAGTGCCTTCTCGACTGTCTCGACGGCGCGCTCGACCCCGGCGCAATAGCCACGGGGCGAGGCAAGAAGGACACGCTTGACCACGAACTCAGGATAGCCGCGCGCCGCCGTGCGCCCGAACCGAGGATGGACTTGTCCGAATCCCGCTCCATACACTGTTCCACGCCCGAATGAGACCTTTTCTCCAGGGTGCGATCGAAGCGTTCCGCCGGCGTCGCGCGCCCGCGGGAAAGGCGACCGCGCCCGATCCTGTCGCGATGCGCGAGCAGACCGTCCTTTTGCGAGCCGTCGAGGCGCTCGGGGGCGAGCTCGATCCCGAGCGCGTCCTGAACCAGCTCGTCGATCAGCTCGCCGAGCTTCTGCACGCCGACACCGCCGACTATTACGTCTACGACCCCAACCGGCGGACGTTGCGTTGCGCTGCCGCGCACGGCCTCCCTCGCGAGCTCGTCGGCTTCGAGATCGATGCCGCCGGAACCACCGCTGCCGACGCGATCGCCGGAGGGCGGCCGGTCGCGACCGCGAGTCCTCCGGTGCCCCATCCGGCGTACGAGTCGCTCGCCGCTGCGATCGTGGCTCCGCTCAACGGAGCCGACGGCGTGAGCGGCGTCCTCGGCGTCGGGCGCAAGCAGCGCGAGTTCACCTCGGAGGACGCCGACTTCCTCGGTGCCTTCGCGGCTCTTGCCGCGCTCGCGATTCGGAATGCCGAGACGTTCGCCGAGCGCTCGAGACAGGAGCGGGTGCAGCGCGGCTTCTACCGGATCGCCTCGGTACTCGGCCAGCCACTCTCCCTCGAAGCAACGCTCGACGCGATCGCGCAGGCGGCCACCGAGGCCCTCGGCGGCTCGTCGGCGGCGGTGCTGATGCCTCGCGCGGGCGCGCTCGAGCTCGTCGGCTCACACGAGCTCCCCGACGACCTCCGCGCGACGCTCTCGGGCGGGCTCCCCGAGTCGGCCAAGGCACTCGCTACCGCGGCGGCCGAGCGCCGGATCCTCGCCGCATCCTCGGTGGTGGACGACGACCGGTTCGATCCGGAGTGGCGCGCACTCGCCGTCCGCGCCGGCGCGGCCTCGCTGCTGGCCGCGCCGGTCGAGTCGCCGCGCCAGGGGCGGGGCGGCCTCGTCCTCGTCTTCTTCGCCGAGTCGCGCGAGCTCACCGACGACGATCTCGAGCTTGCCATCCATCTCGCCGACGCGACGGGCGGCGCGCTCGAGCGCAGCGACCTGTTCGAGGCCGAGCGCACCTCGCGCGCGCTTGCACAGCAGCTGGCGCGCACGGGCAGCCTGCTCGCGACCGAGCTCGACCCCGCCGCCGTGCTCGACGAGGTCGTGCAGCAGGCGCCGGCGCTGCTCGGCGCCGAGGCCTGCACGATTCGACTGCTCGCCGGCGACGAGCTCGTCCTGCAGAGCGGCGCCGGCCCCGGGACGGAGTCGGCGCTCGGGGCGCGCTCCCCGGCGACCGGCCGGTTGCTGGGAGACGTCGTCCAGTCGCGCGCTCCGGTCGTGATCGACGACGTCGAGGACGACAACCGCCATGTCGACGCCGACCCCGTCCTCCGCGCCGGTCACCGCGCCTTCCTCGGCGTCCCACTGATCGGCCCGGAGCGCACCGTCCACGGCGTGCTCGCCGTCTACTCGCTCCAGCCCCGCGTGTGGCAGCCGGAGGAGATCGACGCGCTGTCGGCGCTCGCCTCAAACACCTCGGCGGCGCTCTCGAACGCCGAGCTCTACCAGAGCGTCGCGATCGAGAAAGAGCGCAGCTTCGCGATTCTCGCCAACATCGCCGACGGCATCGTCGCGGTCGACCGCCAGGGCGACGTCGTGCTCTGGAACGCGGCCGCCGAGCTGATCACCGGGATCCCGCAGCCTGAGGCGCTCGGCCGCACGCCGCTGCAGATCCTCGGACGCAACCTCGAGTCGGAAGGCGACTCGCCCCTGGGAGACCGCCTCCTCGCGATCCAGCGCGGTGGCGAGGAAGCCTGGCTCTCGATCACCGAGGCGGTCATGCGCGACCCGGCCGGCGTCGTCTCGGGGCGCATCTTCGCCTTCCGCGACATCTCGGGAGATCGCTTCGTCGAGCAGATGAAGTCCGACTTCGTCTCGACAGTCTCGCACGAGCTCCGCACGCCGCTGACGTCGATCTACGGCTTCGCCGAGACACTGCTGCGCCAAGACGTGCAGTTCGGCGACCAGGAGCGCGAGACGTTCCTGCGCTACATCGCCTCCGAGGCCGAACGCCTGACGGGGATCGTCGACGCGCTCTTGAACGTGGCACGGCTCGATACGGGCGACCTGCACGTGAACATCGCGCCTGTCGACGTACGGCCGGTCGTCTCGGAGGTCGTCTCGAGCGCCGAGACGGGGGAGAACGGGCACAGATTCGTCGTCGACCTGCCCACCGAGCCGTTGCGGGCCGAGGCCGACCCGGACAAGCTCCGGCAGATCGTGGCCCAGCTCGTCGACAACGCGGTCAAGTATTCGCCTGGCGGCGGCACCGTCACGGTCGCGGCCCGCCGCAAGACCGAGACGGTCGAGTTCAGCGTCGCCGACGAGGGCATCGGGATCCCGCAGGCAGAGCAGCAGCGGATCTTTCGCAAGTTCTATCGCGCCGATTCGCCCGTCGACGGCGACGAGCCGCGCTCGGGGACCGGGCTCGGCCTGTTCATCGCGCAGGGGCTCGTGACGGCCATGGGCGGACGGATCTGGGTCGAGTCGGCCGAGGGCCGCGGCTCGAGCTTTGCCTTCGAGCTGCCGGCCGCCCGCGCCCGGTTGTAGGAGTAGGGCCAGGATATGAACCGGGACGAGCGGGGTATAGGGCGGCATCCGCCAGGTGCCGCAGGATCTCCAGCGATGACCCGCGTTCTCGTGATCGACGACGAGGCCCCGATCCGGCTGCTCTGCCGCGTGAACCTCGAGGCGGAGAAGATGGAGGTGCTCGAGGCCTCCGACGGCCCGACGGGGCTCGAGCAGGCGCGCACCTCGAAGCCGGACGTGATCCTCCTCGACGTGATGATGCCCGGGCTCGACGGGTGGCAGGTCGCCGAGCAGCTGCTCGAAGACGACCGGACGCGGTCGATCCCGATCGTGTTCCTCACCGCCCGCGCAGAGTTCCGCGACCGCGCCCGCGGCCTCGATCTCGGCGGGATCGACTACGTCACCAAGCCGTTCAACCCGCTCGAGCTGGCGCCGCTCGTGGAGGACATGCTGAAGCGGGTCGAGCGCGGCGAGCGCGACGAGCTCCGCGGCGAGAAGCTCGCCGAACTCCGCGAACTCATGCGCGAGGAGTAGGGCGCGGGGAGGCCGCGCCCTCTCTCCGCGAAATTCCTAGCGGCCGGCGAAGTCCGCGGCGACCATGCGGGCGCGGACACCCGAGTAGGTGCCGATCGCGGCACCGATGCCCACGCGCCGGTAGCCCGGGCGCAGCAGGTTCTCGCGATGCGCCGGGCTGTTCAGCCACTGGCGGACGATCACCTGCGGCGTGCCCAACGAGCCGCTGCCCCAGGCCAGGTTCTCGCCCATCCTGGGCCCGTGGACGCGGAAGGCAGCCATCCGCTGCGCGAACGCCCCGTGGGCGAAATAGCCTTTGCTAGCCATGTCCGACGACTGCCAGCGGGCGGCGTTGACCAGGTGTGAGTCGACGTGGAGCGGGGCGAGGCCGTAGGCCTGCCGAGTCTGGTTCATGACGTTGAGGAAAGCCGCTTCCGGACTGGTGAGCTTGATTGCTCCATTTGCAGCCGGTGCGACGAGGATTGCGGCGACAACTGCTAGGAAAAATGCGCAAGCATGCTGCTTGGATGGCTTAAACAAGGGCAAACCCCCTGGATTGCTAGCGGCGGCATCGCTTCCCCCCTTAGCGAAGTCGAAGAGGGTAGACGATGTAGCGGACGTTTCGCCAGCAGATCGCCGTCGAAAACGTGTAAATCCTCCAAATAGCTGGAAAAACGGCCCAAATCCCCGGGAAAACGATCTTGAGGAAGCTCCCCCTCACGGGAGTTGGCGGGTGGCGGAGGTGCGCTCAGGCGGCTCGAGCGGCAGCGTTGCCGCCCAACGCCGCGCTCGGAGCCGCCGTCCTCGCCACCTTGAGGGCGGCGAGAGCTTGGGGGCGGAACAGAACTCGCCCCCTCACCTGAGGAGACACGGCGCGTCCGCGAAACCTGCGCTCGATACCTAATACGTCCGATTCGATCGGGACGGCCAGATTCGAACTGGCGACCCCTCGCTCCCAAAGCGAGTGCGCTACCAGGCTGCGCCACGTCCCGTGCCATGAGTGTAGAGGCGCTTCCGGCGAAGGTCGATACTGCGCCGCGATGCGCATCGACGAGCTCAACTGGATGCAGGTCGAGGGCTACCTCGAGCGGGACGACCGGATCGTGTTGCCGCTCGGCTCGACCGAGCAGCACGCCTACCTCTCGCTCGGGACCGACTCCATCCTCGCCGAGCGGATCTCGGTCGAGGCTGCTGAGCCCCTCGGCGTCCCCGTGCTTCCCGTCATGCCGTATGGCCTAGTGCCGTCGTTCGCGGCATTCCCGGGCAGCCCGTCGCTGACCGAGAAGACCTACGCGGCCGTGGTGCTGGAACTGCTCGCGTCGCTGCACGCGCAGGGCTTCCGCCGGTTCCTGCTCGTCAACGGGCACGGCGGCAACGTCCCCGCCGCGCAGCCGGCCGCCGAGTGGGCCGCGGGCACCGGAGCACAGGTTCTCTTCCACGACTGGTGGAGCTCGGAACGGGTCCGGCCCCTCGTCGAGGAGATCGATCCTGAGGGCAGCCACGCGTCGTGGACCGAGAATTTCCCGTGGACGCGGCTCGCCGCTGTCCGTCTGCCCACTGAGCACAAGCCTCGCCTCGACGTGCGCCGCGACGTTCCGCCGAGCGAGATCCGCGCCCAGATCGGAGACGGTTCCTTCGGCGGGTGGTACGAGCGCCCCGACGAGGAGATGCTCCGGATCTGGCAGGCGGGCGTGGAGGAGGCGCGCGAGCTGCTCGCGTCTGGCTGGAGCTCCTAGCGAGCGATCGTCGTCCCGCGCGCCTCCTCCTCGCGTAGGAAGCGCAGGAAGAAGACCGCGAACACGGCGAAGAAGACGACCGCCTGCTCGCCCGCCATCGTCAGTCCGGCGAGCTGCTGGTCCGAGAGCGCGCCGAGCCCCCAGAGACCCGGCCCGTCGCGGTAGGTGCGGTAGACCGCAGACGGGAGGAGCGCGAGCAGGAGCCCGAGCGGGCTCCCCAGCACGAACGCGGCGAAGACGTAGCCGGCCTTCGGACCGTGCGTGAGGCCGTGGCGCAGCGCCGGCCACCAGAGCGCGATCCCCGCGGCGAGGTAGCTCAGGTGCTCTAGGTGGAGGACGGTCACCGGATGCTGCAGTGCGAAGTCGTACGCGCGGGGAATGTGCCAGGCGAAGTACGTCCCCAGCCAAAGTGGCAGGGCGACCACGGGTTGCGTGAGCGTGCGGACGACAGGCGCGCGGCCGAGCGCTCCGGCCAGCGGGGGCGGCAGCGCCAGCACGATCAGCGCGGGCGCCCATTCGGCCATGACGACGTTCTGGAGCAGATGCGCGGTCAGCAGGTAGTGCAACGCGATCGTCTGAACCGGCGTCGCGAACACGGCCAGCATCAACCCGAGCGCGAGGGCGAAGGCCGCAACGCGCGCCCGCGACGCCGGGTAGACCCGAACCGCGAGCGCGTAGGCAACGGCGAGGAGCGGCACGAGGACGAGCGCCTCCCCGTTCCACGTCCACGCATACGGATGCACGGCGCTACGCTAATCGCCGCCGCGCGGGTGTAGCTCAATGGTAGAGCCCTAGCCTTCCAAGCTAGTTACGCGGGTTCGATTCCCGCCACCCGCTCTCGAGCTAAGTTTGGGCGAGCAGAACGCGCGGCCCGCGGGGAACCTTGCCGCCCTTGCCGCGCTCCTGTGTGACCGCGACCACTGCTCCCGCGGGCACGGGCTCGCGCAGGGAGACCACGGCGGGGCTCTCGGCGGCGTCGAACGTCCCTGCCGGCTTCGGCTTGCCGTTCTCGACCACCCAAGCCTCGTACGTCTTGCCGCTCGGTGCGGGCTCGAGCCGCGAGATCACGAGCGCAGCGGACCCGGTGGGGGAGACGTACAGGGCTCCGTGGTCGCCGGTGAGCGAGATCTGCCTCGTCCCGGGCTCTGCGATCACGCTGAGCGCGTCCTGCTGCGCCGACCGCACGTTGTCGACCTCTCGCTGCAGATGGACGCTCCAGCCGGCGAAGCCGATCGCGGCGCAGGCCGCGACTGCCGCGGCCACCCGGGTCGCCCGGACGAAGCGCGGCCGGAGCGGGACCACGTTGGGACGCTCGGCGCGAGCCTGTTCCAGAATGCGTCCACGCAGCGCCTCCGGCGGAGCGGGGGCCTCGACTCCGTAGGCGAGCAACGTCGCGGCCTCCCGCAGCGCCGCCAGTTCTTCGCGGCACTGGGCACAGCCCGCGAGATGCGCCTCGTAGGCAAGCCCGTCGGACTCGTCGAGCGCGTCCAGCGCGTAGGCGGGCGTCAGGTCGTGGAGTGCCTCGGGCGCCATGCCGATCCTTCCGGGTGAGGTTCCGCGAGGAGCTCGCGCAGGCGTGAGAGCCCGGCGAACATCCTGCTCTTGATCGTACCGAGCGGCTGACCGAGCCGTTCCGCCAGCTCGGACTGTGTATAGCCGCCGTAGTAGGCGAGCTCGAGTGTCTCTCGCTGCTGATCCGGGAGGAGCTTCAGTGCCTCCTGCACGCGCTCGCGCTCGAGCCTGAGCCAGGCGACGTCGTCGGCGGCGTCTCCGGTCGGCTCGGCGGCGGCGGCCATGGGCTCCGTCCGGCGTACCTCCTCGCGGCGCACGAGGTCGACCGCGCGCCGGTGGACGAGCGTGAGGATCCACGTGCTCGCCTTCCCGCGCTCGGGCATGAATCGATCGGCGCTCCGCCAGGCGGCGAGGAACGCTTCCTGGACGGCGTCCTCTGCCAGCGCGGAGTCGCGGAGCACGCGGAGGGCGAGCCCGTAGGCGACCCGGCCGAAACGGTCGTAGAGCTCCGCCAGGGCGCTCTCGTCCGACCTGGACACGAGCGCGACGACCGCTTCGTCCGAGAGATGTGCGAAAGCGCGGGCCATCGTCTGCCGGAGCTTCGCGGACCGGCGGCTTTTGGTTCGGACCGAACCGCATCGGAGGGCGAGGCGAACCACCCCTGTCCGCGGCGATGAACGTCGCGGGGAATGAAAGGGGCAACAACCAATGTCCGATCTCTTCACCCTCGAAGAGCTGGACTCGGACGGCGCGATTCGGGAGACGGCGGAAAAGGCCGGCGTCGACACGCGCTCCGGGTTCCTGCGGAAGGCCGGCCTCGGCGCCGGTGCAATCGTCGGCGGAGGCGCGCTCATGGGCTCGCTGCCGTCGCTCGCTCTCGGCGCCACGCCGAAGAGCGACGTCGCGATCCTGAACTTCGCGCTTACCCTCGAGTACCTCGAGGCGGAGTTCTACACCCAGGCCGAGAAAGCCAATCTCGGTGGCAAGGCCGGCACGCTCGCGCGCGTCATCGGCGGGCACGAGCGGGCGCACGTGAGCTTCCTCAAGGGCGCTCTCGGCAAGGCCGCCGTCAAGAAGCCGAAGTTCGACTTCAAGGGCACGACTGCGGACGTGAACAAGTTCTTGGAGACCGCACGCGTCCTCGAGGACACCGGTGTGTCCGCATACGCCGGCCAGGGGCCGCTCCTGAAGACGAAGGCGATCGTCAAGGCCGCCCTCTCGATTCACTCGGTCGAGGCCCGGCACGCCGCCTGGGTCCGTGACGTGATCGGGAACAGCGGTTCGCCGCTTCCCGCACCGCGCGCGTTCGACTCGCCCAAGACGAAGGCCCAGATCCTGGCCGCCGTCACCGGCACCGGCTTCATCGTCGGCTAACGACGACCAGCGCCGGGGCGGCGTTTGCGGCGCTGCCCCGGCATCTCAATCGAAAGGACTGACATGCCCGGATTCATCGGAATGCCTGAAATCCTCCTCCTCGGCCTCGTCGCGCTGCTCGTCTTCGGCCCGAAGCGGTTGCCGGAGATGGGCCGCTCGCTCGGACGTGGGATGCGTGAGTTCAAGGACTCGGTGACGAGCTCGGATTCGAAGACGGACGACGTGTTCGCGATCCCGAGCGAGGACAGCGCGGTCGTAACTCCCGCGCTGGCGTCGACCGAGGATCGAAAGGTCGCGTAATGCGTCTGCCGCGCCGCCTGGGTCACGGCGACACCGCGGGGCTCGTCGATCATCTCGGCGAGCTCCGTGCACGGCTCTTCGTCTCGCTGGCGGCACTGGTCGGCGGCTCGACGGTCGCCTTCGCCTTCCATCACCGCTTGATCCACTGGCTGAACGCACCGCTCCCGGCGGGGCGGCAGCCGGTCACGCTCGGCGTTGCCGAGCCGTTCACGACCTCGTTGAAGGTCAGCCTGTACGCCGGCTTTGCCCTCGCCCTGCCGGTGATCCTCTGGCAAGTCTGGTCGTTCCTGGCACCGGCCGTCGATCGCAAGACGGAGCGCGCGCTGGGCGGGTTCGTCGTCTTCGCGACCGTCCTGTTCGCTGCCGGCGCGACGTTCGGCTACGTGCTGGCGCTGCCCGCGGCCGTGCATTTCCTGACCAACTACGACTCGTCGATCTACAACATTCAGGTTCGCGCCTCGAGCTACTACTCGTTCGCGTTGTTGGTGCTGCTCTCGGTCGCGCTCGTGTTCGAGCTACCGATCTTCATCCTCGCGCTGGTGCGGCTCGGCGTGACCTCGGCGGCGAAGCTGCGGCGGAAGCGCCGGCTGGGCTACTTCTCCATGGCCGCGCTGGCGGTCGCGCTCCCGGGCGTCGATCCGGTCACGACCGCGATGGAGATGATCCCTCTGCTGGTGCTCTTCGAGGGCTCGATCTGGCTCTCCGTCCTGTTTGAGCGCCGGTGGCGCGTCAGCGTCGTTCCGACGGCGGGGTAGGCTCGTGCGAGGTGGATGTCACGATTCGCCTCGCACGGGCCGGCGAGGCCGAGGTGCTGTTCGCGATCCAGAAGGCCGCGTCGCTCGCGGGCCTCGGCCACATCTTTCCGGCTGACCGCTTCCCGTATCCGGACGACGCGGTGCGGGAGCGCTGGCGGGAGGTCGTCGCCGGGTCCGATCACCGGGCGTTTGTGGCCGAGGCGGACGGCGGGGCTGTCGGCGTCGCCGCGATCGAAGGCGACTGGCTCAACGGCTTCTACGTCCTGCCGGAACGGTGGGGCGGAGACGTTGCGTCGGCGCTGCACGACGCGGTGCTGAACGCCATCCGAGCAACCGGCGCAGCGAGCGCGCACCTCTGGGTGCTCGAGGCGAACGCGAGGGCACGGCGGTTCTACGAGCGCCGCGGCTGGCGCGAGAACGGGACGACGCGCGTCGTGCCCTATCCGCCGAATCCGATCGACGTCGGATACAGCCTCGAGCTTTAGGGGACGAGTTCCTCGATCCGTCGTGCGGCACGCTCGAGCGCCTGCTCATCGAAGAGGTACGGCGCGGCGTTGCGGATGTCGTGCGTCGGCGCATCGAGCTCGTCTGAGCCCGCCGCGGCGTTGACCGCGTACCGGACGGCGATCTCGTGTGCGACCACGAGCGTGACGCGCTCGCTCCGCGCGGCGAGTCGCCGGTACGCGCCTGCGTAGCGCCGCGCCGCATCGTCGAGGCTCTCGCCGCCGGGAAACGGGTCGCTACGCTCGTGGGCGCGCTTCCACACCCGGTAGTCCTCGATCGTCTGCCCCTCCAGCTCGCCGACGTCGATGTCGTCGAGATCCGGCTCGACCTCGAACGGGACCTCGCGGCCGGCGAGCGCGAAGCGGGCCGACTGCAGCGTCCGCCCGAACCGCGTGTGCACGCACAGCTCGATCGGCACGTGCTCGAGCTCCTCGCCGAGCAGGCGCGCCTCCTCCTCGCCGCGCTCGCTCAGCGCGACCTCCACGGTCGGATCCCCGTTGATGCGCCGCTCGACGTTCAGCACGGACTCGCCGTGCCGCGCCAAGACGAAGAGCCGCACCGGTAGCTAGTCGGACAATTCGACGCGCTCGATCACGACGTCGTCGTGCGGCCGGTCACTGGCGTCACGCGGTACCCCGGAGATCGTGTCGGCCACGTCCATCCCGCTCGTCACGCGACCGAAGACCGTGTGCTTGCCGTTCAGCCACGAAGCCGACTGGGTCGTGACGATGAAGAACTGGCTCCCGTTCGTGTTCGGCCCCGCGTTCGCCATCGCGAGCGCCCCACGCACGACCTCATGCTCGTTGGACTCGTCCTCGAACTGGTAACCGGGGCCGCCGCTGCCCGTGCCGGTGGGATCGCCACCCTGGATCATGAAGTCTGGGATCACGCGGTGGAAGATCACACCGTCGTAGAACCCGTCACGGGCAAGCTTCTTGAAGTTCTCCACGGTCTTCGGCGCGTCCTCGTCGTGGAGCTCGAGCTCGATCGGACCGTGGTTCGTCTGCAATGTCGCCTTGCTCACGACCGGCAGCCTAGCCGTCCGGCCCGGACACGAAACTCTCGTGTGTGAAGGAGACCGTCGTCCGCTTCCGCTGGAGGACGATCTACGCCGTCCTGACGGCGGTGCTGGTGGTGGCGCTGCTCCTGCACATCCTCTCCGTTGCGCGCCAGGTGCTCGTGTGGATGCTGATCGCGGTCTTCCTGTCGATGGCGATCAATCCCGCGGTGGATTCGCTGCAGCGCCGCTGGATCAAGAGCCGCACGCTCGCGGTGATCCTCGCGATGCTCGGAGTGCTGCTCGCCATCGTGGCGATCGGCGCGCTGTTCATCCCGACGCTCGTCGACCAGGTCAACAACTTCGCGAACGCGCTTCCCGGTTACGTGCACGACGTGACGGCCGGAAAGGGGCGGCTCGGGTTCCTGGAGACCCGTTATCAGGTCGTCGAGCGCCTTCAGAGCGCCGTGAAGGGCGGTGGCGCCGCGAAGCTGTTCGGCTTCTCGGGAATCGCGCTCGCGGTAACGAAGGGAATCATCACCTTCATCGTCGGGACGGTCACCGTGATCTTCCTGACGATGTTCATGCTGCTGGAAGGGCCCAGCTGGATCGATCGCGCCTTCACGCTCGTGCCGGAGGGCTCGCGCCCGCGCTGGCGGTCCGTCGGGCACGACATCTACAAGACCGTCGGCGGCTACGTGACCGGGAACCTGCTGATCAGCCTCATCGCCGGCGCGACCACGACGATCGTGCTGTTGATCATGGGCGTCCCGTACGCGGTCGCGCTCGGGCTCGTCGTGGCGATCCTCGACCTCGTGCCGCTCGCCGGAGCCACGATCGCGGGGGCGATCGTCGTCACCGTCGCGTTCCTGCACGGGATCCCCGCGGGAATCGTCGTCTTCGTGTTCTTCGTCCTCTACCAGCAGCTCGAGAACCACATCCTGCAGCCGATCATCTACGGGCGGACGGTGCAGCTCTCGCCGCTCGTCGTCCTGATGTCGGTGCTGATCGGCTCGCAGGTGGCCGGCGTGCTCGGCGCGCTCGCAGCGATTCCCGTGGCCGGTGCGATCCAGGTGATCCTGCGCGACTGGCTCGCGTACAGGAAGCCGAGCGTGGAGACCGGCGACGTGCCGCCGGCGCCTATCCCCGGCGAGGCTTAGCGCCGTACGCCGAAATCGGCGGTGACGATCGTCACGTCGAGACCCTGGAACGCGCCGGGAGCCGCCTGGACGTGGACCGCCGAAAGGCCGATCTCGCGCCACTTGCTGCTCAGGAGGTTCGCGCGATGCTCCGGGCTCTTCATCCACATGTCGAGCGCCTGCGAGGCGTCGACGTCCGGAGACGACCAGAGCAGGTTCTCGCCGACCGACCAGTAGCGGTAGTTCCGGTCGGTGTAGTAGCTGCGGATCCGCTTCCAGAAGGCTGTTCCGTCCGCGGAGTTATGGCTGAAGAAGCCCTTGGCGCCCATGGCGTCAGACTGCTGGTCGGCTGCGCCCGAGAGGCGGGTGGAAAGCTTGAGTGTGCGCAGTCCGTGCTGCGCGCGAATCTGATTGACGTTCGCGAGCACCGCGGTCTCGAGAGCGCTGACGCCGCTCGAAGCGCTGGTCGGTCCGTCGTTTCTCGCCGAAGCGGTAGCCGTCAGCGAGACGGCCGCCAGGACCACGGCGAAGAGGAGAACGAGCGACTTGCGAGCCCCAGACATCCCTACTCACATCGGCCGGCCCTCGTGACCCTTCGATCACTCGAACGAGGTAGCGGCTACGCACAAACGGGGATTTTGGGATCGACGTGCCCCTCAGACCGGCGAACAGCCCCGGCGCGGGCGAACCTCCGGCCAGATGCGCCCGGGAGGATTCGAACCTCCGACCAACGGCTTAGAAGGCCGTCGCTCTGTCCACTGAGCTACGGGCGCGCAAGGGCAAGGGTAGCCCTCCCGTGGCCGAGCCCTAGTGCTGTCTACAGAGCTTGTCGCCGTTGAGGATCGAGTCGAGCACGCCGTTCATCTGCTGCTCGAACGCGACGTCTGCGGGATTGTTCCGGTCGTAGTCGTTGAGGCCGTTCCCGATCCACGTCACGTCCGGGGTCACGCCCGGCCCGTTCACGGTGATCCGGTACTTCTCGCCGTTGCCGGGGCCGCGCATGCCGTCGTTGTAGCCCGGCGGGGCGAAGTAGCCGCCCTTGAACGGATTGAACGTGTAGAAGCCGTAGCACCAGACTCCGGTCGGGTTGTGCGCGACGAACGAGTTCTCGCGCCGCCAGCCCCGCCCGTAGCGCGAGTTGAACGTGTCGAGGTAGAGCAGGCGTCCGTAGCGATCCGTCGGCGCGCCGACGTTCGTCGTCCCGTACCCGTAGACAGGCTGACCGCCGTAGCTCAACCGGCCGAACAGCTGGTGGAAGCGGCCGCCGTAGACCCAGTCGTTCCAGACCTCGAGCTGGGCGAGCGGCCCCGTCCAGTGTGAGAGATGGAGCTCCCAGGCCGAGAGCTTCGGCGTCCACGGCGAGAAGCCGAGGTTCGGAAGCGGGGTCTGCCAGCTCTGCAGAGCCCAGTACGAGCCGTCCGGCGCCTTGCACGCGGAAACCAGCCAGGCGAGTGCAGGCCCGTCGTAGGCGCGACACGAGTTCGTGAAGGTCTTCCAGTAGAGCTTGCGGTACTTGCCCCAGCCGCCGGAGTAGTCGAGCTTGAAGTTGATCTGCGGCACGCTCGACGAGGGGTCGGGGTGACGCGCGTTCAGCGCGCCCCAGGCGAGCACGTTGCGCGTCCGGCCGGCGGCGCTGTACGACACGAGTGCCTCACCGTTCCGGTTGACCTGCAGCCTGATGTTCCTCGCGTCACGGTCGATCAGGTTCGACGCGCCGGCGGCGAGGGGGAGCGCGAGAGCAGCGGCGAGCGCGCTGAAAAGCGTCAGGAGCTTCGGGTGGCCCACACGACCAAGGTCGGCAGATCCCGGCCTGACTTGATCCCTAATTACGCGCGTTTACCGGTCTCGAGCGCCCGGGTAGCCGACGCGGTGCGCGGCCGGACGCTGACCTCCTACCCGAGCATCAAAACCGACATCCGCAAACCACGAACGCCGCCTGCCTGACCGCGGATGCGGGCTCCGCCCGCGTCCGCACGCAACCGCTCGCCGCTAGCGCACAGAATCCTCGAAAGTTGAAGCCGCAGGCCGACTTTCGAGGATGAAGGTGGCGGACGGGGCTCGAACCCGCGACCACCGGGACCACAACCCGGGGCTCTACCAACTGAGCTACCGCCACCGCGGAACCGCAAGGATAGCCCGGCATGCGCGTCTTGGCATCGAGGCGATTTCCCGGAGCTGCGTGGGACGAGCTTCACGACGTGGAGTACCTCGAGGGCGCGCTCGACGAGCCGCGGCCCCGGGTCGAGGTGCTGGCGACCGTCGCTCCCGTCGACGAGGCGACGCTCGACCTGCTGCCTGACCTTCGGCTCGTCGCGAACTACGGCGTCGGCTACGACGGAATCGACGTGGCCGCGTGCCAGGCACGGGGCGTGGCCGTTACGAACACGCCCGGCGTGCTCGACGCGGCGACCGCGGATCTGACGTTCGCGTTGATCCTCGCGGTGCGGCGGCGCGTGGCGGAGGGCGACCGCTTCGTCCGGGCAGGCAAGTGGGGGAGCGGCTGGGCCGAGCCGTTCCTGCTCGGCGACGAGATCTCGGGCGCGACGCTTGGGATCGTCGGTCTAGGCCGGATCGGCCAGGCCGTGGCGCGTCGGGCGCGCGGGTTCGAGATGCGGATCCTCTACGCCCAGCGGCACGAGTCTGAAGCCGCGTCGGATCTGGGCGCGGAGCTACGCGAGCTCGACGAGCTCCTCGCCGAAGCGGACATCGTGACGCTGCATCTCCCGCTGACAGACGAGACCCGCGAGTTGATCGACGCGAAGCGGCTAGCGCTGCTGCGCGACGGGGCGTGCCTTGTGAACACGTCGCGGGGCGGCGTCGTCGACGAGCCGGCACTCGTGGCCGAGCTCCAGTCCGGCCGCATCCGCGCGGGCCTGGACGTGTACGCCGACGAACCGAACGTCCCGCAGGATCTGCTCGACCTCCCCAACGTCGTCCTGACCCCACACATCGGCAGCGCCACAGGCGCGACGCGCGAGGCGATGACGAGAGTGCTCGTCGACAACGTGCTGGCAGTCGAGCGAGGCCAGGATCCTCCGAATCGCGTGTCGTAAGCCCGCCGCGACTGCGGGCTCTGCCCGCGTTCGCACGCAACAGCTGCTTTTGCGCTAGAACCATTCCAACGAAGTTGAGGCCGAAGGCCGACTTCGTTCGGCTTGGCCCCGTAGCTCAGCGGATAGAGCGGCGGACTTCGAATCCGCGCGCGGAGGTTCGATTCCTCCCGGGGCCATCGATCGAGGCCGCAAACGAGATGGGTCGGCGCAAAGGCCCCCCGGGGCCCGCGCCAACCCGGTGCGTCTTAGACGCTGACCGGAACGCCGTTCTTGTGCACGAGCACGGTGCCGCTCGTGATCTTCGGTGCGTTCGGCAGGATCGTCTCGAGGTTCTCCTCGCGGAGCCACTCAGCGACGACGCGTGTCGACTCGCTGCCCTGGTCGGCAGTCTCGAAGATGCCGAACGAGCTCATGACGCCGTGGTCGGCGCCAACGAGGGTGTAGCTCTTGAAGCCGGGCAGGTTGCTCAGCTTCGGAACGAGCGTCTCGTTGATCTTCTTGTTGAGCTCGTCGATGCGGCTCGTGTCCACACCTTCATAACGCCTGATGGTCGCAAACATAGTGCTCCTAACGGATTCGTTCAGGGCAGAGTCCCAGCAGGGATCCCTGCGGCGCGGGCCGTGTTGGAACAGTCGAAGGATTGTGCGGGCCCCAACTTCAGATGCTTGGCCGACGCGCTCTCTCACCATAGCCGCGATCCGAAGTAATGGGGGACCACGGTCTCGGGCGCGCCGCCTGGCTCCGCCTGGCGGCGTCCACCCAGGCTGGGATCCACGTCGATCCGCCCGAAGTTGAGCGCCGAAGGCGCGACTTCGGGCGGCAGGTGCGGGTGAGAGGACTTGAACCTCCAAGGGCCTGAGCCCACCGGGTCCTAAACC
>JBDTZN010000124.1:0-4953 GCA_040005095.1 Thermoleophilia bacterium | reverse complement strand
CAGGTCCGAGTTTTGGCACCCCACAGGCAACGGCTGGCAACGGTTTGCAATGTTTTGGCGGGTCGTGCCCTGAGTCTGGGAGTGATTGGTTTGCGCCCTGTTGCGACCACGGTGCTCCACAAAGGCTCCACGCTTTTTTGGCACCTCAAGGGGGGCGGCGAGCAGGATCGCGAGCGCGGTCTGCCCTTCTTGGAAGCCGCCGGCTCGGGCGCGCTCGAGGGCCGCTCCGACCGGGAGACGCACGAGCGCGACATCTTCATCCTCGCCCGGCCGCGCCCTCGCTCGACCTCCGCCCAGGCCACGAGTACGCGTCGCTCGTCGGCGTCCGCGCCGTCGAGGATCCACGGCTGGTGCGCGTGATCGCGGGCGACCCGGACCGCAGCTTCCTCTACCAGAAGATCGCAGGCGACCCGCAGCTGCACAACATCCCGGCAATCGGAGCCCGGATGCCGCAGGGCGCGCCGCGGATGGCGCAGGCCGACATCGACCTCATCAACGCCTGGATCAAGCAAGGAGCCCAAAACGCCCAGGGCAAGACAGCCGGCCCCGCCGTGCCGACACCGGGCGTCGCGGTCGCCTCTCCCGTCGGCAGCGAACCGCCCGGTCCCACCGGCACGTCTACGATCAAAGGCGTCGTCGAGGACGAGCGGCACCGGCCACTCCCTGGCGCGATCGTCTCCCTCCTACTGCGCGGCCAGGACCAGCCCGACCCGAAGAGCCGCCACTCGATCACATCGTTCGTCCGGTCGTGCGCCGCGGCCGCGCTGTCACCGAGCGGCTCGGCGTCGAGCTCGACTCTTCGAGCGCCCACATTAGCCTCCGCTCCGACGCCTTTCTGGCGACCGGCGTCGAGGTCGAGGCCGCGGGACTCGAGTGGCTCGCGAAGTTCATCCCGAATCCGGATCCGTTTGCCGCTGTCGTCGAGCTGCGCCCAGGAAATGGTGTCGCACGGGCGTCGCGCCCGCACGCACGCGCGCGCTTGACAAACCGTTGCGATAGGCATTTAGTGGCTGCTCGGCAACGAAGGGAGAGCGTGATGCACCTGGGCTCGTTGCTGCGGCCGCTTCGGACGCCTGTTGGGCGCCCCTCCCATCCTGACGCCGGCCAAGAACGACTGAGAGGCCACCAGTTTCGGCCTTGCCTGAGCGTGACGTCTACCCGACGATCGAGTCGAGCCTCGACCACAGCCCTGTCGACCCGGAGGAGAAGGACGCATCCCGGAAGCATTACCTGCGCGACTGCATGCGCAAGCAGAGGCACGAGGACAGGTCGATCGCGCTCTCGGAAGCCGACGCGGACCGGTCGAGGAGGCACGTGACGAGACGCAAGGCACCCACGAAGGCAGAGGCGATCCGGCTCGCGCGCGGACACTCGACGCTAGGCCCCGTGCTCGAGAGTGGCGGTGAGGTCGTCCTCGTCGAGCCTGAACGCGGTCGCGGCAGAGGAGACCGCGTGATCGTCGGCGTCCACGACCATGAGGGCGCCCGGTCGTTGGTGGCGCTCGTCGACCGGAACGGAGTAGTCGGCGTGCACGCGACGCCGGCGCAATTTCAGCTCTCGCAACAGGAGCGCGCAGCCGCAGAGGAGCTTGCGGCTGCCGACGAGCGCGCGAAGTCGTTTCTGCGGCGTCGGCGAATGAATCCGCTGACGCGGCTCTACTTTCCGCCGGGCGACCGTTCGGGGCACCGGCACGCGATCGTGTTCCTGCGGCCCACGAGCTCCGAGCGCCGCTACGTCGTCGTCGATCTGACGGAAGCGCGGGTAGTCGACGCGCTTGACGAAGCCGACCTCACGCGCGGAGCCGATGCCTGATGCCGACGATCTCTGCGCACAACTGGTCGGTCGAGTATCGCTGGTCGGTGTCGAGCGGGCTCGTCGTCGGCCCGTGCGAGTACATGGGCGTGCGCGTCCTCCACGACGCCGCAGTCCCGTTCGTGTACGTCAACTATGCCGGCGACGCATTCGGCCCCTTCACCGACGAGCTTCGCAGTACAAGTCGTAGGATCGAGCGCCGCGAGATCATGCAAGGCTTCGACCTGAAGGCGAGCTACGACCTCTACAGCGACGACTACCTCTACGAACACGTGATCCGCTTCCACGACGACGGCCAGTTCGCGTCGAGGATCGTGATCCAGGGGCCCGGCGAGGAAAATCAGGGCAAGCACGTCTACCACATCCCATTCCGGATCGATCTCGACGTGGGCGGCTCGCCGCACGACTCCTTCCAGCGGCGTGCGACTTCGGGACGGTGGACGGACGTCGCACGGGAAGGGGGGCACAAGGCGGCCGCCACCCGCGGGTACGAGTGGCGGGTCGTCGACCGGACGCAGGACCGGGGCATCGTCGTTCGCCCCGGACGGTTCGACGACGGCGAGCTCTGGGCTCTCGCCTACAAGGACGTCGAGGGCTGGAGCGCTGCAGGCGGCACCGGCGAGGGCATTCCGGGATCGCCGGAAAGCGTCCCCGCCGTCTACGACAACAACGAGAGCATGCAGGACGCGGACGTCGTCCTCTGGTACATCGCGCACGTCCCGTCGGCCGAGCTGCCCCGCGCATGCGGTCCATGGTTCGCGCTTGACGGCTATCCGGAGCCGCCGCCGATGGGCGACGACGACCACCACTAGTTGCGGCGAAGGAGCAAGAGATGGCAACCGTCGAGTACTGGATCCAGATCGAGAACCGTCCCTGGGACGTCTGTCCGCACAACATCGACCGGATCACTGGCCAGAACCTCAAGGTGCGCGAGAAGAAGGACAAGGTCGATCTCACCCTGTCGTCGCCCACGGGGCACACGCACAAGACGACAATGTTCCGGCCCCTCCGGAAGGCAGGCGATGCGGTCGACGAGGCGTTGATCCTGCGCCGCTATAAGCCGCCGGCAAAGGCCGACGGTAGCGACGCGTGGACGGTGCCCGACGACCGCAAGGTCAACCCGTGGGACCTGAACGAGCCCGATCCAGGGGAGAACGGGACGATGGGCACGATCCCCGGTCCGACGATCGAGTGCAGCGTCGGCGACTCGGTGATCGTCCACTTCCGCAACAACGACACACGGGCGGAGCTCGGAACGAAGGAGGTGTGCTTCGACTTCCCCTTCATCGGGAAGATCTGCTTCCCGGCTCCTATCAGCGTCCCGCTACCGGTCGAGAAGCGCACGCACAGCCTGCACCCGCACGGGTTCGTGTTCGCGCCGAAGTTCGACGGTGCCTTCCCGCTCTCACCGCCTGACCCCGATCAGCCGATCGAGCCGGGCTCGCCCGAGAAGGATGCCTGGTCGGAACTGAAGGTGACGGGTTTGAAGCAGGGCGACCGCGTCCCTCCCGGTGGCACCTTCACCTACCAGTGGCACACGCGAGGCTGGCCGACGACCGCCGGCGTGTGGCTCTACCACGACCATTCGATCTGCGACATGGAGAACACCGAGCACGGCGCGATCGGCGTGATCGTCATCCACAACCCGGCGGACACGAACAACGAAGTCGACATCCGAATGCCGGAGAAGGACCAGGACGCGACCCACACGGCGCTCGACCCGGCGTTCCTACCCGGCGGGACTCCCACCAGCTCACCGGTGCACCTCGTCTGCTTCCCCTTTGCGCGGGACGTGGCGGCCGAGGTGCTTCCGCACGACCTGCTCGGGCTCGGCCTTGAAGTCCCCGCGGCACACAGCTCCATGGGCGCCCCGATGAGCGCCGCAATTCGCGCCATCGGCGACGAGCCACGCGGGCGCGGAGCGGTTGGTCCTCCTGACCCGGCACGCTCGGTCCAGCGCGGCGATCTCGTCTTCGAGCTCGACCAGAAGCTCAACAAGTTCCATCGGCTGTGCTTCCCCCACTACCGGCAGCCGCCGTCGAAAGCGTTGTACCTGCAGCTTTTCCACACGCTCGGCGACGCCGGCATGTGTATCAACGGCCGCAAGTACCTCGGCAACACTCCCACCATGGTCGCGGGGCCGCAGACGCGCATGCGCTTCGGCGTCGTCGGGATGGGGAGCGACTTCCATACCTTCCATATCCACGGTCACCGCTGGATCATCCCGGGCCCGCACGGGTCGGACCCCGGCACGATCCAGAGCAGCCCTCTGGACACACCCGTGTCGCAGTTCGAGGACACGCGGACGTTCGGCCCCGCGAACTCGTTCGTGTTCACGATCGAGGAAGGCAGCGGGTTCATGCGCGCCGACCCGTTCACACCCGGCGAGGGCAAGACGCCTGCGAGCCCGATCGGCGAATGGCACATGCACTGCCACGTTCTGATGCACATGGACCTCGGGATGATGGGCTCGCTCCTGATCGTCCCCGAAGCGGGCGCGCCCGCGCTAACGTTGCCGGTAGGCATGCCGTGCGACATGCCGGAGATGACGACGCCACTCGACACGACGCCGACGACCGCGACCGTGAAAAGCACCTCCGACTGCAAATGGCGCGACGACGCGTCAGGGACGCCGGAGACGACGATCAAGGTCGGCGGTACAGTCACTTGGCAAGAGGCGGGTTGCAACGGTCACTCCGTGGTGAGCGACAACGTGCCGCCGTTCACGACGCTCTCGCCGCCCCTGAACCTCACGGGCCTGCCGAAGAGCCGGACGTTCACCACGGTCGGCGACTTCGGTTACCACTGCGGCGTCCACGGCGGCGACCCGGTCGCGAAGACGCCGATGTACGGAATCGTCCACGTCGTGCCATAGAAAAGGAGCTTCGATGGCAAGAGCCAGGAAGACGCCAACCTCAAGGCGCAAGAGCGCATCGACGACGAGGCGGACTACAAACGACGCCTCGATGACGGAACACCTCGCGAAGGAAGGGCCGCACACGCTCCTTCTCGAGCGGAACCTGCCCGTCCTCGCGCAGTCGATGACGTTCGCGAAGCTGGTGCAGCCGAACTTGCGGTTCCTCAATCTGAAGGACCTGCGCTGGCTGTTCCCGCCGATCTGCCACCGCAAGGACCAGGCGG
>JBDTZN010000039.1:0-17191 GCA_040005095.1 Thermoleophilia bacterium | reverse complement strand
AAGCTGGGTCTCGCGCTGGTGGGCGGGGCCTTCATCCTGTTCGCCCTGATCTCGTCGTTCGTCCTGCCGCGGCGGGACCCCAACTTTCCGGGACGGAACCTCTTCTGGTTCGTGGCAGCATCCGCCGCGCTGTTCGTGGCGATGCTCACCGCTGTCTTCGTCTTCGGCAAGGAGTCGGAGGAGGGGCAGGCCGCCGAGCCGGCCGCCACCCAGGCCTCGGCGGGTCCCGGCCTCTCCGCATTGAAGGTGTCGGAAACGGAATTCAAGATTCAGCTGCCCGCGGCGCAGGCCGGGTCCGGGACGATCGACATCCAGGTCACGAACGAGGGCAAAGTGCCCCACAACCTCGTCGTCAAGGGTGCCGGCGTCGACAAGAGCACCCCTGAGATCGCGCCCGGCAAGGACGCCGCCTTGCAGGTCGATCTGAAGCCGGGCGTGTACGAGCTCTACTGCTCCATCCCGGGCCACAAGGACGCCGGAATGGATGCGAAGCTGACCGTCACCTAGGAGTGAGCAGGCTTCCGTCCGCTGCCGGACGGGCGCCCGCCGGATGTACAGCTGACCGCACACGTGGTTTCCCGGAGTAAACTGGCTCTGGACCGAACCCTTCGCGTACGGGAGAGGAGACATGGCTGACAATCAGACCTGCACCGTCGATGGCAAACGGCACCACGCTCACGTGTGCCTGTAGCGGTTGTGGGATCGTCTACAACCACGAGACCAAGAAGTACACGATCCTCTGCTGTGGCTCGATCACGGAGATGTCCGTGAAGAGCCAGACGGAGCCGCCCAATCCGCCGCCGCGGCACCACCTCCAAGTGGATCTCGCCGGCTGCACTCGGCTCGAAGCGGCGCAACTGCTGCAGCGAGCGGCGCCCGGCAGGATCAAAATCGACGCATCGCTCGACGCGCTCGAGAAGCGGGTCACGTTCAAGGCGACCATGCCGCTTGCCGACCTGAGCAAGAAGCTTCGGCTCGACTCGCCTTCAACGACGAGGAAGTAGCCAAGAACACGGTCTCACCAGTGCTAAAGCGGAGGGGGAGGGATTTGAACCCTCGACGGACCTAACGGCCCGTAACGGTTTTCGAGACCGCCGCATTCGACCGCTCTGCCACCCCTCCGAGGTCGCACAGAGTAGCGGCTAGGCTTCGCGCGCTTGGAGAGGTGTCCGAGCGGTCTAAGGAGCGCGACTGGAAATCGCGTACGTGCTGCAAGGTGCGTCGCGGGTTCAAATCCCGCCCTCTCCGCTAGCAGGGGGGAACCCCTGGTTCCCCCCTGAGCCCCCTCCTCGAGGACGGCAAGGATGTGCGAATGGGCTCGGCGCCGGCGGGGGCTTGCTTACTGCCTTGGTTTCTGCAGTTCGTGCGCTCCCGGCCGGCAAAGCCGGCCTCCGCTGACTGACCCTCTCTCGAAGGAGGAACCGGGCTGGTGGTGGGGTACCATCGGCTCACGGAGAAGTGGCCGAGTGGCTGAAGGCGGCGCCCTGCTAAGGCGTTAAGGGGGTACTAACCTCCTTCGAGGGTTCGAATCCCTCCTTCTCCGCTCTTACTGCAGGCGTCATCGTGGCGTTCGACAGCGGAGGCGGGCTCCGCCCGCCGGGAGCGTGCGAACTGCGAATACGACTGGCCCACGCAAACCGCGGCCGGCGCCGATCTCCCTTTGTGAGCCTCGCCGCTCGCAAGGAGGGGGCTCACGGGGGAACCAGGGGTTCACCCGTGGTCGAATCACCCTTCTGCGGCATGCCTTCGGCATGCGGCAGAAGATGATTCGAATTGCCGGCTCCCCCCTCAAACCGGCGTGCGGCGCCCGCCTTTTTAGGCGGGCTTCGCGTTTCTAGGGGCCTATGTAGCGAGTCTGGATCGCCGTCTCCGAGCCCGGCTCGACGCGATACGCGCTGCTGTCTTCGCGAGCCGTCACGGCTTCCGCCAGCTTGTCGTCGACGTAGTGCAGCCCGACGAGGTCGTCCGCCGCGACTCCAGGTAGGAACCCCTCCGTGACGAGCTTCTGATAGACGGGTCGCCGCCGCTCCTCCCGGTCGTAATGGGGGCACGCGCTGCCGGGGAGGAAGCCGAGGCCGTCGCGCAAGCCCTCGAGCTGCGGGCCGAACGAGTCGGTGACGCCGGCCTCGAACCAGCAGATCATTCCGGCGCTGACGCCGCAGAGGACGACGCCCGCCTCCCACGCCTCGCGCAGGACCCGGTCGAATCCGTGCACGCGCCAAATCGCCAGCATGTTCGCGGTGTTGCCACCCCCGATGTAGATCACGTCGTGCTCGAGAGCGAACCCGCGCAGATCCTCCGGCGGCCAGGGGAAGAAGCTCAGATGCGAGACGTCCGCACGGTCGCGGAGCTCGTCGTAGAAGTCGAGAATCACGTGTGCGGGCTCCGCGCTCGCGGTCGGAACGACCAGGAGCCGCGGCCGCTTTTTCCCGGCCAGTGCGAGGACGTAGTCGGCGAGGGCGCGCGCCTCCTCTCCCGGGAGCCACCCGCCGCCCATCGCCACGATATGTCGCTCCCGAGGGCCGTCGGTTTCTATTTGAGGGGGTCGACCGGTCATTTCAGACGGACGTACGGGCGGACCCCGCACGTCCTGCGGCGGCGTCGCAAGCGCCGCCTCAGTCGTGCACCCGTGCGATCAGCTCCGGCCGCCGCACGAGCTTGACGGCGGCCCCGCCCAGGCGGACGTCGAAGCCCGCATCCTTCGGAAACAGCACCTTGTCGCCGGGTTCGAGCCCGCCGGGCTCCGACCCGACCGCGGTCACGATTCCCGTGCGACAGCCGGCCTCGTCGCTGGCGGGGATGATCAGTCCGGCGCGCGTCTCGGTCTCCTCGTCGGAGGGCTCGACCACGATGAAGTCGTCGAGCGGCTCCAGGGACAGATCGATCCGGCGCGAGTCCTCAAGCACGCTGCGAACGATACTGCCGTCGTGCGCCTGGGCGGACACGAAGTCACGGTCTCGAATCCGGACAAGCCCTTCTTCCCGGAGCGGGGGCTGACGAAGGGCGATCTCGTCGACTACTACGTCGGGCTCGCTGACTCGGTCCTGCCGCACCTCCGCCGCCGGCCCTTCCACATGAAGCGGTTCACGGACGGCGTCGCGGGCGAGTTCTTCCACCAGAAGCGCGTCCCGAAGGGACACCCGGCCTATGTAGACGAGGTGCACGTCGAGTTCCCGAGCGGGCACTCGACCGATTTTGCGATCGTCGACAACGCCGCGGCGCTGGCGTGGGTCGTGAACCTCGGCTGCATCGAACTGCACACGTGGCACTCGCGCGTGAAGGACATCGAGCGGCCGGACTACCTGCTGATCGACCTCGACCCGACGACCGACGGCCAGTGGCCCTTCGTCCGCGAGATCGCGCTCGTCGTGCGCGAGGTGATGGATGAGCTCGGGCTCGCCTCGTTCCCGAAGACGTCAGGCGCCACCGGCTTGCACATCCTCGCGCCGATCAAGCCGGAGCTCGTCTTCCCCGAGGTGCGGCGCTTCGCGAAAACGCTCGCGGAGGAGGTTGAACGGCGCGTAGGCGACCAGGCGGTTGCGACGACGACGTGGCGCGTGGCTGATCGCGTCGGCGTCTTCGTCGACTTCGGCCAGAACGCCCGCGACCGGACGATCGCAAGCGCGTACTCGATCAGGCCCACGCCCGACGCGCGCGCCTCCGCACCGCTCGCGTGGGAGGAGGTCCCGACTGTCGAGCCCGAGGCGTTCACGCTCGAGACGCTGCCCGCGCGGGTGGCGAAGGTCGGCGATCTGATGCGCGGGATGTGGCGGCGCAAGCGGAGCCTCGCGCCGCTGTTCGAGCGGCTTGGGCTGGATCCGCCGGTCTCAAGCCCCGACTGACATCGCGACTACACTGAGAACGTGCTGGAAAAGGCGCAAATGCGGATGCTCCCGCTCGCCACCCGGGCGAACGATCTCGGCCCGGCCGCCACGGTGTGCTGCAACGCCTGCCGCACCTGCGTCACGACGAACATCGTCGGGCTCGGCATGGCGGCAATCGGCGGCCTTGCGGTCGGCGTTCGACGCTTCGCGCGTCGCCTAAAGCCCTAGCAAGCTCTCGAACGTCGGGTCGCCCTTGCGCTTCGGCGGCCGGACCTCGCGCCATGTGCATTGCTTCGGATCCTTGTCCGGGCGGAAGCGGAGGAGCTTCGCTCCGTGTCGGAAGCGGTTGCCCTGCACCTTGTCGAACGCCACCTCGACGACGAGCTCCGGACGAACCGCCGCCTCCTCCAGGCCGCCAGAGCCCCAGCGGTTCGGCTCCGAGAAGCCCCGCTCGTCGGCGCCCTCCAGCAACGGCAGCACGCGCTCGGCGATCTCGTCGTGCCGCCGGGCGCCGACCGCACACGAGCCCACGTAGTCGAGTCCACCGTCCTTGCGGTAGAGGCCGAGGAGGAGCGTCGCGATCCGCTTGGCCTTCTCCTTCCAGCGCAGTCCGACGACGACACAGTCCGCCGTCTTTCGCTGCTTGACCTTGACGACGCCCTCGCGCGAGCCGGGAAGGTACGCCAGCCCCAGCCGCTTCGCAACGACGCCGTCGAGACCAGCAGCCTCCAGGGAGCCGAGCCATTCCTGGGCCTCGTCGGGGTCGAGCGAGATCGGCGAGAGCCGGAAGCCCTCGGCGTTCGCCTCGAGCGCCGCCCGCCGCTCCTCCAGCGGCAGCTTGTGCACCTTCTTGCGGTTCCAAAGCATAAGGTCGAAAGCGACGAACTCCGCCGGGATCTCGCCGGCGAGCTTGTTGACGCGACTCTCAGCCGGGTGGAGCCGCATCTGCATCGAGTCGAAGTCGAGGACGCCGCCGCGGGCGATCACGATCTCGCCGTCGAGGGCGGTGTGGGGAGGCATGAGCTCGCCGAGCACTCGCAGCTCCGGGAAGTAACGGAGCAGCGGCCGTCCGTTGCGGCTCCAGAGCGCAAGCTCGCCGCCGTCGTTCTCGAGCACGCCGCGGAAGCCGTCCCACTTCGGCTCGTACTGCCACGCGCCGCGCGGGAGCTCGTCGACGAGCTCCGCTTCCATTGGCGGGAACGGAACCTGGGGGCCGGGCACGGCTGAGACCTTACTCACGGGCGCGACACGGTCGTTCGAGCACGGAGGTGTCGATCTCCTCTACGCGCAAGCCGACGATCCTCCCGTCGAGGATGCGGGAGCGAGCGCGAACGTCGAGCAGCGCCACCGCGGGCCGGGCCGGGGGTACGCACAATGAGAAGCGCACGGTCCAAGTGCTGCGAGGCGCGACCTTGCCGTGCGCGACCTGACGCCCCCTTGCGCGAATCCTGTACGCGGTCGATCGTGAGATGCCGCCGAGCGAAGCTAGCTCGACTGTGACCTCACGCCGGCGGGTGGTGGCGCCGATCCGCGGGTAGACGAGGATCCGGACGGCACCGTGCGTCCAGCCGTCCGGCGTCAACCCCGAGGTCGCCCAGTCGGCGCGGACGCGTCGGGGGAGCCGGCGCAGCTCGAACGACTTCGTTGCGGCGAGTACGGGCGCGGCCTGGGGGCGGAAGCGCACGTCGCTGTGCGCGAAGACAGCGTATTCGGGCGGCGTAGAGCCGTGGACGAGCCCGGTCGAGCCCTGGAGCGTCCAGTTGCGGTGCGGGAACGGCGTGTGCGTGGTCGCGCCGTCGAGGGAGTAGGCGCGGTCGACGCGCTCGTTCCAGTACTCCACGTCCCACCAGTAATCCGAGGTGGGGTAGTCCGCGGTGATGAGCGCGACCGAGGACCCTCGTGGAAGTGCCGCGTCGATCCAGTCCGCGCGCGTAGCGGTGGCCGCGAGTGGACGCTTCGTCAGCGTCAGCGCCTGATCGATGAAGACGTACCGGGCCTCCAGAGCGAAGAGGACGAGCAACGGCCCAAGCACGATGGCGACAGATGCTCTGCGCGGAGCCCACAGGAGCAGCGCGACCGCGGCGAGAGTCAGAGCGATGGTTAGCACCCGCATCGACGTTTCCAGGGATCCGGGCAGCAGGCGGTCGTACTCCGACTGAAGTGCGGAGGATGGAGACGCCCAGTAGATCGCCGGGCCACCAAACTCGCCGATGCCGATTGCGGCGGCGACAACCGCGCCGCCTACCGCGACGGGCAGGGCGGTTCGACTGCCTTCGACCAGGCACGCCGCGGAGGCTGCGAGCAGCAACGGGACGAGGAAGAACAAGTAGCGGCCTTGCGGGAAGCCGCCGGGCGTGAAGCGGAGGTCGAACGAGGCGACCTGCAGCGCCACAAGCGGCGCGATCACGAGCAGCAGACACGCGTACGCGTGCTGCTCCTTGTCACGCGGGGCGCGGAGGGCGGTCGCGGTCCAGCCGGCCGCAAGCGCCAGGGGAAGCATCGCGGCCGGTACGGCGATGTTGAGCAGATGCCGGACAGCCGAGCTCCAAACGCCGGCTGGGAGCAGATCCCCCTGCACGGTGACGGAATAGTTCCCGAGCAGCCCCGATGCGCGCCCGAAGCCTGCGACCGCAGCGAGCACGACGAGGCCCGAGACGGTCGCCACGCCGAGCACGAGATGTTCTCGCAGGCGAGGTCGGGCGCGACGGAATCCCAGCTCGTGCACGACGACGGCGAGGGGATACGCGGCGCATAGAACGAGAAGCTGCGTTCGTGCCAGCACCGCGAGCGCGAGGACGGCGAGCACCGCTCCCTCGCTGCGCGGCGTGGGCGCGACCAGAGCCCGCTCCATGAGCAGGACCGCCCAGACGACGATTGGGTAGGCGAGCAGAGGCGTCGTCAGGGTCGTGGACAGGACCGTCCAGGGTGCGAAGGCGGTGAGCGCGGCGACGAGGTAGGCCGCAAGTCGCGAGCGGGTCACGTCGAACGTCAGGCGGTGGGCCGGCCAGGCGGCGAGCGCGATCAATACGCCGTTGAGCGCATGGATGGCGTCGATCGCCGCCGGCATGCGCATGAGCGCGACGAAAGGGGCGATCAGGAGCGGGTAGAGCTGGCTCAGGGTGGAAAAGTGCTCACCGTGCAGCTGCGGCAGCGGGGACAGGGAATCGGCCACGGACGTTCCGAGCTTGAGCTGCTGCAGCTCGTCAGTCATCACGACCCATTCGCTGCCGCGAGTGGCGTAGTACGCGGAGAACCAGGCACCGAGAACCACGATGCTGAGGAGAAGCACATCGAGCCGCGACAGCCGATCGATTACCCCGGTGCCGAGGCGCACGTTTCGCCGAGACACGGAGTGGAACCCTAGCGGCGATGGATGAGCTCGACGGGATCTGGACGGTTGAGCGAATGGGCGGCGTACTGCCGCCCATGAGAGGCGTCCGGAAACGCATCGAAGGAGAGCGCAGCGTGACGCTCGCGGGGCCGGTGAAGATGCGGTTCGACGTCCGCGGCCTCGAGCTGCGCTACCGCGGGCCCTTCGCGGGCCTCGTCGACCTGCTGGAACCGGACGCCGACGGCTACAGCGGCCGCGCGACCTTCCTGGGGCGGCAGTTCGGGCGGTTTCGGTTGACGCGAAGCGTCTAGTTCAGCCAGGGCGCGAGGAAGCGCTCGATGTCGCGGCACCCACGGGGCGTCGGCAGCTTCGCACGCACGCTCTTGCCCTCGACGACGACGAGCGTCGGCATCGTCTCGACGCCGAACCGCTCGACGAGGTCGGGCCGCTCTCCGCTGTCGACGCGGTAGAGCTTGAACGTGCCGTGGTTCCGGCGGCGCTGCAGGACCTGCGCGAGGAATCCCTCGGCGCGACGGCAACTCCCTGACTGGGCGGAATGGAAGAACACAAGGCCGGGCTTCGTGGCCTGGCGGTCAGGTCGTGTGGCCTCGACAGCTGTGGTCATCGCTACCTCCGTGGTGCTGGAAACGTGAAGGGCGGGGACCCGGCCCGGGACTTGGACATTATCTGCCCAAATCAGGGTATTTCCTAACGCAACTCCTGGCGACGTGGGCGTGTCTAAGCTCTGACGATGAGACGGGTGGCGGTCACCGGACTCGGAGCGGTGACCCCGCTCGGCAACGACGTGCCCTCGACCTGGGACGCTGCCCTCGCGGGCCGGAGCGGGGTCGACTGGATCCGGTCGTTCGACGCCTCCGAGTATCCCGTACGGATCGCCGCGGAGGTCAAGGATTTCGATCCGACGAGCGTCGCGTCGGCCAAGGAGGCGCGCAAGCTCGACCGCAACGTCCTGCTGGCGCTCGGAGCGGCGCGCGAGGCGATGGGCGACGCCGGCCTGAACGGCTTCGACCCGACCCGCGTCGGCGTCGTTTTCGGCTCTGCGATCGGCGGCTTCCTCGGGGTGATGGAGCAGCACGACATCCTGCTGGAGCGCGGGCCGGAGCGCGTCTCGCCCAACTTCCTGCCGAACGTGCTCGTCGACTCGGCCAGCGGCCAGCTCGCGATCTCACTCGGCCTCCGCGGGCCGAACTACGCAGTCGTCTCGGCCTGCGCGACCGGCTCGCACGCGGTCGGTGAGGCTGCCGAGCTGATCAAGCGCGGCGACGCCGACGTCGTGCTCGCCGGCGGCACCGAGGCCTGCATGCACCCGCTGATCCTGGCCGGCTTCTGCGCGATGCGCGGGCTGGTTGCCGAGGAGGTCGATCCCGCACGGGCATCTCGGCCCTTCGATGCGACCCGGGCAGGCTTCGTGATGGGTGAGGGCGCTGCCGTGCTCCTCCTCGAAGAGCTTGACTCCGCGCTCGCTCGCGGCGCCACGATCTACGCCGAGGTGCTCGGCTACGGCGCCTCGAACGACGCCCACCACATGGCGCAGCCCGATCCCGACGCGATCGGCGTCGGGGAGATGATGCGCGCCGCCCTCCAGCGTGCCGGGATCGAGCCCGAGCGGGTCGGGTACATCAACGCACACGGAACCTCTACGCCGCTCGGCGACGCGGCCGAGACGAAGGCGATCAAGGACGTCTTCGGCGATCACGCCTACGAGCTCGCCGTGTCGTCGACCAAGTCGATGATGGGCCATTGCTTCGGCGCGGCGGGTGCGATCGAGGCAATGATGTGCGTCTTGGCCATCCACCACGGCGTGCTGCCGCCGACCATCAACTACCGCGAGCCCGACCCCGCGTGCGACCTCGACTACGTGCCGAACGAGGCGCGCGAGGCACGCGTCGACGTCGCGCTCTCCAATGCGATGGGGCTCGGCGGTCACAACGGCTGCGTCCTCGTCGGGAGAGTTGAATGATCTCCCTCGATGGCTGGGAGGAGATCGAGGAGTACGCCCTCGCGCAGACCGAGCCTCCCTCCGACGTCCTCGAGCGGCTCGCCGCGGAGACCCGCGAGACGATGGATGCGCCGCAGATGATGGTTGGACCGCTGGAGGGGCGCTGCCTCGAATTCCTGGTGCGCCTCGCCCGCCCGCAGCTCGTGGTGGAGCTCGGAACTTTCACCGGCTACTCCTCGATCTCGATGGCTCCCGCCCTTCCCGAGGGCGGCCGGATCATCACGTGCGACATCGACGAGCGGGCGCAGGCGATCGCGAAGCGCTATGCCGAGGAGGCCGGCGTGGCAGACCGCATCGACTACCGCCTCGGCCCGGGGCTGGAGACGATCGCCGGGCTCGACGGGCCGTTCGACTTCGTCTTCATCGACGCCGACAAGGACGGTTACGTCGACTACTACGAAGCGGTGCTGCCGAAGCTGGCCGACGACGGTCTGATCATCGCGGACAATGTCCTCTGGTCTGGCCGAGTCGTCGATCCAGAGCCGGACGAGACGACGCGCACGATCTTGGCGTTCAACGACCACGTTCGCGCCGACGAGCGCGTCTCGGCGGTGATGCTCACCGTCCGCGACGGGATGACGCTCATCCGGCGACGACCTCCGGCGTAAGCTCGGCGATCGCGTCAAGGGCGACGTCGGCCTCCCCGAGTGCGTCCTCGCCCGGCGGGAACCTTTGGTTCGGGATCGCGATCGTGCGCATCCCGGCCGCCTTCGCCGAGCGGATGCCGTTGTGTGAGTCCTCGACCGCCGCGCAGCTCTCGGGCGCGACCGCGAGCCTGCGCGCCGCTTCGAGATAGACGTCTGGCGCGGGCTTGCCGCGGGCGACCTCCTCCGAGGAGACCGTGACGCGGAAGTGCCGGGCCAGGTCGGACGCCTCGAGCGCGGCATCGATCAGCTCGCGGTTCGACGACGAAGCGAGCCCGAGCGGCCAGCGCGCCCCGAGGCACTCGACCGCCTCCACCGCCCCGGGGATCAACGGCAGCTCTCGGCGATAGCGCTCGAGCATCCGCCGGACGACCTCGGCGTTGATCTCCTCGGGCGGCTCGGGCAGCCCGATCCGCTCGTGCATGTACACCGACCACTCGCGCGAGCTCATGCCCATCATGTCCGCCTGCGCGCCCTCATGCCACTGACCCTCGCGCTCGCGTGCCAGGTTTTCCCGCACCTCGTCCCAGAGCTCCTCGCTGTCGAGGATCACACCGTCGAGGTCGAAGATGACCGCCTCGATCACAGAGGGCGGTACGAGCTCTCGATGTAGACGAGCGGCCGCTTCGACTCGTCGCGCTCGGCGCGCAGCACCTCGCCGACGAAGAGCGTGTGGTCGCCCGCGTCGTACTGGGCCCAGACGCGGCACTCGAGCCAGCCGACCGCTCCCTCGATGAGCGGCGGCCCGTGCTCGCCGTCGCGGATGGCGATGCCGCTCCAGTGTGCGATGGGCGGCACGCCGCGCGCGAAGTGCTGGGCGAGCGCCTCCTGGTCGTCCGCGAGCAGGCTGACCGCGAAGCCGCCGGACTGGCGGAGCAGCTCGTATGACGAGGCCTCCTTGCCGATCGACACGCCGACGAGCGGCGGCTCGAGCGAGAGCGACACCAGCGATCCGATCGTGACGCCCATCCGCTCACCTTCGAGATCGACCGTCAGCACTGAGACGCCGTGCGGGTAGCCCCGCATCACCGTCCGCAAGTCCTCGCCACTGGCCACGGCTCGATCATACGGAGCGCCTTCCGACTCGTTACGGTCGCGCCGTGCCAACCGGTCTGCGATCCAGGGAGTTGCTCGAGCTCGGGATCGGCGCTGCTGCGGTGCTCGCCGCCGCGGTCGCACATTTCGCCGGCCTAGCGCCCGTGGTTGCCTTCGCGGTCGCCGCCGGCGCCATCGCTGTCCTCGCCCGGCTCGTCGGCGCGGCGACCGAGCAGCTCGGTGCGCGCCTCGGGTCGGGACCTGCTGCAGCGATCCAGTCGGCGCTCGGAAACCTCCCCGAGCTCTTCATCGCGCTCTTCGCGCTCTCGGCCGGGCTCGACGAGGTCGTGAAGGCTGCGTTGGTCGGCTCGATCCTCGCGAACTCGCTGCTCGTGCTCGGGCTGGCGTTCGTCGTCGGCGGGCTCAGGCACGGCGTCCAGACCTTCGGCTCGTCGCAGGCGCGGATGATCGCCACGCTCACCGCGCTGGCCGCGGCGGTGATGGCAGTGCCGACGCTCGCGCACACCTTCCACGCGCCTGCCGCGGCGCACTCCCAGACGCTCAGCCTGATCTGTGCGGGCGTCCTGCTCGTGATCTTCCTCGTCACGCTGCGCGGCTTCATCGCCGGCACTCCCGCGGACAAGGGGCCGCATGAGCACGCGCGCTGGTCGCTGGCAGCGACGATCGGCGTCCTCTTCGCGAGCGGCGTCGCGGCTGCATTCGTCAGCGACTGGTTCGTGAAGGCGCTCGAGCCCGCGACGAAGACTCTGCACATGAGCGAGGCGTTTGCCGGCCTCGTCGTCGTCGCAATCGCGGGAAACGCGGTCGAGAACGTCGTCGGCGTCCAGCTCGCGGCACGCAACCGTCCCGACTTCGCCATCACCGTGATCCTCAGCTCGTCGTTGCAGATCGCGCTCGCGTTGACGCCGCTGATCGTCTTCGCCAGCCTGTTCTTCGCGACCTCGCTCACGCTCGTGTTCGCGCCGCTGCTCGCGATCGCGCTGCTGATGGCCGCGGGGATCGGAGCGCTGGTCGTCTACGACGGCGAGAGCACGTGGCAGGAGGGCGCGATCCTGATCGGGCTCTACGTCGTGCTCGCGGCCAGCTTCTGGTGGGGTGCCTAGGCGATGGCGCGATCGACGGGGATCGGCTCGCGGCCGAGCACCCATCCGAGCGCGATCATCACGACGCCGAGCGCGGCGTGCAGGAGGTTGTCCGCCGAGTTCACCGGAATGAAGTTCCAGCCCGAGCCTCCGTGCGCCACTAGCCCGTAGGCGAAGAGGACGAGGAAGATCGTCCCGCCCGCGATCAGGAACGTTCGCGCGCCTTCCCACGACCGCGCCATGGCGATGCCGGCGAGGCCGAACGCCAAGTAGACGACGTTGTGCAGGATGCTCGTCTGGAAGATCCCGAACAGCTTCGCGCCCGAGTCGGACCCGGCGAACGACAGGTCGCCGTAATGCGTCGTGATCCCCGGGACGAACCCGAGCACGCCCAAGGCGAAAAGCAGGATCCCCACCAGCAGCGCTGCCGACTGGACGGTCGAGCGGTCTCGCATGTCTCCCTCCCTCCGAGCTGAAGAACGTGGCGTGCTCAGAAGATCATGTACGCCAGGACGACGACGAGGAGCGTCGACGTGCCCGCGAGCGCGAGCTCGAGCCGGCGATGCGTGAGCTGCTCCGCCAGGACCGGGCTGGCCCCGACGGAGCGCGGGAGGGCTGCGAGCCCGAGCAGGCAGATCGCGATCGCGAGCAGGATGAGCAGGACGGGCGAGACGCTCGTCGGATCGCGAAGCGTCTGGGTGAAGTCAGCGCCCAGGACCCCACCCCTTCTCGGGCTCGCCTTCGAGGCCGGCGCGCCGGTCGCGAGCTTCGTTCCGGCCGAGCTCGCTGCGGGCCTGGCGGAGATCGGGCGCGAGGCGGAAGCGAAGGATCCAGACGAATCGCTTGACGCCGCAGCGCAGGTGTCGGCTACGCGCCCGGACGCAACCTCGCCCGGCGCGGGAGCGCGGCCTGCGACCACGACCACGAGCACGCTCTTCAGCTGTCGGCCGCCGCGGACTCGCGGCACGATCCGGTAGGTGCCCGGCTCGAGCGTTCGGCCGCCGACGCGACCGCGGAACCGGACGACGTTACGCCCCGCGTGGCCGCGCACGACGAGTCGGCCGACGCCGCGGCAAACCGGTGCAACCTGGGTCACGCGCAGCTCGACGACGCCCGCTGCGGGAAGCACGATCACGATCGTCGTCGGCCGCCTGGCGCGCGGGGCGACCCAGCGGCGTGAGAATGCGACGCGTGCTCGGCCCGTGCTCGCAGCGCGGGGCGGCGCGCTGGTCGAGGCGCTCGAGCCGGACGAGCCCGAGCTACCGGCTGAGGAGCTTCCGGTCGAACCGGTCGCCGGCGTGGTCGATCCCGAGGAACCTGCTGAGCGGGGCGCGGGCGCAACGCGCGGGACGCTCGGTGCGACCGGCGCCGGGGGTGTCTGCGGCGGCTTTGGGACCACCGGTGCCGCGGGAACCGTGACCGGGACGGTAGGCGTCGGAAGCGTCGGCACGGTCACCGTCGGGAGCGGAGGCAGGTCGAGCGCGAGCGCAGGCGCGACGAGCGTGACGCACGCGGCGACGGCGCAGCACAGGATCGGCCCGGCTCTTCGCATACGTCTGTACAACCCCCGACGCTCCTCGGCGGTCACGCTCCGCCGGCCGGGAAGTTCCGCAAATTGCACCTTCGGGTGCCTTGTACGCTGACGGCTTCGGAGCGGGGAGATGCAGACACAGCGAGCGAAGGACTACTACGCCGTCCTCGGCATCCCGGCTGAGGCCGACGAGGCGACGATCCGGAAGGCGTTCCGGTCGCTGGCTCGCGCTCTGCACCCCGACGTGAGCGACGCGCCCGACGCGGAGGAGCGATTCCGCGACGTCGCCGAGGCGTACCAGGTGCTCTCGCGGCCCGGCCGCAAGCGCCTGTACGACCGGATCGGCTATCGCGGACGCGGAAACGGCGGCTTCGCGAGTGGCTCCCGCGATCCGTTGTTCGAGTTCTGGCGCATGCGACGGCGGCGCGCGACTCAGACCGTCGAGGTCGAGCTCGGACACTTCGAGGCCGCGCGCGGCGCACGCCGGACGGTCGAGATCGAGGTGCGCTAGTCCTGTGGCGACTGCCGCGGCACCGGCGGAGCCGAAGGGGCGGAGACCGCGGTCTGCGCAGCCTGCGGCGGCTCGGGCCGCCTGAAGAGCGTGTCCGCCTCAGGGGCGGGCCGGATGCTGCGCGTCGACCCGTGTCCCGAGTGCTTGGGCAGCGGGCGCACCATCTCGGCTGTGTGCGAAGCGTGCAGCGGCGTCGGCGACGTCTGGAACACGCGGCGGGTCGAGGTCCGGGTTCCGGCAGGCGTCGAGGACGGCACTCGCATGCGGCTCGCGCAGGCGGCCGGGACCGCGGATGCCTACGTACGCGTGAAGGTGCTCGCGCCCCCGCCCGATCCCGCCTGGATCCGCGTCGGAGCGCTCGTTGCGCTGCTGGTCGCGGTCGCGTTCCTGGTGTACCTGCTGCTGCATTGAGGCGTCCCTCGATCGAGGGAATCGCCTAGCCACGCGCAAGATTCTCCGGCGGTGCGGCTTCTTAGGTCATGCAAGGCAGTAACCGGGTGAGCAGGACCGCACGTCCGTAGCCCCGGAGCTCCCCCCGCGCGGAAGCGGTGGCCGCCGTTCCTTCCGCGTCAGAGCGCCGATCGTCGAGGGCCGCAGTCGACGATCGGCGCTCGCTTTTTCTCCGGGACTTAGAGTCGCGGAGCAATGACCGAGATCCAGGACTTCGGGGGCGTGATCTTCGTCGTGGCCTGCGCCGGCTTGCTCGCCGTGCTCTCGACGAAGTTGACTGCGCGGATTCCGATCCCGTCGCCGGCGATCTTCCTCGTCTCGACGGCGATCGCCGCGGCTCTGTTTCCGAGCGTGGGCAATGC
The DNA here is from genome assembly GCA_040005095.1 of Thermoleophilia bacterium. GTDB lineage: Bacteria > Actinomycetota > Thermoleophilia > Gaiellales > Gaiellaceae > UBA5186. The sequence continues at coordinate 2,380 of JBDTZN010000039.1, read as the reverse complement.
CTTGTCGATCCGAGACGTGGAACGGATCGGCGTCGTCGCGCTGATCCTGATCCTCTTCGACGGAGGGCTGCACGTGGGGCGACGGCGGCTCGAAGGATCCCTGACGCCGGTGCTCTCGCTGGGAATTCTCGGCACGCTCGGAACCGCCGCCGCGGTCGCGCTCGCAGCCCATGGGCTGCTCGGGTTCGGGTGGGCGGTGTCGTGGCTCCTCGGTGCCGCGCTCTCGCCAACCGATCCGGCGGTCGTCTTCTCGATTCTCGGCCGGCGCGAGGTGGAAGGCAGAAGCGGGACCATCCTCGAGGCCGAGTCGGGTGTGAACGACCCGGCTGGGATCGCGCTCATGCTCGGGGCCGTGCAGATCGTCTCCGACCAGGGATCCTTCCTCGGCGCCGCTGCAGAGCTCGTGCTCGGGCTCGGCGTGGGTCTCGCCTTCGGGGTCGGGGGCGGCCTCGCGATCGTGCACCTCGTCCGGCGGATCCCGCTGCCGAGTCCCTCCCTTTACCCGCTTCTCTCCGTAGCGGCGGCCGCCACGCTCTACGGCCTCACGGCGATCGCGCACGGCTCGGGGTTCCTCGCGGTGTTCGTGGCGGGCATCGTTGCGGGTGACACTGTCTTCCGCGAGCAGACCGAATCGTTCCACAAGTCGCTCGCCACGCTCGCTGAGATCGTCGTCTTCGTCGCGCTGGGGCTGACGATCGACGTGACGGCGATCTTCCATGGCGGGATCTGGCTCGACGGGGTCATTCTTGCGGCCCTGCTCGTCTTCGTCGTCCGGCCGCTCGTCGTCGGGACGCTGCTTTTGCCAGTGCGGTTGCGCTGGGGCGAGCGATCGTTCGTGATCTGGGGCGGGGTGCGCGGCGCGGTGCCGATCCTGCTCGCGACCTTTCCGCTGCTGGAGGGACTCGACGGAGCGGCCCGCGTCTACGGGATCGTCGCCGTCGCGGTCGTCCTGTCGGTCGTCGTCCAGGGCGGGACCGTGCCCTGGGCGGCGCGCCGGCTCGGCGTGCCGATGCGCGAGGCGGAGTCCTGAGTGCGCGTCGCCGCGCTCTACGACGTGCACGGGAACCTGCCGGCGCTCGAGGCCGTGCTGGGCGAGGTGGATGCGGACGCGATCCTGGTCGGCGGGGACGTTGCGTCAGGCCCGTTTCCGCGCGAGACGCTCGAGCGGCTGGAGGCGTACGGCGCGCGCGTGCACTTCGTGCGCGGCAACGCCGACCGCGTGCTCGACTTCGTCGGCGCGAATGACGGCGAGGCCTGGGTTCGCAGCCGCTTTTGGGTCGCGGAGCGCCTCGGCGAGGCGCAGCTCGCGTTCCTGGCCGGCCTTCCGCTGGACGTCACGCTTGACGTGGACGGTCTCGGCCCGGTGCGGTTCTGCCACGGGGCTCCGGGCAGCGATGAACAGGTGATCACGCGTGTCACGAGCGAGGATCGGCTGCGCGGCCTGCTCGCCGGTGTCGAGCAGCGCACAGTGGTGTGCGGGCACACGCACATCCAGTTCGACCGCGTCCTAGACGGAATCCGCGTGGTCAACGCCGGCAGCGTCGGCGCTCCGTACGAGGGCCGGCGCGGCGCGTACTGGCTCGAGCTCGGGCCCGACGTCAGGTTCCGCCGCACGGAGTACGACGTCGAGGCGACCGCTGCGGCGATCAGCGCGACGGGCTATTCGCAGGCGGAGAGGTCGATCGGCTACATCCTGGACGAAGATCCCGGGACGGCCGACAGACTGAGCGTCCTGATCGAAGGAGTCTGAGACTCGGCGGGCACCCGCGAGGCGCCCGCCGAGTCCGGACGGTTACGTGACCTTGAAGGTGCCCTTCATGCCCCGCGCGGCGTGGGGGTCGCACTGATACGTGTACGTGCCCTTCTTGAGGGTGACCGTCCAGGTGGTGTCGCCCTTGAACGTGATCCCGGTCTTCTTGCTCAGGCCCGGACCCTTGAGGTGGAAGTTGTGGATCGAAGCCTTGTCCTCGACCTTGATCTTGTACCTGCCGTGCTTGATCGTCTTCAGATCCTTCCCGTTGAGCTTGACCTCGATCGAGAAGCCTGGACCAACCTCGCCGACGAGCCCTGTCGACTTCGCATGGCCGGCACCTCCGATGCCGGCGAATGCGAGAGCCCCCAGAACCCCGGCCGCAAGTGCTACGAACGATTTCATCGTGCCTCCTTGTGCAGGGAGAGCGAACACATGGAGTACGCCTTGACCCAGAGACCGGATTGCCTAGGTACGGCGACGATGTTCCCGCCTCTCGCGTCCTCGCTACTTGATCGCTTTGAAGTTCCAACTCGACACCACGGTCTCGCCTGCCTGCGAGGACGTGCTCGAGCCCGCGATGGTCTTGAACTGCGGGGCTGCAGTTACGCCCGAGACCTTACGCATCAG
>JBDTZN010000038.1:0-17432 GCA_040005095.1 Thermoleophilia bacterium | reverse complement strand
TTGTCGATGAGTACCAGTACGTCCATTGGGGCTCCCGAAGTCTACTCAGACGGATCGGACGGGGATTCACGCAAGCGTGAGTCCATCGGCGGGTCGACCGGTCGGTTCAGACGCGCGCGCGGGCGCCGCCCAGTCGGCGCCTTACTCCTGCGGATTTTCCGGAGTCCCCGGACGACCCTGCGGATAGAGCGACTTGAAGCGCGCGGCCACTGCGGGCGGCACCAGCTCGGCGACGTCGCCGCCGAACGACGCGATCTCCTTGACGCCGCTGGACGACACGAAGCTGACGCTGGGGCTTGCCATCACGTAGACCGTCTCGACGTCCGCGGCGAGCGTCCGGTTCAGCTGGTTCATCTGGAACTCCCACTCGAAGTCGGAGATCACGCGCAGTCCCTTGACGATCACCTTCGCGTCCCAGCGCCGGGCGAAGTCGACGACGAGCTCCGAGAAGACCTCCACCTCCACGTTCTCGAGTCCGCCGAGCGCCTCCCGGAGGAACTCGACGCGCTCGCCGAGCGAGAAGAGCGGCTTCTTGTGCCGCGGCTCGCCGACGACGCCGACGACGAGCCGGTCGAAGATCCCGGCGGCGCGGGTGATCACGTCGACATGTCCGAACGTGACGGGGTCGTACGTGCCGGGATAGATCGCGGTGATCACTCGTGCTCGAAGAGGGTCACGCGGGCGGAGCCGTACTTCCGGCTCGTGCGCTTGGCGAGCGGGAGCTCCGGCTCGACGCGAGCAGAGGTCTCGAAGACCACGAGGCCGTCCTCGGCGAGGAGGCGGGCGACATAGCGCGCTAGTGGCTCGTGGTCGGTCATGTCGTAGGGCGGGTCGAGCAGCACGAGATCGTACTTCCTGCCGGCCGCTGCTTCCTGCGCGAGCACGATCTCGACGCGGGAGCACAGGACAGTCGCGCCCGTGAGGCGCAGCTTCTCGAGATTGCGGTCGATCGCGCGGCAGGCGGCCCGGTCCGCCTCGACGAAGGTCGCGCGTGCCGCGCCGCGTGAGAGCGCTTCGAGCCCGAGCGCACCCGAGCCCGCGTACAGATCGAGCACCGTCGCGTCGTCGACCGGTCCGATCAGGCTGAAGGTCGACTCGCGGACGCGGTCGCCGGTTGGTCGGGTCGAAAGACCCGGCGGAGCTTCGATGCGATGGCCCTTCCGGGAGCCGGCGATGATCCTCAGCGAGCCCCCGCTCCCAGCTCGCGGAGGACTCGCTCGGCGTCAGCGACGAGCTCCGCCACGATGTCCGCGGCGGGCTGTGTGTGCGTGACGAGCCCGACGCCCTGCCCGGCCCACATGGACATGGCCTCGATGTCCCCCTCCTGACCTGCGGAGGGCGTGGACGATGCATAGCGCGGGATCGCAGCGCCGTTCGCGCGCGTGGCGACCGGCTCGCCTTCGCCGGGCCTCTCGCCTGGGGCGCTCTGTCCCGCTCGCTCCCACTCGTCGACCGTGCTGTTTCGAAGCACCCGGTGCGGAGCGTCGGCCCAGCCCACGTCGAAGAGCAGGCCGTAGAACGTGTCTGCCTCCGTCGCCGAGAACAGCCGCTCGCGGTAGTCGGCGTGCGCCGCCGATTCCTCGGCGGCGAGGAAGCGCGTGCCGACCCACGCACCGGCCGCCCCGAGCGCCAGCACCGCGGCGAGCCCGCGTCCGTCGGAGATGCCGCCCGCAGCGACCACTGGGACGGGGCCAACCGCATCCACGACCGCAGGTACGAGCGCCAGCGTGGCGACGGTTCCCCACACATGCCCTCCGGCTTCCCAGCCCTGGGCAACGACGACGTCTGCTCCGGCGCCGGCGGCGTGCCTCGCTTCGGCCGCGGTCCCCACCGTCGCCAGCACCCGAGCGCCGGCTTCCCGGATCCGCGGGATCAGCGCTGCGGGGTCGCCCCAGGCCAACGAGACGACTGGGGCTCCCGCAGCGAGGGCAGCATCGACGCGCTCGTCCTGCGGGCTGTTGAACAGGAAGTTGGCGGCGAACGGCTTCTGGGTCAGGGCCCGCGTCTGCTCGATCGCCTCGGTCACCTCCGCGGGGCTCGACCAGCTCAGCGCCAGCGTGCCGAGAGCGCCTGCGTTCGACACCGCCGCTGCAAGCTCCGGTCCTGCGGCCCCGCCCATCGGCGCCTGAACGACCGGAACCCCGATCCCGAGCAAATCACAGAGCGGCGTGCGCACCGCGAGATTCTTGCGCGTTTCGGACGGCTATGCGAGGCCGCTCGGGTCTGTGGCGGCGAACATCGCGTCCACCTCGTCCGCAAGCGGTCCGGTCACGTCTCCGAGCTCGCGGGCGACGGCTCGAGCACGCTCGAGCAGCGGGCGGTCGGAGCGGAGCTTCGCGAACTTCAGGTCGCTGAGGCCCGCCTGGCGCGTTCCGAGCAGCTGGCCGCCGCCGCGAATCTCCAGGTCGACCTCGGCCAGCTCGAAGCCGTCGGTCGTCCGCACCATCGCCTCGAGCCGGTCGCGCGCGCTCTCGGTCAGCTCCTCCTTGGCACGCGACACGAGCAGGCAGAAAGACTGGTCGGCGCCGCGACCGACGCGGCCCCGCAGCTGGTGCAGCTGTGCGAGGCCGAAGCGGTCGGCTTCCTGGACGATCATCACGGTCGCGTTCGGGACGTCGACGCCGACCTCGATCACCGTCGTCGCCACGAGCACGTCGAGCTCGCGCGCCCTGAACCGCGTCATCAACTCGCGGCGGCCGGCCGGGCGAAGCCTGCCGTGCAGGCAGCCGACGCGGAAGTCCTTGAGCTCGGCGCGGCGCAGGCGGTCCGCCTCCTGCTCGGCCGCGCGTGCCGACGAGGTCTCCGACTCTTCGATCAGCGGGCAGACCACGTACGCCTGGCGCCCCTCGCGCAGCACGCGCTGCAGGCGCTGGTACGCCGCCGAGCTGCGTTCCTCGGTCACCCAGCTGGTCACGATCGGCTTGCGGCTCGCGGGGGGATTCGCGATCTCGGTCACGGCGAGGTCGCCGTACACGGTCAGCGCGAGCGTACGGGGGATCGGCGTGGCGGTCATGTGGAGCACGTGCGGCGAGCGGCTCTCGGTGAGGGCCTGTCGCTGCTCCACCCCGAACCGGTGCTGCTCGTCGACCACGGCGACGGCGAGATCGGCGAAGTCGACCTCGCGCTGGATGAGCGCGTGCGTGCCGACCGCGATCTGGACCTCTCCGGAGGCGATCTGGGCGCGCGCGGTCGCGTGCTGCTTCGCCGGCAGCGCACTCGTGAGCAGGACGACCGGGACGCCGAGGTCGCGGCAGAGCTCCTCGACCGTCAGGAAATGCTGCTCGGCCAGCGTCTCGGTCGGCGCCATCAGCGCGCCCTGCCGCCCGGCTTCCACGGCCCGCAGCAGCGCGTACAGCGCCACGACGGTCTTCCCCGAGCCGACGTCTCCTTGCAGGAGCCGCTGCATCGGGACCGTCCGCTCGAGGTCCGTGTCGAGCTCGCGGATCGCCGACTCCTGGTCGGGCGTGAGCTCAAAGGGGAGCGCATCGCGATACCGCGCGATCAACTCTCCGGGCTCGCCCAGCGCCGGGGCCAGCGTGCCCTCACGTTCGCGCACACGACGCGCGATGCCGAGCTGGAGCACGAGCAGCTCGTCCAGCGCCAGCCGGCGGCGGCCCTCTTCGGCCTCCGCCTCGGTGCGCGGCCTATGGATTGCGTGGAAGGCGTCGGCCCGGAGCGGCAGTCGTTCCCGGACCTTGAGCCCGGCGGGCAGCGGATCGGGGAGGTCACGGGCGTGCTCCAGCGCGGCGCCCGACAGGTCGCGGATGCGCTTCTGGGGGACGTCCTCGGTGGCCGGGTAAACCGGCGCGAAGTCGGCCGTGGCGACTGCGTCTCCCACGTCATGAGAGCGAACGCCGAAGCCGTACCGATCGGCCTTTCCTCGCAGCCGGACACGCGTTCCCGGCTGGAGCTGCGTCATCAGCCACGGCTGGTTGAACCACGTCGCGGAGATTTGGGCGCTGTCGTCGCCGATCTTGGCCTTGAGGATCTTCAATCGACCTCGGCGCCGCTCCGAGATGTCGAGCACCTCGCCGACGACAATGACCTCCTCGTCGGGCACGAGGTCGGCAATGCGACGCACCGGTGCAGCGGTCTCGTACCGGAACGGCCGGTGCTCGAGCAGGTCGCGGACGGTGCGCAGCCCGAGCTTCGCGAGCTTGCCGCGCAGGCTCACACCGACCCCGGCCAGCGAATCGAGCGGTCGCGCAAGCGCCTCGGGGCGTGGGCGGCCGCGCGTGGGCGGCCAGACGGCAGGCGGGTCCACGCCCGAGAAGCCCGCCGGGAGACGGGTGGCTGTCATCGACGCAGCCAGGACGTCCCGAGTCTAGGACCCGGTCCGGACGGATCGTCTACGCGTCGGTGAACCAGAAGAACCCGACGGTACCCGGCCCCGCGTGGGTTCCGACGACGGCGCCGAGCGTGGTCACCGTCTCGATCTCCGCGTGCGGGCGCACATCGCGCACCATCTTCACGAGCGCCTCGGCCCGTTCGGGGGCGTCCGCGTGAGCGATCCCAACCCGAAGGCCGGGCGAGTCGGTCGAGCCGTCCGTGAACTCGCTCACGAACTCCAGCATCGCCTTCTGGTTTCCGCGCACCCGCTTCAGCGGCAGAACTTCCCCGTCGTCGATGGTCAGGATCGGCTTGATGTGCAGCATCTGGCCGGCGAACTTCGCGGCGCGGCCGATTCGACCGCCCTTGGCCAGGAACTCGAGCGTGTCCACCGTGAACAGCAGCCGGTGCTCGTCCTTGTAGCGCTCGACTAGCTCTGCGATCTCCTCGTCGGTCGTGCCGCGCTCGAGCCGCCGCTGGATCGCGAGTCCGAGCATCGTGATCGCCGCCGAGGCCGTCTCCGTGTCGACCATCCGCACCTGGTCTCCTAGCTCGGAGGCTGCGGTGCGCGCGCTCTCGAACGTCCCGGACAACTTCGCGGAGATGTGCAGGGAGAAGATCCGCTCGTAGGCGCCGAGCTGCTCGTAGGCCGAGAGGAAGTCGCCAGGCGTCGGCTGTGACGTCGTGGGCAGCTCGTCAGCCGTGCGCAGACGCGCGTAGAACTCGTCTGGTCCGAGCTCGACATAGTCACGGTAGCTCTGATCGCCGAAGCGGACGTAAAGCGGAACCATCCGCCAGTTCGGGAACCGCTTCTGCGCCTCGGGGAAGTCGGCCGTGGAGTCGACGACGAGCGCCGTGTTGGCTGCGGTGAGCTGCACGGGTGGGACGTTACTCGGCGCGGGCGAGCCGGCCGGCCGCCGCGACGTGGATCGCAGCGACGATCTCGTCGAGCTCCTGGTCCTTGCGCAGACAGGCGACCGCGCCGACGGCGACCAGCGCATCGACCTCCGCACCGCTCGCCGTCGCCGTCAGACAGACCACCGCGACCTCGGGAGTCGCCTCCTTCACCGCGGCAGTCGCCTGGACGCCATCCATGTTCGGGAGGCGAAAGTCCATCAGGACGACTTCCGGATGGAACTCGATGCAGGCCGGGACAGCCTCGGTGCCGTCGCCGATCGCCGCCACGACTTCGACGTCGGAGCGCAGCCCCAGGAGGAGCTCGAGCGCCTCCCGGAAGACCTTGTTGTCCTCCACGAGGACGATGCGGACCGGGTCGCTCAAGGCTTGCGGAATCCTACTCCGCACTGCGGTCAACACCTATTCCGCAGACAGAAGCAGCGGGTAATGAGGCTGCCCGCCGGCCTGGACGTCGAGCTCGAGCTCCGGGTGCCGCTCCTCGACGCCCTTGATCAGGTCGCCGAGGGGCGGATCGCCGTCTCCCGTCAGGAGCGTGAGCAGGCCGCGCGGCTCCTCGAGGAGCTGCTCGATCACGGCGCGAGCGACCTCCTCGAAGCTCTCGCCGCCGGCCACCGCCTTCCCCTCCGCGAGGCCGAGGTAGTTGCCCTCGCGCACGGCGACGCCGTTCAGCTGCGCGTCGCGGGAGGCGATCGTCACCTCGCCGGTCGCGACCGCGGCGATGGCCTCGCGCATCTCCTCCGCGTTCTCTTCCACGCTGCGCGCGCCGTCGTAGGCGACCATCGCGGCGAGTCCAGCCTGGATCGACCGGGACGGGATGACCTGGGCGGGCTTGCTCGCGAGCCCGGCAGCCTGCTCGGCAGTGAGGATGACGTTGTCGTTGTTCGGGAGGAGCAGGACTTCCGGCGCGCGGGCCGCGTCGATCGCCTCGACGAGCTCGGACGTGGAGGGATTCATCGTCTGGCCGCCTTCGATCACGTCCGCCGCGCCGAGGCTCTGGAAGAGCCGGCGGTTGCCCCCGCCCGCCACGACGGCGATCACATCGCTCGCGTTCGGCTCGGCGTCCGGCACCGCCTCGAGCAGCCGCTCCTGGCGTTCCTCCGTCTGGCGGTGCATGTTCGCGATCTCGACACCGTCGAGAACGCCGAGCGCGCCTCCCATCGAGAGGATCCGCCCGGGATCGTCGGTGTGGACGTGGATCTTGAGGGCCGTGTCGTCTCCGACCACGAGCAGCGAGTCGCCGAGGGGCTCGAGCTCGGCCTCCAGGCCCTCGCGGTCGAGTCCTTCGCCTTCGACGACGAAGACGGTGCAATAGCGGTAGCGCGAGAGCTCCTGGTGGATCGCCTCGAAGCCGAGCTCCTCGGTGTGCTCCGGCGCTTCGGGGATCGGCTCGCCGGCGACTCCGGCGGCGAACCCGCGGACGATTTCCAGCAGGCCCGCTCCGCCGGCGTCGACCACGCCCGCCTCGCGCAGGACGGCGAGCTGGTCGGGCGTGCGAGCGAGGGCCTCCTCGCCGCACTCGACGACCGCCGAGAGGAGCTCGGTCAGCGGCAGTTCGGGGTTGGCTCGCTCCTCAGCTGCCTCGGCCATTTCGCGGATCACGCTCAACATCGTCCCTTCGACGGGACGGCGAACGGCGCGATAGGCCGCGTCGGAGGCGCCCCTGAGCGCTTGCGCGAACGTCGGCGAGTCGATGCGCTCCGCAGCGCCGAGCACCTCTGCGGCACCACGAACGATCTGGGAGAAGATCACGCCGGAGTTGCCGCGCGCGCCCATCAGGGCGGCGCGAGTGACCGCCTGCGCGAGCGCGGGCCGATCTGCGGCGGTCGTCTTGTCGAGGTCCTCGACCACCGACCGGGCCGTGAGCGTCAGGTTCGTGCCCGTGTCGCCGTCCGGGACCGGGTAGACGTTGAGGTCGTCGATCCGCTGCCGGTTGCGCTCGAGCGACGCGAGCGCAGCGTGCGCGAGCTCGCGCACGCGGTCGACCTCGGTCACGCGGATCTCCGGACGTCTTCGATATGCACTTCGACGGCGGCCACCGGGAGCCCGGTCAGCCGCTCGACCTCGTACGCGACGCGGTTGCGGACCGTCGACGCGACCTCGGCGAGGTTGAGGCCGTACTCGACGACGACGTGGAGATCGATGCGGACTCCGTCCTTGGTGCGCCCGATCTCGATCCCCTGCGTCACACGGTCGCGCGCGAGCAGGCGGCGCACGCGCCCGCGCGATCCCATCCCGACGACGCCGTAGGCCTCGCTCGCGGTGTGCCCGACGATCGTCGCGATCACCTCGCTGGCGATCGTGATCGTGCCCAGCGTGGACTCGAGCGGTTGCGCTGCGGCCTCCACGAAAGGATTAGACCGCTTTCCGCGCAAGGCGGTTTCAGGCGTTACAGCGCCTTCTGAACCTTGCCGGCCTTCAGGCAGCGCGTGCAGACGTATGCACGCTGCGCCTTGCCGGCGAGCATGACCCGGACGCGCTGGAGGTTCGGGTTGAAGCGGCGCTTGGTAGCGACCATCGAATGGCTCCGGTTGTTGCCGAAGCCGGGCTTCTTCCCGCAGATGGCACAGACCTTGGACATGAGCCGCCGAAGGGTAGCGGAACTACTGCGCGGCTTGGGCGCTCGCGCGGAGCTGGGCGAACAGATCCGCCATCTCGAGCGCAGTGCGGACCGCTTCGGCACCCTTGTCGATCCGCGCCTCGGCCTGCGCGAGGCTCTCGACCGTCAGCACGCCGAAACTGACGGGCACGCCAGTCTCGAGCGCGGCCAGCTGCAGACCACTTGCTGCTTCCCCGGCGACGTAGTCGAAATGCGGCGTCTCGCCGCGAATCACGCAGCCGAGCGCCACGACGCACGCGTAGCGGCGCGTCTTCGCAAGCGCCATCGCGGCGAGCGGGAGCTCGAACGCCCCGGGAACGGGCATCACGGTGATCGCGCCCTCCGCGACCCCGGCGGCGTCCGCCTCGGCGAGCGCGGACTCGAGCAGCTTCGATGTGATCTCGCCGTTGAACCGCGCGACGACGAAGGCGATTCCGCGGCGCGAGCCGTTCGGGCTGCCCTCGAGCACCTTGACGTGGGGCGGAATCGTGAGCTCGCCCTCGGCATGCTGATCGGGCCCGCGCAGCTGCGGGACCGGCGTGTCGTCCTGCGCCTCGTCCGGCTCAGGCTTTTCCTCGCGCTCTTCGCCGAGCACCGCCCGCACGTCCTCCATCGACTCGTCCAGGTCAGGCCCCCCGTCGGCACCGGGCCAGCTCTCGCGCTCGCTCACTCGGGCTCCGGCTCGTCGAGCTCCGGGAACCGCAGATGCTGGTGGTGCAGGCGATGGCCGAGCTTGTCGCGTTTGGTAGCGAGATAGCGCTCGTTCTCGGGCTTCGGTGAGACCTCGATCGGAATCTGCTCGACGACCTCGAGGCCGAAGCCGTCGATGCCAGCGAGCTTCTTGGGATTGTTCGTGAGGATGCGAATCGTCGTCAGCCCGAGGTCGGAGAGGATCTGGTTGCCGATTCCCCACTCGCGCGCGTCGGCGGGAAAGCCGAGCTCGAGGTTCGCCTGGACGGTGTCGAGCCCGTTCTCCTGCAGCTCGTAGGCCTTCAGCTTGTTCAGCAGGCCGATTCCGCGGCCTTCCTGCGCCATGTAGAGCAGGACACCGTGCTCCTCGCCGGCGATCCGGTGCAGCGCGAGGTCGAGCTGCTCGCCGCAGTCGCAGCGCAGCGAGTGGAAGACGTCGCCGGTGAGACATTCGGAGTGCACCCGGACGAGCACGTTCTCGGCGCCCTCGACCTCGCCGCGGACGAGCGCGACGTGATGCTTTCCGGTCAGGGTCTCGCGGAACGCGACCGCGGTGAACTCTCCGTACTCGGTCGGAAGCTGCACGGTCGTCATCCGCTCGACGAGCTTCTCGGTGCGCCGGCGGTACTCGATCAGGTCAGCGACCGTCACGAGCTTGATTCCGTGCCGCTCGCAGTAGGGGATCAGGTCGGGGACGCGCGCCATCGTCCCGTCCTCGTTCATGACCTCGCAGACGACGCCGGCGGGATTGAGTCCCGCGAGCCGCGCGAGGTCGACCGCGGCCTCGGTCTGGCCGGCGCGCTCGAGCACCCCGCCGCGGCGCGCCTTCAGTGGAAAGACATGACCGGGCTGGACGAGATCCTGCGGGCCCTTGGAGGGATCGATCGCGACCTGGATCGTGCGCGAGCGGTCGGCGGCGGAGATGCCCGTCGAGATGCCCTCGCGCGCCTCGATCGAGACGGTGAAGGCGGTGCCGTACGGCGTCTCGTTGCGATCGGTCATCGGGCGGAGGTCGAGCTCCTCGCAGCGCTCTTCAGAGAGGCACAGGCAGATCAGTCCGCGCGCGTGCGTCGCCATGAAGTTGACGGCCTCTGGAGTCGCGAACTGCGCCGCGATCGTCAGGTCGCCCTCGTTCTCGCGGTCGTCCGCGTCGACGACGACGACGAGCTTGCCCTGCCGGATGTCGTCGATCGCCTCCTCGATGGTGGCGAACGGCGTGGAGCGTTCTGCGGCCACGGTCACGGGTTCATCGTACTTCGACCAGTCGTTCTACGTACTTGGCTAGGACGTCCCCCTCGAGGTTGACCCGGGCTCCCCTGTCGAGCGTTCCGAGGGTCGTCGCCGCGAGCGTATGCGGGATCAACGCGACCGCGAAGCCTGTGTCGTCGAGCTCGGCGATCGTCAGCGAGACGCCGTCGACCGCGACCGAGCCCTTCTCGACGCAGTAGCGGAGCACGTCGGGCGGGGCGTCGAACCAGATCCGGCGGCTCTCGCCCTCCGGCTCGACCGAGCGCACCGTCCCGACGGCGTCGACGTGTCCCTGGACGTAGTGGCCGCCGAGCGGGTCGCCGGCGCGCAGCGCCGACTCCACGTTGAGCTCGGCGCCGGCTGCGAGCCCGTCGAGCGAGCTGCGGGAGAGCGTCTCCGGGACGGCATCGAAGGCGAGCGTCCCGTTCGCGGCCTCGACGACGGTCAGGCAGCAGCCGTTCAGCGAGACCGAGTCGCCGATCGTGACTTCCGCCGCGGTGAGCGGCGCGTCAAGCCGGATGCGGATGCCCTTGCCGTCACCCTCGACCGAGGCGACGCGACCGCGCTCGCGAACGATGCCGGTGAACACTGTTCAAGCCTAGCCAGGCTAGGGCTCGTGCACGTACGCCGTGAGCAGGACGTCGTCGCCCACGGTGCGCGAGGTCAGGCGGGAGAGCGTCACTGGCCCCGGCAACTCGCCGACGATGGTCGGACCCGTTCCGCCGATCGTCGGGGCGACGAAGACGAGCAGCTTGTCCACGAGATCGGCGGCGAAGAACGCCGTCGCGAGGGTCGGCCCGCCCTCGAGCAGGAGCGACTGAACTCCTTCCTGGGCGAGTCGGGCGAGCTCGACTTCGATCGGGCCGGTGCGCAGCTCGAGCTCGGAGTCGCCGGGCAGCGGCCCCGAGCCGAACGCGAGCCGTCGCGGCTGGCGCTCGGCGTCGACGTCGCGTGCGCTCAGCAACGGCCCGTCGGCGCGTACGGTGCCCATCCCGACCGCAACCGCGTCGAACTGCGCGCGCAGCTCGTGGACGAGGCGGCGGCTCGCCTCACCGGTCACCCAGCGCCGGTCCGGCAGCGTGACGCGACCGTCGAGCGTCGCCGCGACCTTGTACGTGACGAACGCCCGGCCTTTCTCCGCCCAGGTCCGGTAACCCTCGTTCTGGGCGCGAGCGCGGAAGCCGAGCTCTCCGTCGGCGACCTCGACCTCGATCCCGGCGGCACGCAGCCGTTCGAACCCGCTGCCGTGGACTTCCGGATTCGGATCCTCCGCTCCCGCGACGACCCTGGCGATGCCCGCGGCGATCAGCGCGTCGGCGCAAGGCGGCGTCTTCCCGTGATGCGAGCACGGCTCGAGCGTGACCGCCATCGTCGCGCCGCGTGCGCGGTCTCCGGCTGCGGCGAGGGCATTGATCTCCGCGTGCGGACCGCCGTGACGCTCGTGCCAGCCCTCGCCGACGATCTCGCCGTCGCGAACGATCACGGCGCCGACAACCGGATTCGGACGCGTCGCTCCCCGGCCGCGCTCCGCAAGCTCGAGCGCGCGCTCGAGCGGGGTCACGCGAGTGCCCGGACGAGCCGGCGGTACGCGCGGGAGATGTCTTCGCGACCGAAGATCGAGGTGCCCGCGACGAAGAGCGTGGCGCCGGCCTCGTGGACGGTGCGGATGTTCTCCAGGCCGATGCCGCCGTCGACCTGGATCGGCGTCTCCTCGGGCAAGAGGGCGCGCAGCTTCCGGATCCGGTTGAGCGCCTCCGGCATGAACTCCTGCCCGGAATAGCCGGGCTCGATGCTCATGCAGAGCACGATGTCGAACCCGTCCGCTGCCGCGGCGGCCTGCTCGAGCGACGTCTCCGGCTTGAACGCCAGCCCGACCTGCAGCTGGTGCTCGCGGGCCGCCCGCGCGGTCGCCGCCGGGTCTGGGCAAGCCTCGAGATGGACGGTGACGCTATCGCCGCCGGCCTCCGCGATCTCCTTGAAGTGATTCTCGGGCGTCTCGGTCATCATGTGGACGTCGATCACACCCTCGTGCGCGTGGATCTGCGGCGAGATCGACTGCAGCACAATCGGGCCGATCGTGATCGGCGGGACGAAGTGACCGTCGCCGACGTCGAAGTGGAAGACGCGGGCACCCGCGCGCAGGAGGACGTCGATCTGGTCGCCGAGGCAGGCGAAGTCGGCCGCGTAAAGCGACGGCTCGATCTCGACCGTCCGGATCCATTCGTTCCAGGGCACGCCGCAGAAACTCTTGCACACGCGCCCGCGCGCGCATGTGCGCGGCCCCCACCCTCAAATCGAGGGGTGGGGCCAACCACCACCCTCTGCGATCGACGCTACCGCCGAAGTCCGCACCACGCTGCGACGCGAGTGCGCCAATTGCGAACCTCTTCGTCCCCCGGTCCCGTCAGGCGCGGAGTCGCGCGATGAAGAACCCGGTCGTTCGGTGCAGATCCGGGCGCGCCAGGAGGAACTCCGGCCGGCTGGGGTGCCGATAGCGGGGCCACTCCTCTCCGAGCGGCTCGACTTCGAGTCCGGTGGCGTCGACGACCGCTTCGTTCTCGTCGGCGTTCAGCGTGCACACCGAGTAGAGGATCGTCCCGCCGGAACGGACGCGCGCGGCGGCGACGCGCAGGAGCTCGAGCTGGAGCTCCTGCAGCGGGCGGGCGCGCCAGCGCAGATCCGGCCGCGCCGCGAGCACGCCGAGCCCGGAGCAGGGGGCATCCACAAGCGCGCGGTCGAACTCGGCCAGTTCCTCCGGCAGCTCCAACGCGTCCGCGCACACGACGGTCACATTCGTGGCTCCCATCCGCGCGCAGTTCTCTTCGAGCTCGCGCGCCCGGCCCGGATGCTTCTCGACGGCGACGACCTCCCCCGCGAGCTGCGTCGCCTTGCCGCCGGGCGCCGCGCAGAGGTCAAGCACGCGCTCGCCCACCCGCGAGCCCACGCAAAGCCCGGCGAGCTGGGAGCCGCGACTCTGCGGCCAGATCAGCCCGGCCTCGACCGCGGCCTCGTCCAGCCGCTGCACGTGCAGCGCGTCGGGGAACTCGGAATCCGGCTCGCCCTCGACCTCCCCCGGTTTGCGGCGATTGCGGCGGACGACGAGCTCCGGCGGCTCGTTCTGCGCCTGCATCAGCGCCAGCGCCGCCTCGCGGCCGAAGTCACGTGTCCAGACCTCCTCGACCCAGTCCGGGTAGGAGAGCTTCAACGCGCGCTCCGGCAGCGAACCCACCAGCTCACGGATCCCAACCTCGAGCCGTCGCAGCACGGCATTCGTGAACGGCACCGCGCGCTCCAGCCGCGCAGCCCGCACGAGCTCGACCGACTCGTTCACCGCGGCGTACCGCGCAATCCCGCCCATGAACGCGAGCTGGTAAGCCCCGAGCCGCAGTGCGGCACGAACGGGTGGGTCAAGCCGGTGCACCTTCCGGCGGGCAAGCGTCTCGATCGCGTGGTCGAGCGTCCGCACCCGCTGGACGGTGCCGTACGCCAGCTGCTGCGCCAGCGCCCGGTCCCGCTCGTCGAGCTTGGCGGCGACGGTGCGGAAGACGCGATCGGCATAGGCGTCCTCCTCGAAGACGCGCAGGACGACCTCGTACGCGGCCCTGCGGGCGGGAGCTACGGCTGCCACGGTCTGTCTAGCCGCGCAAGCCCCGTAGATACTCGTCGTAGCTCATCCGGCGCCGCCCCTCCGGCTGCACCTCGAGCAGCTCGACCTCGCCGTCCCGCTCGCGCGCACGCCAGACGAGCAGCGGACGACCGTCGACGACGGCGCGCGCTCCGATGTGCGGCGAGAGCGCACGGACGCGGTTGACGACTTCCTGCGCCGGCGCGGTGAGATCGAGCTCACGGTCGGCCGGCGCGATCTTCTCCGCGTAGGTCGCTCCCTCCTCGGGTTGCGACTCGAACTGCGGCTCCCCGCCGAGGACGTCGTCGAGCAAGTCAGCCGCCACCTCGGCTGCGTGCGCGAACACAGCTCCGGCGTCGTCGTCCGGCCCGATCGGGAACGCACGCTGCGCGGCAATCGGCCCGGCGTCGAGCGCCTCGACCGTCTCGTGGATCGTGACGCCGGTCTCCGTATCGCCCGCCATGATCGCGCGCTCGACCGGCGCCGCTCCCCGCCAGCGCGGCAAGAGCGACGGATGGACGTTGAGCCAGTTCCCGCGCTCGAGGAGACTCGGCGGGATCAGCAGCCCGTAGGCGGCGACGACGATCGTGTCGGCAGGGAGCTCTACCTCGGGCCCGAGCCGCTCCGGCTGCAGGACCGGGATCCCGAGCCGCTCCGCGACCTCCTTGGCCGGCGGCGCACCGGTCTTCTGCCCCCGTCCGCGGGGACGATCGGGCCGGGTGAGCAGCGCCGCGACATCGTGCCGCTCCGCGAGACGCTCCAGCACGTCACCGCCGAACGGCGCCGTCGCGGCGACTGCGATCCGGCTCAACCGAGCAGCGGCTGCGGCCGCAGCCGCGCGAGCGCTTCGCGCTTTCCCTCGGGCGTCGTCTGGTCGAGGATCAGCACGCCGTCGAGATGGTCGAGCTCGTGCTGGGCCACGCGCGCCGGCAACTCCTCGAGCTCGAGGCGGACGTCGGCGCCGGTCTCGTCCTGCGCCTCGATCGTCACCGCGATCGGCCTCTCGACCGGGACGAGCACACCCTGCATCGACAGGCAGCCCTCGTCCGAGAACTCGAGCTCGTCGGACCGCTCGACGATGCGGGGGTTGACGAGCGCGCGCAGGTCGTCCTCGTCGTACTGGAACACGAACACGCGGCGCAAGATCCCGACCTGCGTCCCGGCGAGCCCGACGCCGCTCGCGTCGATCATCAGCGCCTTCATCCGCTCCACGAGGCGGCCGAGATCGGCGTCGAACTGCTCGACCGGCTTCGCCTCCATCCGCAGCACCGGATCGGGGTACTGCCGGATCTGCGCAAGCGCGAACCGGCGCCGCGCCTGCGCCTCGGCGTCGAGCTCGACATCGCGAACCTGGCCCTGATCCTCGGGATCCTCGCTCATGCGCAGGGAGTGTACGGACCGCAACACTTGCATCCAATGGACCGACGCGAGCGCATTGCGATCATGAGCGAGGGCGCGATTCGCCAGGACGACCCGCGCGACGCCGAGCAGGCGCGGCGGCTCGCGGAGGACGTCGAAGGAAGCCCGCTCAAGGGCAAGCGGCTCCGGCAGCGCCTGAAGAACTTCGTCACCGGAGCGGACAGCTACGTCGCCTCGATGGGCGGCCCGCTCCCATGGATGCAGCGGCGCCGGATGATCGAGGACGAGACCGAGCAGCACGAGCGGCGGCTCGCCGAGGCGTGGCGCGAGCTGGCCGAGAGCAGCCGCAATGAGGCCGAGTTCGCGCGCCGTTGGCACCGGATCGCCGAACGCTGGAGCTTCGACGCCGTGAACGAGCTGATCGAGAAGCACAACCGCAACTTCCCGGCCGAGTCGCGGCTGCCGATGGATCCGCGCACCGGCGACTTCGTCAGGCTGAACGGAAAGCCGTACCGGCTCGATCCGCTCGACGCAACCTGGGTGCTGGAGCGGTTTCCTGCAGATTTAGAGGCTTTGCGGGTCCACGTCGACGACGACGGCTAGACCCGCGCGCCGCATCGGCGGTGCCGCGGCACCGAGGAGCCGTCCGGCCCGAGCGGCCAGGCGGCGCGGCTCGTTGGTCTTCGCGACGAGCTGCGCCCGGTAACGGCCGCGCAGCCGCAGCAACGGCGCAGGGCCAAGGAGGTCGTGTCCCTCGAGGCCGTCCCGAAGCTCGGTCAGCGCCCGCAGCGGCGCGTCGGCGTCGGGGCCTGAGACGACGATCCGCACGAGATGTCGGAACGGTGGGTAGCCGAGCGCGCGCCGCCGTTCGAGCTCGCCCGCGAGAAAGCCCTCCACGTCGTGCCGCGCCGCAAGCTGGATTGTTCTCGCGTCCGGCTGGAAAGTCTGGACGAGGACGCGCCCGGGTGCCTCGCGACCGCTTCGCCCGGCGAGCTGGGTGACGAGCTGGAAGGTCCGCTCCTCTGCTCGGAAGTCCGGGAGCCCGAGCCCCGTGTCGGCGTCGACGACCGCCGCGAGCGTGACGCCAAGGAAGTGGTGGCCCTTCGCGACCATCTGCGTACCAACGAGAACCGCGCGATCGGTGGCGGCGAAGCGGTTGAGCGCCTCGGCCATCGCGCCCGGCTTGGCTGCGGCGTCGGCGTCGAGGCGGATGCGCTCGAGCTCCGGAAGGTGCACCTCGAGCTCGCGTTCGAGCCGCTGCGTGCCGGCGCCCAGGCGCGCGAGCTCTGCCGAGCCGCACGCGGGGCAGGTCTCCGGTGCAGGCTCCGCGTGCCCGCAGTGGTGACAGCGCAGCGTCCCGTCCCCGTGAAGGACGAGCGCGACGTCGCAGTTCGCACAACGGATTGTCACGCCGCAGGCGCGGCAGTGCAGCGCGGGCGCGACCCCGCGGCGGTTCAGCAGGAGTATCGCCCGACCACCGTGCTCCGCGATCTTGCCGAGCTCGGCGAGCAGCGGCGCCGACAGCGGATATCCCGCCTCCCGGCGCAGGTCCACGATCTTCACCGGCGGAAGCGAGGCCCCGAGCCGCCCGCCAAGCTCGAGCCGCTCAAGCGCCGCCCAGCTCTCCGGGCGCGGGGTCGCGCTGCCGAAGACGGCGACCGCACGCTCCAGCGACGCCCGCTTCGCAGCAACGGTGCGGGCGTCGTAGCGCGGGTCGGATTCCTGCTTGTACGACGCGTCGTGCTCCTCGTCGACGCACACGATCCCGAGGCGGCGCACGGGCGCGAAGATCGCCGAACGCGCGCCCACGACGATGCGCGCGTCCCCCGACTCGATCCGCTCGCGCTCGTCGCGGCGCTCCGCCTCGGTGAGCCCGGAGTGGAGGATCGCGATGCGCTCGCCGAAGCGCGCCACGAACCGTCCGACCGTCTGCGGCGTGAGCGCGATCTCGGGCACGAGCACGATCGCGCCGAGGCCGCGCTCGAGCGCCGCGGCGCATGCCTGCAGGTACACCTCCGTCTTGCCGCTTCCGGTCGCCCCCCAGAGCAGGAAGTTCGCGCCCTCGCCAGCGTCGAGCGCACCGACGATGCGGTCGACCGCGACCCGTTGCGTGTCGCTGAGCCGCAGCGGCTCGGCCTCGCCGCCGCCGAGCGACTCGCGGAGCGCGGGCTGCGGCCGCTCCGAGCGGCGGCTGCGCCTCGTCGGCGCGACGAGGGGGAGAGTGCGGCCGGGAGTCGAGCCGTAGTAGTCCGCGATCCAGAGCGCGAGCTCGATCAGCGCCGGCGGGAGCTCTTCGACGACGCGCTCGATCGGCACGGGCTCGACTCCGGGCGGCACCTCGGCCGGCGCCTCGACCACGACGCCGCGCCGCTTCGCGTTCCCGAACCGCACCTCGACGACCGCGCCCCGTCCCACGTCGTCCGGCACCTCGTACGTGAACGCTCGCGCCAAGTGCCGCGCGGTCACCAACGGATAGACAGATGCGTAGCGGCTCACGCCGCTGAGCTTAGGCGCCGACTCGGCGGCGCCGTTTCAGGACGCGCGGGCTTTTGCCCGTGCGTCCGTCTGAAATGACCGGTCGACCCGCGGAGGGATCGCCGGAACCGCCCTAACTCAGGCCCCGGTCGCGACCAGGATGAAATCGGTCGCGAACCCGAGGAAGAGCCC
>JBDTZN010000037.1:0-17441 GCA_040005095.1 Thermoleophilia bacterium | reverse complement strand
GATCGGCAGTTCGGCGTCCCGTGGGTGACCCAGGCGCGCTACCTGACGCAGGCGTACGCGATCGCGAGGCGCAACCCGCGAATCGACATGATGCTCTGGTTCCTCCTTCGCGACGACTCGCGCGTGGCGGACGGCTGGCAGTCGGGCTTCTTCACGTCGACCGGGGTGCGGAAGCCCGCCTACGACGCATTTCGGAAGCTGCCGCACTGAGGTCGGTCCAAGCGGGCGCGGCCAGGAGCGGCGCGAGCGCGGTCCCGCCGAGCACGATCGTGGTCACCGTCCGGTCGCCCGACCAGACGAGCGTGAGGTCGACCGGCACGTTCGAGATCCAGTAGACGAGCACCAGGCCGAGGAAGGACAGTGCCAGCCAGGCGCCGGCGAACGCGACCTGCCGGTAGCGGCGGGAGAGCAGGGCGGTGGCGAGCCCGAGCAGGATCAGCACGAGCAGGAAGCCGAAGCGACCGCTGGCGATCCGGTCGGCGAGGCCGCTAGCCGCGGGGCCGACCCGGTCGGCGTGGTCGGAGAGGTAGCCGGGGTCGGCCGCATTCCCAATGGAGTACTCGGGGTTCGGCAGGTGGTGCGCTGCGATGAACGCGCGCCAGGGGACGAGGACGGCGAGCACCGCGCCCATGGCCAGGCCGGCGCGGAGGAGCCGCCGTCGGTCCCAGACTGCAAGCGTCCCGAGCAGCGCGACTGCGGCGGCGAGCGCGAACAGCGTTCCCTCGCTCTTCGTCAGCACGGCTGCTGCGAGGAACAGCGCGGCACAGGCCAGCACGGGCGTCTCGTTCGTGTCCAGCCAGCGCGCGAGCGCGACGACGCCGAGCGCGACGAAGATCGCCAACGGGATGTCGGCGAGCGCGCTCGAGAGCTGCTCGATCGTCGCTGACGCGGAGACGATCGCGAGCGTGACGAGGCCTGCGAGGAGGAGCGGGACGCGCGGCGAGAGCACGTCGAGCAGCGCGAACGAGAAGGCCGCGGCGAGCACGACGAGCTGGACGTGGAAGAGCGCCGGATCGAACGCGCCCATCGCCCTGAACCCGATCGCCTCGAGCGACGGGTAGAGCAGCGGGTGCTGGAGCGGCGGATACGCGTCGCTCGTAAAGACCGGATTAGCCGTGCCGCCGAGGTCGTAGAGCGCCCGCGCTTTCAGCCCCCAGATCGCCCAGCCGTCCCACTCGAGCAGAGGCCGGTGGCCGACCGCGAAGAGCGCGTAGCCGAGCAGGGCCGTGAGCGCCACGAGCGGCGCCCAGCTCAGCCAGACCGGGCCGTCGTCGGCAAGGGGCTCCTCCATTCGCTTCGCCTTCGCGGCTCTGAGCCACAAGGTCACGGTCAGGACGATCGCGATCGGCGTTAGCTCGAAGAGACTGAGCTTGATGTTCACAAGCGCGAGTTCGGCCGCGAGGATGCCGACGCCCGCGACGCCCGCAACGTATGCCAGACCGAGGCGAAAGCCGGCGAATGAACGAAGGCCGCCGCCGAAGCCGAGCACCCGGAGCAGGCCTGCGCCGATCACGGCGTAGAGGATCTGCAGGTAGACGAGCCAGAAGAGGCTCATTGGGCCACCCGCGCGACCCAGAAGGGGTTCGTACCGTCCTGGATGTCGTCGGCGAACGGGATCCCGAGCGTCTTCGGATCCGTGCCGACCGAGAGCACGACCGTCGCCTGACCGGGAGTCGTCACGGCGATCGCCGGGAGGAGGTAGTAGCGCCCGAACGTCTGCAGCGCGGCCGAGCGGTCGACTCCGGGCGTGAACGACGCGGAGGACGGCGCGCTGACGTAGTAGCGATCGCCCCTGCGCAGGTGGGCGCGGAAGAAGTTGAACGCGTCGATCGGGATCCCGTTCGCGTACGCGGCCTCCTCGAGCCGGTCCTGTGCGGTGTCGCCAGCGAACTGCGCGTGTTCCCGGTGCAGGAAGCGCCAGCTCTCCGGATACGTCTTCAGCGTGGACGCGAGCGCCGTCACGGCGAGCAGGCCCGCCACGGCGAGTCGCGCGGTGCGCAGCCGCGCCTCGGTCATGCGAGCAGCCGGCCGAGCCCTTCCGCCTCGAGCAGCGAGCGGTAGAGCCGGTCGACGTCGTCCACCATGCGCTCGACCGAGTACCGCTCCCGGACCCGCGCCCGCGCGGACTCGCCCATCCGCTCGCGCAGCTTCTCGTCGGTCGCGAGCTGGGCGAGGCGGTCGGCCAGGGCGTCGACGTCGCCGGGCGCCACGAGAAAGCCGTCCTCGCCGTCGCGGACGACGTCGGGGATCCCGCCGACCCGCGTGGCGACCACCGGCTTCCCGGCCGCAAGCGCCTCGATCGCGGTCACGGGCGTGCCCTCGTTCGCGGACGGGAGGATGAAGACGTCGAACGCGGAGAAGAAGCTCGCCACCTGCTCCTGGTAGCCGAGGAACAGCGTCTCGCGCATGACGCCGAGCTCGTGCGCGCGCCGCTCGACGTGGTCGCGGTCCGGCCCGTCGCCGACCAGGCAGAGCCGGGCGTCGATCCCGCGCTCGCGCAGCGACTTGAACGCAAGCAGGACGTCGTCGGTGCGCTTGATCTCCGTCATCCGGCCGATCCAGCCGACCGTGAACGGGCGCTCGCCGATCCCGAGCACGCGTCTCGTCTCGCTGCGGCCGTTCGAGCCCGTGGACACGCGCTGGTCGAGCTCGATCCCGAGCCGGACGACGGCGAACCGGGTCGCAGGCGCGACGTCGAGCTCGACGAGGTCGTCCCGCACCTGGGGGCTGACCGCGACGAGGGCTGTGGTCGAGCGCGCGAGCGTGCGCTCGAGCTGGCGGAACGCGCGCGTGCGGAGCGGGTCGAAGTAGCCGCGCAAGACGTGGCCGTGGAACGTGTGCACTACGACCGGCGGTCGTGCGTTCCCGGCGAGCAGCGCGGCGGCACGGCCGACGGCTCCGGCCTTGGCGGTGTGGGTGTGGAGGATGTGCGGCCGGACCTTGCGGATCAGCCGCGCGAGCCGCAGCGCCGCGACGACGTCGCGCGCCGGCGAGATCTCGCGGTGCAGCTCGTCGATCCGGACGACGTCCACGCCGAGCTCGTCCGCCACGAACGCCATCGAGTCTTCCCCGGGCGCGAGGCTGCCGGCGACCAGAGTGGTCTCGTAGCCGCGCTTAGCGAGGCCGGCGGTGAGATACGAGACGTGCAGCGCCGGCCCGCCCATATTCAAGCGGGCGATCACGCGAAGGACGCGGACGGGCTCAGCCAAGGAGAAAGCCGGCCGTCCGGCGCAGGCCCTCGTCGAGCCCGACGCGCGGCTCGAAGCCGAGCAGCCGCCGCGCCTCCGACACGTCGGCGAACGAGTCGCGGATGTCCCCCGTCCGCGGCGCCTCGTAGCGCTTCTCGACCGGCTTGTCGAGGATCGAGCCGATCGTGTCGGCCAGCGTGTTGACGCTCGCCGGCGCCTCGGCGGCGACGTTGATGATCCGGCCGTTCGCCTCGGGCGCCTGGCCCGCCACGACGGTCGCCTCGACGACGTTGCCGACGAACGTGAAGTCGCGCGACTGCTCGCCGTCGCCGAAGATCGTCACCGGCTCGCCGCGCGCGATCGCCGTCAGGAACAGCGGCACGACGGCCGCGTACTGCGAGTTCGGGTCCTGGTGCGGGCCGAAGACGTTGAAGTAGCGCAGGACGACCGTCTCGAGCTCGTAGACGCGGCTGAAGCTGACGCAGTAGCGCTCGGCGGCGAGCTTCGCGACCCCGTACGGCGAGATCGGGTCCGGCGGCATCGACTCCTTCAAGGGCAGCGGGTTCGAGATGCCGTAGATGGACGACGACGACGAGAAGACCACGCGTCGGATTCCCTCGTCTCGGGCGGCTAGGAGGACGTTGAGCGTCCCCTCGATGTTCACCGCGCTCGACGTGAGCGGATCCTGCACCGAACGTGGCACCGAGCCCAGTGCGCCGAGGTGGTACACCGTCTCGACCCCGCGCACCGCGTTGTGCACGCGCTCGTAGCTCCGCAGCTCGCCCTCCACGACCTCCACATCGAGGCCGGCGAGGTTGACCCGGTTTCCGGTTGAGAAGTTGTCGAGGATCCGGACGTCGTCGCCGCGCTCGAGCAGTCCGTGGACGAGGTTCGAGCCGATGAAGCCGCCGCCGCCGGTGACAAGGACCTTGGTCATGCTTCGGCGACCACGTGGTAGTTCGCGTGGATCGTCCCGGGCTGCTTGGAGCGGAGCACCTCCGAGCGCCTGTCGATCGCCCGCGCCGCGCGGTTGACGCCGGCGATGACCGCCCGGCCGACGGGCGGCATCCGCGCTCGCTTGGCGAGGTGCTCGACGTAGATCGAGATAAGCATTCCCACGCAGGCGGTCGTCCCCGACGACGGCGTCACCGTCACGCTCCTCCAGTCTCCGTTGTCGGCGAAGAGACGTTCGAGACCCGCGTGCGTCCAGCGCCACAGGTCGTCAGGCGCCGGATGGTACACCTGGACGCCGTGGGTGGACGCGAGCACGCGGCCGCCGGAGGCGACGACGCGGCGGAGCTCACGCACGGCCTGTGCGGGGTGGGCGCAATGCTCGAGCACCTGGTTGCAGATCACGACGTCGAAGCTGCCGTCCGGCACCGGAAGATCCTCTACCGCGCCCTGGAGATCGGCGGCGGGATTCTCGATGTCCACCGAGACGAATTCCTTCGCGTACGGCTCGAAGAAGGGGAAGTACGGCTTGACGCCTGAGCCGACGTCGAGCACGCGGGCGCCGTCGGCCCGCTCCCCCTCTGCTCGCATCCACTCCGCGAGCGGCCCGCGCACGGCCCACGTCGGCAGCGAGAACGGTGGATTCCGGGCCTGCTCGCCCGGCGCCACGCTAGATGCTGACACGGGCCATCCAGGCGGCGGAGGTCGCGGCCAGGCCGAACGCGAGCCACGTCACCGCGTCGAGCGGGATGCCGGCGACGAGCCCGAGCCCGTTCCAGACCCCCGCGGCGATGAGGAGCCATAGAAGCCCGACCAGCCCGAGTCGCGCGGTGGCGGGAGGAGCGCGCAGAGCGGCGCGGCCCGCGAGTGCGAAGCCGGTCGCGAAGAGCGCGATCAGCAGCGAAAAGCCCACGACGCCGAGGTCGGTGAGCACCTGCAGGTACGCGTTCTGGACGCCCCACGCATGCTGCGGCGACGGGAACGAGACCTCGGGAGCGTTCGGGAAGCGACGGTGCGCGTCGGCGAGGTACGGCTGGTAGTTCGAGAGCTCCTCGGAGCCCTGCCAGCCGACGCCGATCACCGGATGGTCGGCGAACATGCGGACACCGATGTAGGCCAGCATCGAGCGGTGGACGTAGCTCTCGACGTCGTTTCGGTTCACCGTCTCGTGCCCGAGCCCGAGGAAATGAGCGAACTGTGTGATCGAGCCGTTCCGCATCACCGCGACCCCCAGGGCGGGCGCGACTGCGAGCGTGACGACCAGCGCCGCGCGCGCAGCGGTCACCGTGTGCCGCCGGTAGCCGACCACGAGCGCCGCGAGCCCGGCGAGGAGGATCCCGATTCCTCCAGCCGCTGCCGCCGCGAGCACGAGCCCGATCGCGCCTGCGGCTGCGGAGACCGCGACGAGCGTGCGCGGGGCGGAGGGCCTGCCGAGCACGAGCACCGCGAGCGCGATCGCGAGCGCGATTCCCGAGAGCGCTGCGAAGTCGTGGATCCCGACGAAGGACGGCTCGCGCTGCAGCGGCCTCCGGCCCTCCAGCTCGTTGACGAGACCGGAGAACTGCAGCAGTCCCCATACCGTCGCCGCCACGCTCCAGGCCACGAGCGCCCAGAGGAGCACCTCGAGCTGCCGCTCGGCGCGTAGGAGCAAGGGCAGGGCGGGCGCGAGCGCCGCGTACTCGGCGAACTTGGCGGCCGTGACGAAGTGGACGAGGAAGCGATAGTCGTGCGCACCGAGCAGCGGATAGAGCGTCCCGGCCAGGACCATCGCCAGGAACGCCGCGCCGAAGATCCAGAGCCAGCGCGCCGGCGCGAGCGGGGCGAAGCCGAGGCGGATCCCGGCCGCCAACGCCGCCAGCGCGACGGCCAAAACGGCCAGGTCGGACAGCTCGATCCCGACCTGGGTCGACCCGGCTCCGATCTGGAGGTCGGGCTGGTACTTGATGTGCAGGAAGATCGCCGGGATCGCAAGGCCGAGCAGCACGGCGCCCCAGTCGAGAGCCGTCAGTTCGCGCGCGCCTCTGTGTGCGCGCACAGCCGTGCTCTGGACGGTGGTCGCCGGCAAGTGGCCAACTCTAACCAGGCAGTGCCGCTCCTATACTGCTTCGCGGCATGCGCTCGCGGGTCTTCTGGCGCCGTTCGGCGACGGCTGGCGGCGTCTACGCGTCGGCGCTCCTCGGATTCGCCGCCACGATCGTTGCCGCCCGGTCGCTCTCCAAGACGGAGTTCGGCCTCCTCGGCGTCGTCCTCGCCGCGACCGGGTTCTTCCAGCTCTTCGCCGACCTCACGGTGGACGAGGCGCTCGTCAAGTACGGCTTCCGGTACATCGCCGCCGCGCGCTGGGGCCGATTGCGGCAGCTCTTCCGCGTGGGACTCGCGCTCAAGCTCGCCGGTGGGCTGGTCGGCGCCGCGTGCCTCGCGGTGCTCGCGGGCTTCGCGCACCTGGTGTTCGGCGAGCACGGCCTGGGGCTGCCGATCCTCGTCGCCTCGCTGCTCCCGCTCGTGCAGGCGCCCGAGGGAGTCGCGGCGGCCGTGCTCGTCGTACGACGTCGCTACGATGTCCGCGCGGCGTTCCTCGTCGTCTCGATGGCGCTCAGGCTCGCCGCCCTGGCGCTCGGCGCGCCGCGTGGAGTGACCGCCGCGGTCACGGCGATCGTGATCGCGCAGGTCATCGCGACGGCCGCGATCGGCGTGGTCGGATGGATCGCGGTGCGCCGGTACCCGGAGGGCGCGCGCGAGCCGCTCGCCGAGGACCGGGGCGATTTCCGCAGCTTCGTCGTCAAGTCAAGCATCGGCTCGGTGCTGAGCCCGATGCGCGGGATTCTCGGGACGCTGCTCGTGGGCATCGTGACCGGG
Organism: Thermoleophilia bacterium; assembly: GCA_040005095.1. Taxonomy (GTDB): domain Bacteria; phylum Actinomycetota; class Thermoleophilia; order Gaiellales; family Gaiellaceae; genus UBA5186. The sequence continues at coordinate 10,446 of JBDTZN010000037.1, read as the reverse complement.
CCGCTCCAGGTCGCGTACTTCCGCGTCGCCCAAGCCCCGCAGAACGCCTTCGCGGCGCTGAGCTCGCCCGCGCGCCTGATCCTGCTCTCCGAGCAGACCCATCAGGTCGAGAGCGGGCGCACCGACCTGCTCTACCGGATGCTCCGCCGCTACGTGATCGGGACGACGGCCGCGATGGTCGTCCTCGTCCCGCCGCTGCTCTGGCTCACGCCCTCGTTCATCCGCTTCGCGTACAAGGACAAGCACGGCGTGCCGTACCTCGGAGCGGTCGACGCGATGCGTCTCATGCTGATCGTCGGCGCGATCCAGGTCGTCTGGGGCTGGACGAAGTCGTATCCCGTGTCGATCGGACGGCCGGAGCTGCGGATCATCGCGCAGTCGATCGAGATCGCCGTGCTGATCCCGCTGCTGATCGTGCTCGCCTCGCTGTACGGTGCGACCGGCGCGGCGTCGGCGTTCCTCGTCGCGTCGGTGGTGTTCGCGCTTGTCTGGACCGTGATCGTGCTGCGTCTGCGAAGGGAGCCGGGAGGAGAGGATCCCGCGACGCCCGAGCTCGTCGCCCCCGAGCCGCTGCTGCCGTGAGGATCCTGATCGTCTCCGGGATGTGGCCGCCTGACGTCGGCGGGCCGGCGAGCCATGCGCCCGAGCTCGCCTCGTATCTGCAGGGACGCGGTCACGAGGTCGAGGCGGCGACGATGGCCGACCGCGAGCCTGCGCCGCAGCCGTACCCGGTGCACTGGGCGTCGCGCCGGACGCCGATCGGAGTGCGGCACGCCAGCGCTGTCGAAACGGTGCGGCGGGCGGCCCGGCGCGCACAGGTCGTCTACTCGACCGGGATGATGGGACGCAGCACGCTCGGCACGGCGCTCGCGCGGAAGCCGCTCCTCGTCAAGCTGACTTCCGACCCGGTCTTCGAGCGCTCGATTCGCTTCGGGCTCTGGGCCTCGGACCTCGACACGTTTCAGCGGTCCGGTGGGTTCCGGGTCAAGCTGCTGCGCCTGGCGCGCGATCTCGAGCTCAAGCGGGCGACGCACATCATCGTCCCGAGCGAGGCGCTGCGGCAGCTCGCGCTGCGCTGGGGACTCGACCCGGAACGGGTCACGCTCGTGCGCAATCCCGTCCCGCGGCCGCCTGAGCTGCCGGAGCGCGAGGAGTTGCGCCGCAGCCACGGCTTCGAGGGCAAGACGCTCGTATTCGCCGGACGGCTCGTGCCGCAGAAGTCGATCGACGTCTCGCTCGAGGCGCTGAATCTCCTCCCGGACGTGTCGCTCGTGCTGGCCGGCGAGGGGCCGTTTCGGGACCGGCTTCACGCCCATGCGCAGAGGCTCGGCCTCTTCGGGACACGCGCCCGTTTCCTCGGTCCGCAACCGCGCGAGACCGTGCTGGAGCTGCTGAAGGCCGCTGACGCGGCGCTGCTGTCGTCGAGCTGGGAGAACTTCCCGCACATGCTCGTCGAGGCGCTCGCGCTCGGAACGCCCGTGATCGCCACCGACACGGGCGGCGTGGCCGAGATCGTCCGCGACGGCGAGAACGGCCTGCTCGTCCCGCCCGGGGATCCGGCAGCGCTCGCCGCGACGATCGAGCGCTACTACTCCGACCCGGCGCTGCAGGAGCGCCTGCGGGCGAACGCTGTCGAGTCGGTCGCCCACTTCGATCCCGAGGTCGCCTATCGCGAGATCGAGGAGCTGCTGGAGAGGATCGCCGAGTGAAGCCGCGCGTCTTGATGGTCGGGCGGACGAGGTACCGGCTGCCGCTCAGCCCGCCGCTCAAGCGCAAGTTCGACGCGCTTTCCGAGCAGGTGGACGTGCGGGTGCTCGCGTCCGGCGCCAACGGCGAGGACCCGCGGTTCGTGCTCGTCCCGCCGGCGAAGGGGCTCGACGGAGCGCTGTTCTGGGCGTCGCTGCCGGCGCGCATCGCGCGGGAACTGCGCCGCTTCCGGCCCGACGCGATCCTCGCGCAGAGCCCGTACGAGGCCGCGGCAGCCGTCGCGGCGCTGCGGCTCGCGCGTGCGAATGCCCGCGTGCTCGTCGACGTGCACGGCGACTGGCGCACCTCGACGCGCCTGTACGGCTCGCCGCTGCGGCGGGTGCTCGGACCCGTCGCCGATCGCGTCGCGCTGCGCGGGCTCCGCCGCGCCGACACCGTGCGGACGATCTCCGACTACACGACCGGGCTCGTGCGCGAAGCGGGAATCGAGCCGGGCGACGTCTTCCCGGCGTTCATGGATCTGGAGCCGTTCCTCGAGCCGTTCCGACCGCTGCCGGAGCGGCCCCGGGCGCTCTTCGTCGGCGTGCTCGAGCTCTACAAGAACGTGGACGGACTCGCCGACGCGTGGCGCAGCGCGGCGCCGCGTGTGCCCGAAGCAACGCTGCACGTGGTCGGCTCCGGCACGCGCACCGCCGTCGTCGAACGGCTCGTCGCGGAGCTCCCGGAGCAGACGCGCTGGACGAAGGAGCTCTCCACGGAGGAGGTCGCAGCGGCGCTCGACGACTCGACGCTGCTCGTCCTTCCATCGCGCTCGGAAGGGCTGGGACGGGTGATCGTCGAGGCGCTCTGCCGCGGCCGGCCGGTGCTTGCGTCGGCCGTCGGCGGGATCCGCGACATCGTCCGCGACGGCGAGAACGGCGTCCTCGTCCCGCCCGGCGACACAGAGGCCCTCGCCGACGCGCTCGTCCGACTGCTGAGCGATCACGCCGAGGCCGAACGGCTTGCCGCTGCGGCCCGCCCGAGCGTCGAACCGTGGCTCGCGACGCCCGAGGAGTACGCGCAACGCGTCCGGTCGCTCGTTGACGGAACCATCAAACCCTCGCCGTAAACTGGCCCGAATGGACGCGGAACGACTCAAACAGCTGCTGAAGAACGGCGTGTACCGCACGATCGGCGAGACCGCGCTCGGGCTCCGGCAGGTGCACACGAACGGCGACCGCTCGCTTGTCGCGCTGATGTACCACAAGGTCAACGACCGGCCCGGGAACGTGCTGACGATTCCCACCGCCCTCTTCGACGAGCAAATGACGCAGCTGCGAGAGCTCGGCTACACGGTGGTCGGCCTCGAGGCCGTGCTCGACCACTACACCGAAGGGAAGCCGCTCCCCGACCGCTCCGTGCTGATCACGTTCGACGACGGCTACCGCGACAACCTCGAGAACGCGCTTCCGGTCCTCCAGAAGTACGGGTACCAGGGCGTCCTCTTCGCGCCGGTCGCCTACCTCGACCGGCCGATGCCGCTGCCCCACGAACAGCGCCTCGCCGCGTCGGGGCTTCTCAATCGCACGCTCGACTGGGGCGAGCTGGCGGAGCTGGAGGCCGGCGGGATCCGCGTCGAGTCGCACGGGATCAGCCACCGTCCGCTCGCCGACCTCGAGCTCGACGAGGCGACGCGCGAGATCGTGCTCGCCAAGCTGCAGCTGGAGGAGCGGCTCGGTCGGCCCGTGCGCGCCTTCGCGTACGTGAAGGGCTCGGAGGCGCATTACAAGCCCGTCCATCTGTCGTTGCTGCGCCAGGCCGGCTACGACGTCGCGTTCACCTCCGTGTCCGGCTCGAACACTGCACGTACCGATCCCCTGCGACTGCATCGCTACAACGTCGAGCCTTACCCGGCGCGCACGTTCGAGCTCGTGCTGGCGGGGGCGTGCGATCTGATCGCGATCAAGGACACGGTCAGCGGCACGTACGCCCGGCGCGCGTTCAACGCGCTCCTCGGCACGTCGAGCAAGTGACCGAGTTCGAGATCGTCGAGTACGGGCCGGACCGGCGCGCGGATTACGTGCGCCTGCTCCGCGATACGCGGGACGGCGGCGGGCTGAGCCCCGAGGAGTTCGACTGGTGGTTCGACGGGAACCCGACCCTGCCGCGGCTGATGGCAGTGGCCGAGATCGATTGCGGAGTTGTCGGGGTCGCGTCGCATACGCCGTACCGGATGCGGCTCGGCGGACGCGAGCGGCTGGCTACGGCCTCGGTTCACGCGGGGACGGATCCCGTGGCTCGCGGGAAGGGGATCTTCCGCGGGCTGGAGGTTCGCAACGAGGAGGTGGGACGGCAGGCCGGCGTCGCGGCCTCTCTCGCGTTCGCGAGCAAGAGCACGGAGAACCTCTTCACCGGCCCGCTTGGCTGGAGCGACATCGGGCGCCTGCGCATGTGGGTGCGTGTGTTACGGCCTGTTGCGGCTGCGCGGCGCGCGGTCGGTCGCGCGCCCGGGGCGGGGAGGCGCCGGCGCGGTGACGTGCGCGGCATCCGCAAGATCGAGCGGTTTGACGAGGCGACGGATCGCGCGTACGAGCTCGCCGCCCCGGCCTACGGCAACCACGTGATCCGCGCTGCCGCGTTCATGAACTGGCGCTACGCCGACTCGCCGTGGGGCTACCGAGCCTTCGGGATCGGCGACCGGGCTTTCGCGATCGTGCGCGAGAAGACGCAGCGCGGGACGCCGATCGCCGTCGTCGCGGATCTCGTCGCGCCTCCCGGGTCGTTCCGCGAGACGCGCGTGCTCCTGAAGCAGGCCGCCGTCGCGGCGGGACCCGACGCCGTCGCGCTGTTCGCGCTGCCGCCACGGGACCCGGCCCAGCGCCGCGCGTTCGCCGCGGCCGGCTTCGTTCCGTCGCCCTCGACGCTGCACTTCGTCGCAATCGCGCTGGCGGACGACTTCGACCTGCCGCTCGATCCTGCAGCGTGGCACTTCTCCCTCGGCGACACGGACTTCTTCTAGGCGTGCGCAGGCTCGTGTTCGTCACGCAGCAGGTCGACCCGGAGCACCCGGCGCTCGCCGCGACGATCCCGAAGATCGCGGCGCTTGCGCAGCGGCTCGACGAGGTCGTCGTCCTTGCCGACTCGGCCGTTCCCGGGACGCTGCCGGACAACTGCCGCGTCCGCACGTTCGGCGCGGGCTCGAAGGCCGGACGTGGCCTGCGCTTCGAGCGCGCGCTCGCGGCCGAGCTGCGCGAGCGTCCCCTGGGCGTGGTCGCGCACATGGCGCCGGTGTTCGCCGTCCTGGCCGCGTCGCTCGCGCGCCCGCTTCGAGTGCCCGTCGTGCTCTGGTACACGCATTGGCATGCGAGCCCGACGCTGCGGCTCGCCGCGCGCCTTGTGAACGCGATCGTCAGCGTCGACCGCCGCTCCTTCCCGCTCGACTCGCCGAAGGTGCACGCGATCGGGCACGGGATCGACCTGTCGGAGTTCGAGTGCATGACCCGTGAGCCGCATGAGGGCGTGAACGCGCTCGCGCTCGGGCGCTACTCGGAGGCGAAGGGCCTCGACGTCGTGCTCCGCGCGCTTCGGCTCGCGCTCGACCGCGGCCTTGACGTGCGGCTCGAAGTGCACGGCCCGACGTTGAACGACGCCGAGCGGGCGCAGCGCGCTGAGCTCGACCGGCTCGCCGCGGAGCTCGAGCTCGGCGACAGCGCCCTGCTGGGAGATGCGGTTCCGCGCCGCGAGCTCCCCGCACTCTTCGCCCGCTGCGACGTCCTGATCAACAACATGCGCGCGGGGGCACCTGACAAGGTGGTCTACGAAGCCGCGGCGTCATGCCTGCCGGTGGTCGCCTCGAACCCCGTGTTCGACACGCTGCTGAGCCCCGATGCGCTCTTCGACCGCGACGATTCGGCTTCCCTGGTCGACGCACTGGGGCGCATCGAGCCGGACGCTCGCCCCCTGCGCGAGCAGGTCGAGCGCGACCATTCGGTCGAGCACTGGGCCGAGCGCCTGATAGACGTGGTGGAACGCGCATGAGCAAGAACGGGCTCGTCCTCCACCTCGCCAAGATCGCCGGCATCTCCGGCGCCGAGGCGCATCTCCTTTCCCTCCTCCCGGACCTCCAGCGGCGCGGCTGGAACGTGCGGATGTTGATGCTCCACGAGCAGGAGCCGGGCGCCCGGGAGTTCGCGCAGGCGCTCGAAGAGCGCGGGATCGAGGTCGACGACATCTCGCTGGCGGCCGACGTCGACCCGTTCGCCTTCCTGCGCCTCTCGGGCTATCTCGCGCGGCACCGGCCGGCCATCCTGCACACGCACCTGGTGCACGCCGACGTCTATGGTCAGCTCGCGGGCTCGATCGTGCGCATCCCGTTCCGCCTCTCGACGAAGCACGGCTTCAACGAGTTCCGCGAGGGAAGGCCGTTCGCGCTCGCCGACCGCACGGTGGCGAGCCTCGCGCATGTGCACGTCGCGATCTCCCGCGGCCTCGCGCGCTACCTCGCCGAGACCGAGGGCTTCGACGAGCGCTCGTTCGAGATCGTCCACTACGGGATCGGCGAAGGCCCCGAGCCGCCTCCCTACGAGGGCGACGGCAAGAACGTGCTCTGCATCGGGCGGCTGATTCCGATCAAGGGCCACATCGTCCTTCTGCGGGCGCTGGCGGAGGCGCGCAAGGAGGTGCCGGATCTGCGCATCGAGGTCGCGGGCCGGGGCGTGCTCGGGCCGGCGCTGCGTGCGCTGGTGCGCGAGCTCGGGCTCGAGGGCGCAGTGAGCTTCCTCGGCTTCGTCTCCCCGATCCAGCGCGCGATCGAGCAGTCGGCCGGTGTCGTCGTGCCGTCGCTCGGCGAGGGCTTCGGGCTCGTCGCGCTCGAGGCGATGGAGCGCGCGCGGCCCGTGATCGCGGCGGATATCGGCGGGCTCGGCGAACTCGTCGTCGACGGCGAGACCGGCTACCTGGTGCCGGTCGCCGAGGTGGAGCCGCTCGCCCGCGCGCTCGTGGCGCTCACGACGGATCCGGAACGCGGGTCGGAGATGGGTCGGGCCGGCCGTCGTCGCGCCCTGACGGCGTTCGCAGAGCATCGCTGTGCGGATCGGACCGAGTTGCTGTACCGCGCTGTGCGGAACGGCGCCGTTCGATAAGCGCGACGACCGCCGCGGAGGCCAGCACGACGATCAGGAAGTCCCAGGGCGTGCGGTAGCGCGTCTCGCCGACGAAGACCATCGCCGCCAGTGTGTTGTAGGCGAGGATCGCCAGGGCGAGGACTGCGAACCGGCGCGGAACGAGGAAGAGACCGATCGCGCCGAGGACGTAGAGGGCGATCATGAAGACCGGCTCGGCCGAGGAGCGCAGCGTGTCCAGCCAGGTCCCCGATCCGTTGCGGTCGGCCGTCTTCGTCACGGACGGCTGCCAGAGCATCTTCGCGCCCCACGCAGCGAGCGTCGCTTTCTCGCCGGGGTGGTCGCGCATGAAGGCGAAAGCTTTGTGCTGGTAGAACCGCATCTGGGCGCACTCGTCGGTCGCGACGTAGCGGCCCGTCTTCGCATAGATCGCGCCCGCGTCCTGCGGCGTCGGCGGAGCACCGGGGATTCCCGGCACGTTGTCGATCCACTTGCCCGCTCGCAGCGTCTCGAGCGTGTTGACGTTGTTCGCCTTCCAGAGCGCCCGGCCGTCTGTCGTGACCACGTAGCAACCCACCGAGACCCCGTTTCGGACTACCCACGGAGTCACGACCACGACCGCGGCGACGACGACCGCGAGCGCCGGGAGGACGGCCGCGCGGCGGTTGCGCCAGAGGAGGTAGGCGCCGACGACGAGCGGCAATGCGGCGAGGCGGACGTTCCCGAGGATCGCCACGCCGGCGATTCCCCCGGCGAGCGCCGCCCAGCTCCAGGAGCGGCGGTCGGCCGCGACGAGGGCGGCGAGCACGACGGCGGCCGCGAGAAAATGGTCGAGGATCTCGCGGTTCATGTGCATGTCGTGCCAGATCAGGTACGGGTGCAGCGTCGTCGCGAGCGCCGCGAGCAGGCCTCCGAGCGGCGAGACGACCAGCCTCCCGATCTCGTAGACCAGCAGCGCGGTCGCGGCGGCGACGAGCAGGTGGGCGGTGCCGACGACCACCCAGGACGTCCCGAAGGCCCAGTACGGCGGGATCAGGAAGAAGCCGTACAACGGCTGCGTGTAGGCGGACGGATGGCCCGGAATGAACCCGTACGTCCCGTGGTCGACGAACGTCTTGGCGAAGATGCTGCCCTTGTCGACGTAGGCGGCCGTAATCGTCCCGCGCTGGGTCAGGAGGACGACGAGGCGCGGCACGATCGCGGCAGTCGCGACAAGCAGATAGGCGGAACGTCTCGCGCTTGCGTTACGAATCCAGGCGTGGCCCACGGCGACGAGACACGGTACGCGGTCGTCTCCTGCCACGTCGAGAGACCGCTCGACGATGGTGCGTGGGCGCGATTCTCGCGTCTGCAGGAGCGCGCGCCGGGCGGAATTCCCATCGCCGCGTTGATGCGGCCGCCCGATCAAGCGGCAGGGGAGGACGAGACGACGTGGCTCGCGCGCGCCCGCGAGGCAGCATCCAGGGGGCCGTTCGGCCTGCACACGCACTGGACGTCGCCGAGCCATGCGCGCCCGACCCCGGGCGGCGAGGAGCCCGCGGCTCGCGTGCGGCGCGAGGTCGGGTGGCTGCGCGCGCAGGGCTTGCAGCCGACGCTCTTCGCCGGCGGCGGCTGGTACATGGACGACGACGTCACGGAGGCGCTCGCCGAGCTCGGCCTCGTCGACTGCACGGGCACGGCGTTTGCGCCCTCGTACCTGCCGCCGGACGCGCCCCGGCTCTCCCAAGCCCAGCCCACGAGGCTCGAGCTCCCGAGCGGCCGCCGCCTCGTCGAAGTGCCGGCCACGCATTCGCTCGGGATGCTCGCGCGCGCGGTCCTCGGGCCGCTGCCGCCGGTCGTGCACGCGTATTTCCACGACACGGATCTCCTCGACCGCAAGCGCGCCCTCACGCTCGGGCTCGCGCTCCGCACGCTGCGGTTGCGCCGGCGGCCAGGGCTCTTCCCGCAAGTGCCCTGAAGCCGTTCGCCGCCTACACTTGAGGCTTCGTGGCGACCAAACCCGTTGAGACCGAGCGGCCTGCCGAGACCGCGCGTGAGTCCCCCGCAGTCGAGGACATCCGTCGCTCGCGGCCGTACTTCTTCACGGCGACCCCGCTCAGGGCTCTTGCACGCCGGTTCTTCAGCATCGTCTCGCTCGTCGTCCTCGACGTCACCGGTCTCATCCTTGGCCTTTACGGAGCGCTGGCCATCCGCGAGGCGGTCTACGGTGACTTCCCGCCGCTCTGGGGCGTGCTCTGGCGCGACGCGGCGGCGAAGTGGCTGCCGTTCCTGACGCTGATCACGCTGCTCGTCTTCTGGCGAGCGCATCTGTACGCGGCGCGCGAGTTCCGCGCAGGGCTCGGCCGCGTCGTGTCGTCGCTCGCCCTCGTCACTGTGCTCGCGCTCGCGTTCGGCGTCGGTGTTGGGCACCGCTACAACACGTTCGGCCTCGCGCCGGCCGCGCTGGCTCTCACGGCCGTGCTGATCGGCCTGTTCCGCGCGAGCTACGACATGCTCACGAAGGACATCTTCCAGCTCGCCGGAATCCGACGGCGCGCCGTTCTCGTCGGTGAGGGAGAGAGCCTCGAGCATCTCTACCAGACGCTCGGAAAGGGCCGCGGGGGCATCCTCTACGAGTTCGTCGGGGCGGTCGCCTCGCCGCACGAAGGCGCGCCGTTGCCGATCCTCGGCGACCTCGAGGACCTGCCGGAGATCCTGGGCGACAATCGCGTCGACGAGCTGATCGTCACCGACCAGGCATTCACGGAGGACGAGCTGCTCGAGGTGGTCGAGCAGGCGCACCGCTCAGGCGTGCAGGTGCGGATCGCGCCGAAAACGACGTCGTTGCTCACGCAGCGCGGCGAGTACGTGCCGGGGCAGGGCGTCCCACTCTTCGAGCTCAGGCCGCCGGTCTTCGCCGGGACGGACTGGGCGCTGAAGCGCGTGTTCGACATCTCCGTGGGGCTGCTCGTGCTGATCCTCGGCCTCCCGTTTTGGCTGGTCATCGCGATGGCGATCAAGCTGAGCTCGTCGGGTCCGGTGTTCTTCCGCGACCGGCGAATCGGACTCGGTCAGCGCGAGTTCGGCATGTTCAAGTTCAGGACGATGTACGCGGACGCGGCCGAGCGTCAGCCGGAGCTCGAGGAGCAGAACGAGGCCGCGGGTGCGCTGTTCAAGATCCGCGACGATCCGCGGGTGACCCCGGTGGGGAGGGTGCTGCGCCGGCTCTCGCTCGATGAGGTGCCCCAGGTGCTGAACGTCCTCCGCGGCGAGATGAGCCTCGTCGGACCGCGCCCGCTCCCGGTGCGCGACTACCACCTGCTGGAGGACTGGCACCGCAAGCGCTATCTCGTCCTGCCGGGGATGACCGGCCTGTGGCAGATTTCCGGCCGCTCTGAGCTCGGCTTCGACGACCTCGTGCGGCTCGACTTCTACTACCTCGAGAACTGGTCGATCTGGCTCGACATCTCGATCCTGGTCAAGACGGTTCCGGCAGTGCTGATCAGCCGCGGCGCTTTCTAGCTCGCCCGCGCCCTAACCGAACCGACATATGCGGCCGCCATACTTTCGGGTGTGAAGGCGCCCAAGATCCTCGCCGTCGCGTCAGCGATCGACCTCGAGTTCCGCTACGGCTGCACGCCCGCCTGGTGGCACCTCTGGA
>JBDTZN010000123.1:0-5158 GCA_040005095.1 Thermoleophilia bacterium | reverse complement strand
CTCGAGATCGTCGGCACGGAGATCGCGGACATCGCGGCCGGGCACCTGCGCGCGCGCGAGCTCGAGCGGGCAAAGGAGAACCTCAAGGGGCGGATCATGCTCTCGATGGAGTCGACGTCGAACCGAATGACGCGGCTTGGAAAGTCGCTCGTCTCGGAGTCGGAGCTCCTCTCCTTCGAGCGGATCATCGCCGAGATCGAGGCTGTCGAGCCCGACGCCGTCGCCGAGCTCGCCGCGCTGCTCCTCGCGCCCGAGAAGCTTTCGATCTCCGGAATCGGGCCGAGCGCGGCCCGCTTCCGCAAGGCCGTCCGGCGCGTCAATCCCGGGTTGCTCGCGGCCGCCGCGTGAACGTCGGGCTGCTGGGTCATCGCGGCAAGGTGGGCTTGGCGCTCGAGCCCGCGCTGGTCGCGGCCGGGCATGAGGTGCGCGGAATCGGCCCGGGAGAGCGCGTCGACGTCGCCGGCCTCGACGCCGCGATCGACTTCACCACGCCGGAGGCGGGGGAGGGGAACGTCCGTGCCATCCTCGAGCAGGACGTGCCCTGCATCGTCGGGACGACCGGCTTTCCGCTCGAGGCGCTCGGCGAGGAGGCGCGGGAGCGCGGCCTCGTGCTCTTTCACGCACCGAACTTCGCCCTGGGCGCAGTCCTGATGATGCGCCTGTCCGAGGAGGCGGCGCAGTACCTCCCGCACGTGGAGATCGTGGAGCTGCACAACGAGGCCAAGCGCGACGCGCCCTCAGGCACTGCCAAGGCGACCGCCGCACGAATCGGAGGCGACGTCCCGATCCATTCCGTGCGCCTGCCGGGGCTCGTCGCCCATCAGGAAGTCCTGCTCGGCGGGACGGGGGAAACCCTGACGATCCGTCACGACACGTACTCGCGCGAGGCGTTCGCTCCGGGTGTGCTCCTCGCGCTCGAGAAGCTGCACGAGCTGCCGCCCGGGCTGACCGTCGGGCTCGAGGCGCTGCTGGACTCCGCCCCCCCGAACGAGGGAAACTAGGCGCGTCGCGGTACCCGCCGGGTGCGGGGCCGCGTTTCACCATCATGCGACGGCTGCTGCTTCTAGCGCTCGTCGCCGCGTCCGTCGCGGCGGGCACGGCGCGCGCAGAAGCCCCGGCCGTTCCTCCCGGCGCGGTCGCGGTCGTCGCCGGCGAGAACATCACGCGCGCTCGGCTCGACGAGCTGCTCGTCAGCGCGCGGCGGAGCTACGGAGCACGGTTTCCGGTCCGCGGGACGTCGGCGTACCGCCGGATCCAGGACGAAGCGGTCGGCTTCCTCGTGGACTGGGCCGAGATCAGACAGCAGGCCGGCCCGCTCGGCGTCGAGGTCACGTCCGCCCAGGTGTCGGACCGCATCGTCGAGATCAAGCAGCTCTATTTCGGCGGCTCTGAGCGCCTCTACCGGCAGGAGCTGACACGGCAGGGGCTCACGGCAGGCCAGGCGCGTGCGAACGTTCGCCGGCAGCTCCTCGGCCAGCGGATCTACACGGCGGTCGTCGGTGACGGCACGAGCGACGTGGCGGCCGCTGCGGCCTGGGCCGACTGGCTCGAAGCGCTGCAAGCGCGCTACGCACGCTTGGTCGTGTACGCACCTGGCTTCAGCCCTTCCTAAAGCAGGCTTCGCGGGCGTGGGGGAGTACTATCGAACGGTGCTCGGCGAGGTCCTGACCGCCATCGTCACGCCGTTCGACGCGGACGGCGCGGTCGACTACGACGCGTTCCGCTCTCTCGCGCGACACCTCGTGGAGAACGGCAGCGACGGTCTCGTCGTCGCCGGGACGACCGGCGAAGCGCCCACGCTCTCCGACGACGAGCGGATCGAGCTGTTCCGCGTCGCCGTGAACGAGGTGGGAGACCGCGCCACCGTGGTCGCCGGAACCGGGACGTACTCGACGGCGCATTCCGTCCACCTGACCGAGGCCGGACGCGAGACGGGCGTCGACGGGCTTCTCGTCGTGACGCCGTACTACAACAAGCCTCCGCCGCGCGGCATCGTCGAGCACTTCAAGGCGATCGCCGCGGTGAGCGACCTGCCGATCGTCGTCTACAACATCCCGGCCCGCGTGGTGCTGAACCTCGAGCCGGAGACGATCGCGCAGCTGGCCCTGATCCCGACCGTCCGCGCGGTCAAGCAGGCGAACCCGGATCTCGAACAGGCGGAGCGGATCGTCGCGATGGATCTCGACCTGTACGCCGGCGACGACGACCTGATCCTCCCGTTCGTGCGCCTCGGCGGCCTGGGCGGGGTCTGCGTCCACACCCACGTGGTCGGCTCGCAGGTCAAGGAGATGATCCGCCGTTATCGGGACGGTGACGAGAACGGCGCGCGCGAGCTCGAGGCCGAGACGCAGCCGGCGCTCGACATCCTGAAGGTCGTGGGAAACCCGATCGCGATCAAGGCGGCGCTGAACCTGCTCGGCCACGAGGTCGGCGGCTCGCGGCTGCCGCTCGTCGAGGCGAACGAGGCTGAGCGCGCGCAGATCCGCCTCTGCCTCGAGCGGCTCGGACTGCTCTCCGCAGCCACGGTGTAGCCCCTAGACTGGCCGGGTGCCAGGCACCTGCCGCATCATCCCGCTCGGGGGCCTCGGAGAGGTCGGCAAGAACATGACCGTCTACGAGGCCGAGGGCCAGATCGTCGTCGTCGACGCGGGCCTCGCGTTCCCGCGCGACGAGCACCTCGGCGTCGACCTCGTCCTGCCCGACATGAGCTACCTGCGCGACCGCGCGAAGGACGTGAAAGCGGTGGTCCTCACGCACGGCCACGAGGATCACGTCGGCGCCCTCCCGTACCTCCTGCGCGAGGTCCCGGTGCCCGAGATCTGGGCCACGCGGCTGACGATGGGGCTGATCAAGTCGAAGCTCGACGAGCACGGCCTGCTGCGCGTCGCCGAGCTGAAGGAGGCCGACCCCTACGCGCCTCCGGTCGACATCGGGCCCTTCCGGGTCGAGTTCGTGCGGATGGCGCACTCGATCCCCGACGCGGTCGCGGTCGTGCTGGAGACACCTGGCGGCCGGGTTGTCCACACCGGCGACTACAAGCTCGACCACACGCCCATCGATGGCCAGAAGACGGACGTCGGCAAGCTCGCCGAGCTCGGGAACCGCGGCGTCGACCTGATGCTCGGCGACTCGACGAACGCCGAGCGGCCTGGCATGACCCAGTCCGAACGCGTCGTCGGTGAAGCCTTCCGGCAGATCATCCCGCAGCGCAAGGGACGGATCCTCGTCTCGTCGTTCGCGTCGAACATCCACCGGGTCCAGCAGGCAGTGGACGTCGCGATCCAGTGTAACCGCAAAGTGTGCGTGATCGGGCGGTCGATGCGCAAGAACGTCGGAATCGCCCGGAACCTGGGCTACATGGACGTGCCCGAGGACGTTCTCGTGCGGCCGAACGACCTCGACGGTCTCCGGCCGGACCAGCAGATGATCGTCTGCACCGGCAGCCAGGGCGAGCCGATGTCCGCACTGACCCGGATCGCGTACCACGACCATCCTGCGATCTCGGTCGAGCGGGGCGACACAGTGATCATCTCCGCGAAGCCCGTCCCCGGGAATGAGCTCAAGGTGCACGACGCGATCAATCGGCTCGCCAAGGCCGGGGCGGAGGTCCTGCACCAGGAGATCGCGCCGGTGCACGTGTCGGGCCACGGCTGTGCCGAGGAGATGCGCACGGTCATCTCGCTGCTCCGCCCGAAGGCCGTGATGCCGGTGCATGGCGAGTTCCGCATGCTCGCGGCGCAGGCGCAGCTCGCGCGCGAGGCGGGCGTTCCGGCCGACGGGATCGTGATGGCCGAGAACGGCTCGGTCGTCGAGCTGAGCAGCTCGTGCGTGCGAATCGTGGACACGATCGAGGCGGGCATGACCTTCGTGGACGGGCTCGGCGTCGGCGACGTGAAGGACGTCGCGCTGCGCGACCGGCGCCGGCTCTCCGAGGACGGCGTCCTGATCGTGGTTGCGACGCTCGCAGGGTCGAACGGCGCGGTCGCGACTGCGCCGCCGGAGCTGATCGCACGCGGCTTCGCCGGCTCGGAGGAGCTATTGGCCGAGACGCGCGAGGAGGCAGCGCGCGTGCTCGACGAGCTGCTCGCTCAGGACGTGACGGAGATCAAGCTCCTGCAGGAGCACCTGCACGACGCAATCGGCCAGCTCGTCTACGACCGCATGCGCCGCCGGCCGATGATCCTCCCGGTGGTCGTCGAGGTATGAGGGTCCGGTACGAACCGACCTGGGCGGACGTGCTCGAGGAGCACGCGGCCGAGGAGGGCGGCGCGCGGCGGCTCGTCGCGCAGCTCGGAGCGTGCGAGGCTTCGGCGCTCGCGTTCTGCCGCCTGCTCGAGCGCTGGGCGCGCGGCGACGCTGCCCCCGCGACGGCGGGTGGCCGGCAGGCGGCGCTGCGACACGCTGCTGACCGTGCGGAGACGGCGCTGGTCGGACTGGAGCATCCGCTTGACCGCTACCTGCTCGAGCTCGAGCCGGAGCGCGTCGAGGGACGCTCGTGGTACGGAGGCCCCGGCGCAGCGGAGCTGCTCGGATGGGAGCCGATCCTCCAGCGCGCCGGCGTCCGCGTGAACCACATTCGCGTCGCCCAGACGTATCTCGAGCTCGCGGTGCTGATCCGGGCGCTCGAAGGGCTTACAACAGCGGTGCGGATGGAAGCGGCTCCCGACCGCTCCTCACTGTGGGCCGGCCTGTTCGACCTGCGCGACAACCTGCTCGGCCGCACGCTCGACGACCTGCGCGCGCTTGCCGCCTGAAATCACCGTCGTCGGGTCGATCAACATCGACCTGGTGGCGCGAGTGGACCGCCTTCCGAAGCCGGGCGAGACGGTCGGAGGCGGGGAGTTCCACCGTTTTCCGGGTGGGAAAGGAGCGAACCAGGCGGTCGCGGCCGCGCGCCTCGGTGCCGACGTTCGCCTCGTCGGCCGCGTGGGCACGGATGCGTTCGCGCTCGACGCCGTCGAGGCGGAAGGCGTCGACGTGCACGCGGTCACCCGCGACGACGGGGAGAGTGGCGTCGCGCTGATCTTCGTGGACGCCGAGGGCGAGAACGCGATCGTCGTTGCGCCTGGGGCGAACGCCCGGCTCGATCCCCAGCCCGTGACTGGAGCGGTCATCTGCCAGCTCGAGATCCCGAACGAGGCCGTGCTCGCCGCCGCGC
>JBDTZN010000122.1:0-5192 GCA_040005095.1 Thermoleophilia bacterium | reverse complement strand
CATCTGCGCAATCGCAGCGGGTGAGGACACCCTGCACCACGTCGTCTACGAGGACAGCGAAGCAGCAATTCGAGGCGCTCTCGTCGGAGAAAGGGATCCTCGACCTCTCAGACGCGGACATGGCCGCTCTGGCGGATCGGCTCAGACCCGAAATCGCGAGGCGCCTGGGCGCCGCGCCCTAACCACCCCCAAGGGGTCCCCCGCGACCCCCTGCGGACACGATACCGAGCGAAAGCGCATTTGACTGTGCCGGATTCGTGCCGGATCTGTGACGGGTCTGTTGCGCGGCGCGAGAGCCGTGCTGCGCGGCCGAACCCCGTCGATACGATCACCACGACGTGCGCTACGAGACTGTTCTCTTCGACCTCGACGGCACCGTGATCGACTCCGGGTCGATCATCCTCGCGTCCATGCGGCACGCGACCCACCAGGTGCTCGGCCGCGAATACGACGATGCCGAGCTGATGGCCGCGGTCGGCGGCCCGGGGCTCGAGGCGCAGATGGCTGCGATCGCCCCAGACCGGGTTGACGAGCTCGTCCGCGTCTATCGCGAGCACAATTACCCGCTCCACGACGAGCTCGAGTGCTGCGCCGGCATGGACGTCCTGCTGGCGAGGCTGAAGGAGGAGGGCCGGCGGCTCGGCATCGTGACCGCGAAGCGCCGCGAGACGGTCGAGCTCGCCTTCGCACGGCTGCCTCTCGCACACCTCTTCGAGACTGTCGTCGGCGGCGACGAGACAGAGCGGCACAAGCCCGATCCCGAGCCGCTCCTGCTTGCGGCGGAACGCCTGGGCGTGGCGCCGGTCGCGACGGCGTACGTCGGCGACTCGCCCTTCGACGTCCGCGCCGCGAAGGCGGCCGGGATGCATGCCGTGGCCGTGACCTGGGGTCGGATCCACGATCGCGAACGCCTCGCAGCCGAGGAGCCCGACGCGATCGTCGACACGGCGGAGGAGCTTTATGGCGCCCTCTAGGACGGTCGACTCGCGCGCTGCCGAGTTGCGCGAGCTGCTTGACCACCACCTGTACCGCTACCATGTCCTCGACGATCCCGAGATCTCCGACGCCGAGTACGACAAGCTCTACGACGAGCTCGTCGCGCTCGAGGAGGAGAACGCGGCGCTGCGCACGCCCGACTCTCCGACCCAGCGCGTGGGAGCGCCGCCGTCGGAGCGCTTCCAGAAAGTCGAGCACCTCGAGCCGATGGGCTCACTCGAGAAGGTCACGACCGACGAGGCGCTCTTCAAATGGGCCGACGACGTCCGCAAGCGGCTCGGCACCGACGAGCCCATCGCGTTCGTCACAGAGCCGAAGATCGACGGCTCCGCGATCTCGCTGCTGTACGAGAACGGCGAGTTCGTGCGCGGCGCGACCCGCGGCGACGGCCGGCGCGGAGAGGACGTCACGGCGAACCTCCGCACGATCAAGGCGATTCCGCTCCGCATGCGGCTGCCGGACGGCGAGGAGCCGCCGCCGGTGCTCGAGGTCCGGGGCGAGATCTATCTGTCCCTGAGCGGCTTCGCGCGCCTGAACGAGCGCCTCGCCGCCGAGGAGAAGAAGACCGCGCCGAACCCGCGGAACGCCGCCGCCGGCTCGCTGCGGCAGCTGAACCCGCAGATCACCGCCGCGCGCGGCCTCTCGCTCTGGGTGCACGGGATGGGGCGCTCCGAGGGCCTGCCGGTCGAGACCCATTACGACGCACTGGAGTGGCTGCGCGAGCGCGGCTTCCGGACGAATCAGCACAATGAGTGCCACGACACGATCGAGTCGGTCGCGGAGGCGTGCCACGAGTGGGAGCGCAGGCGGATCGACCTCGACTACGAGATCGACGGGCTCGTGATCAAGGTCGACTCGCTCGACCAGCAGCGCAGCCTCGGCGCCCTCCACGACCGCCCGCGCTGGGCCCGCGCGTTCAAGTGGGCGCCGATGACGACCGAGACGAAGCTGCTCAAGATCCACATTCGCGTCGGACGCACCGGCGCGCTCAACCCGTGGGCGCAGCTCGAGCCGGTCGAGGTCGGCGGTGTGACCGTCAGCACGGCCACGCTGCACAACGAGGAGGACATCAACCGCAAGGACATCCGCGAGGGCGACAACGTGATCGTCCAGCGCGCCGGCGATGTCATCCCACAGGTCGTTGGCCCCGTGCTCCCGCACAGCCGCGGTACGAAGCCGTTCAAAATGCCTGCAAATTGCCCGCTTTGTGGTGTGGAGATCGTCAAGCCAGAGGGCGAGGCGATGCACCGCTGTCCGAACCGGGCTTGTCCGTCTCGGGGCCTCGAGTCGCTGATCAACTGGGTGCAGGCGGCCGCCGACATCGAGGGCGTCGGCGAGCAGCTCGTCCGCCGGCTCTGGGAGCTCGGGCTCGTCCGGTCGATCCCCGACCTCTACCGGTTGACGAAGGAGCAGCTGCTCGAGCTCGACGGTTTCCAGGAGAAATCCGCGTCGAACGCGATCGCGTCGATCGAGGCGTCGAAGCAGGTGCCGTTCCACCGAGTGCTGTTCGGGCTGAACATCCCCGACGTCGGTTGGGTGACCGCGCAGACGCTGGCCCGCCACTTCGGCTCTGTGGACGCGCTCGCCAAGGCGACGCAGGAGGACATCCAGGAGATCGAAGGCATGGGCCCGCTGCGGGCGGAGTCGATCGCCGAATGGTTCGCCGAGGACGAGAACTTGCGCCTGGTCGAGGAGCTGCGGACGCTGGGGCTAAGGCTCGAGAGCGGTGAGGAGTTGAAGCCGGTCGAAGGGCCGCTCACCGGGAACACGTATGTGATCACCGGCACCCTCGAGTCGATGACCCGCGAGGAGGCGGCAGCCGAGCTCGAGGCCCGTGGCGCGAAGATCGCGGGCTCGGTGTCGAAGAAGACGACGGCGCTGATCGTCGGCGAAGAGCCGGGCGGGTCGAAGTTCAACAAGGCCAAGCAGCTCGAGACGCCGCTGCTCGACGAGGCGGCGCTGACGAAGCTGCTGGCGTCGTCTCCCGCGCCGGCGGGTGCGGGCGTGCGCGAGCCGCTGGCGCTCACGCCGAGGCTCCGCCGCTGAGCGATCCGGTCGAGGTGGTCGACTACGACCCGGCCTGGGCGACTGCCTTCCAGCACCTGCGCGCGCGGATCCAAGGAGCTCTCGGCGACCTCCACGCTCGCGTCGAGCATGTCGGGAGCACGGCGGTGCCCGGTCTTGCCGCGAAGCCCATCGTCGACGTCGATGTGATCGTCCAGCGGGCCGATGTCGAGCGCGCCGTCGAACGCCTTGCGGCGATCGGATACCGGCCCGGGGAGCACCGGCTCGCGATTCCCGACCGTCACGCCCTTGCCTGGCCGGAGGGCGAGCCGCGGCACCACGTGAACGTCTGCCCCGACGACAGCGCGGAGCTCGCGCGGCACCTGCGCTTTCGCGATCGCCTGCGGGAGGACCGTGAGCTTGCGCGGGAGTACGGCGAACTGAAGCGCGAGCTGGCGCGTGTCCACCGAAACGATCGAGTGACCTATGGCGAATCGAAGACCGAATTCGTCGAGCGGGTGCTAGGAACCGGCTAGCACCGTCGCGAAGCGGTCTTGCGCGACGCGTGCCCACCAGTACGAGAGCGGGCGGCCGTTTTGGAGCACCGCGAAGACGTAGCGGTCCTTGACATACCCGGACAGCGCGGACGCATCGCTAGTCGTGCCGGTCTTCGCGACCACGTTGCCGCGGGCAGGCGCTCGGCGCATGCGGTCCTCGAGCGTCCCGCTGACGCCTGCGACCGGTAGGGCGGCGACGAGAAACGGCCGGATATCGGGGTCGGCCCAGCTCGCCTGGAGGATCCCGACGAGCGCGCCTGCGGTCAGACGGTCGAGGCGTGAGAGCCCAGACCCGTCGACGATTCGGACGCCCGCGAGCGGGATTCCGGCGTCCGAGAGCGCGGTCGTGACGACAGCTGCCCCGGCGGCGCTCGTGCCGAGATCGCCCTGCGCCGCACCGAGCGCCTTGAGCAGCATCTCCGCGGTGAAGTTGTCGCTCTCGCGGTCCATGTAGCGGATGAGCGTGGCGAGCGTGGGCGAGCTCACCGACGCGAGCGGCATCGAGAACTCCGCCACGGAGCCGCTCGTGGCCGGACCGGTCACCGCGACGCCCGCCGTCTTGAGCGTCTTGCGGAAGAGGGTCGCCGCGGCGAGTGCAGGCTCGCGTTCGAGGGCTCCGAACGGCCGGTCGCGGTCGACGACGAGGGCCGAGAGCGGCGCCGATTCGTCTCCGTAGAACGACGCCTTCCACCCGGGCGCCGTCCGCCGCGCGTCGAAGTAGGTCTCGTCGCCGCGGATCGAGCCCGACACGCGCCGGATGCCCTGAGCGCGCACCTCCTGAGCCAAGACTCGCAGGTCGGCCGTCGAGAGTGACGGGTCGCCATAGCCCCGCAGCACGAGGTCGCCGTGCCAGATCGTCCCTTCGAGCTGCCCTTCGCCGAGCACTTCCGTGTCGATTCGGAAGGCCGGGCCGAGTGTCGTGAGGAGCGCGTAGGTCAGCGGCAGCTTCTCGTTCGACGCCGGGGCGAGCGAGAGCGACTGGTTCCGGCCGTAGAGCACCTTTCCCGTGGACAGGTCGACCGCCAGCGCCGCAGAGCGGGCAGGGCTGACGTGCGGCACGGTGAGCGCCTTGGCGAGCCGTTGCCCGAGCGGCGCCTGGCCGTGTGCCGCGCCAGCGCCGGGAACGGCGGCGAGCGAGGCGAGCAGGGCAGCGACGGCGGCTGCGATGCGGCGGCGCATCGCAGCCATTCTTCGAATGCGCACGGACGGCGTCAAGCCATTGGGTCTACGCGAGTCCAAAGATAGTCCGGGCGGCCCATGTAACCGGTCGGTCGAACCCGGATAATCGCTGTGGGAGCTCATGCCTGCGAAACGGAAGACCTACGCCCAGATCACGGCCCTGCTGGAGGCCGCTTCCGACGAGCGCGGTCCCTCCGTGGAGCGGCTCGAGGACACGCTGACCGCCGGCTATGCCGTCGCGCTGACGCTCGAGGCCGAGCGGCTGCGCATCGAGCGCCGGATCGCCGAGGTCGCAAGCAAGCTCGGCGACGAGGAGTCGGCGCTGCGCACGAAGGAGCTCACCGGCCTATCCGAGCGCCTGGCCAAGGCCGACAACGAGCTCTCGCGGCTGCGCAATGCTCTCGTCACGCTGAAGAACCAGGCTCGCGCGGCCCGGCGGGCCGAAGCAGCCGCTTA
>JBDTZN010000121.1:0-5225 GCA_040005095.1 Thermoleophilia bacterium | reverse complement strand
ATCCCCGGGACGACGACGCAAGCCGCCGCAGCGAGTAGCGCCCCGCTCACCGAGAGAAGCTCTGCGCGCGAGCGGCGGTCCCGCTGGGGCCGGTCGACCAGGACGGCGGCTGCCGCAGCCACGGTGAATATCGCGACCACCAGCTCCAAGTCGGTGTATGCGCGGCCGAAGGCTGAGGCGCGAAGCAGCGGAGCAAGCGCGCGGAGGTCGGACGCCGAGCGGAGCGCGAACTGGGCCGTCGCGAGCATCGTGTAGACCGGGATCGCCACGAGCGCGACGGCCAGGCACACCGCCAGTGCGATTTCGGGGGCACGGAGCGACAATCCGGGCATGGCCCGGATAAGGGGACGGGCGATCAGCGCACGTAACACGAACAGGCCGACCGCTCCCATCAGCGAGAGGAAGACGATCCAACGGGCGATCAGGAGCTGAGGCGTTGTGGCCGTCTCGCTGAGCGCCGGCAGAATGAACTGAGGCGCGGGGCCGGCATTGGGGCCGACCGCGAACGTGAATGCGCCCCGCTCCGGATGGCCGTCCTCCGACACCACCCGCCAGTAGACGAGGAACCACCCGGAACGGATCGGTCGCAACGGCGTGACGAGGGCCGCCGGTGCCCCTGCGGCGCGCTCGGGCGGGCCGGCCGTCACCTGCCGTCCGTCGACGTCCGTGACCGAGACGGTCACCCAGCGCGGCTCGATCGGCTCGGAGTAGGTCAGCGAGACCGCCTTCGGCGCCTGCGTCAGCGTCGCACTCGCGGAGGGCGACGTCCGGGTCAGGATCGCATGGGCGGACGCGGCGGCCGGCGTCGCAAGCGTGGCGAGTGCCGCGATGAGCGCGGCGCCGGTCCGGCGTCTCCCCGTCATGGAAGCGGGCGTCCGTCCGGGCTTGTGAGCTTGAGCGCGGCCAGCGTCGCGAAGCAGAGGCCGCTCGCGACCAGATAGGGCGCGGCGTCGCCGGCACGGTCGGCGAGGAGGCCGCCGCCGCCCGGGCCAACCGAGTTGCCCGCGGCCCACGCGAGGTTCATGAGGCCAAACGCGAGGCCCTGCGCAAGCCGCGCGTGCTCGGCTCCGTCGGAGATGAGCGCCATCGCAGGCGTCCAGAAGCCCCCGAAGGCGAGCGCGGCACAGACGACCATCGCGGCCGTCAGTAGCGCCGGGCCTCCCGCCGCAAGCACTGCGCTCACGACCGCGGAGGCGGTAACCGCGATCCGCAGCGGGTACAGACGGCCGCGGCGGTCCGACAACCTCCCGAAGAATGGGCTCAGCGCTGCTTCGAGGCTCGCGCCGACGAGGAAGACCGCGCCGATCGCGACCGCGCCCCAGCCGGCGCGCGCAAACGTGAGCGGGGCGAGGACGCTGAGGATCCCGAAGAGCAGCGCCGGCAGCACCATCAGCCACAGCCCCGCGGCGATTCGGGGCTCGCGGAACGCGCCGCCGAGCGCGCGGATCGGCTGCGGATCGCCGGGCACGGTTGGAGTCCTGAACGCCCAGGCGCCGAGCACGACTCCAAGGGCCGCGACACAGGAGAAGACGAGCCGGGTTCCCGCGAAGCTCGCCGCCGCCCCGAGCACGGGGCCGAGGAGGGCCCCGAAGATCGCGGCACCAATCGCGCTGCCGATCGCCTCCCCACGCCGTTCGCGCGGCGTCGCGCCGACCAGCCACGTCAGGGCGCCGGACCAGGTCAGCGCGCTCCCGAAGCCCTGGCCGAAGCGGGCGATGCCGAGCGTCCACGGGCCGTCGGCGAATGCGAAGGTGGCCCCGGCGACGGTCATCAGCACGAGGCCGATCAGGACGGCACGGCGTGGCCCGAAGCGCGCCGCCGCGATCCCACCGGGGAGCCCACCAACGAGCGCCCCGATCGCATAGGCCGCGACGAGCGCCCCGGCGCCCTGCTTCGAGAGGCCGAAGCGCTCGGCGTAATGCGGGAGCAACGGCGTGAGCGCCGCGTAGAGCATCGTGTCGACGAGCACGAGCGCGCTGACGAGGAGGAGCAGTCTCCGCATCCTCCGAGGCTATCGCCGGGCGAAACAGCCCTGCCCCGGGGTCAGGCCCCAAGGCATGGCCGCTTTCACGTACGGCGGCACGACAAGCGTCTGCTCGATCGCGTCACGGCCGCGGTCGCCGACCTGCACTAGACACGCTGGGCTCGCATCCTGAGCGCCTGGTAATCTCGACGGCGGGTTTTCGAAGTCGCAGGCCGAGAGGAGGACGCTCATGAGTGCACGCCTCGTTGCTACGTACGAGATGCCGTGCGCGGGCGTCCCCAACGGCTGACCAGCACCCCGGTCGTCTTTCGAACATCCCGCCCGGCCCTCGACTCCGGCTCGCGCACGCGCGCTTGACCGGGCTCCCGTCCCCTCGACCCAGGAGTGAACGCACGTCCCGATGATCGTCGACCCGCCCGATTACCCGCTGCTCCCCACGTTCCGACGGCTGCTCCGCCTCTGGCGGGAACAGTGGCGGCTGGGCGCACTCGGGCTCTCCTGCGCGTTCATCTTCACCGGTCTCTCGCTCGGGATGCCGATCGTGATGCAGCGCGCGATCGACCATGCGGTCGTCCCCGGGAAGCCGGGCAACCTCTGGCCGTACCTGATCGTGTTGATCGCGCTGGCGACGCTTCGCGCCGGGATCAACTTCACGCGCCGCTACGCGACCGCGCGCGTCGGCGTGCGCATCGAGGCGCGCATGCGCGAGCTGCTCTTCGACGCCTATCTCCGCTTCCCGCGCGCCTTCTACGACCAGCACGCAACCGGCCAGGTCGTCTCGCGCGCGACCAACGACCTCTATCCCATCCGCTACTTCATCGGCTGGGGGATGGTTCAGGGCGCGCAGAGCGTGATGATGATCATCGGCGCCGGGATCGTCCTCGTCATCGTGTCGCCGATGCTCGCGCTCTACACCGGGATCGCGATGCCGGCGATCGGCCTACTGGCCTGGCTGTTCGCGCACAAGGTGATGCCGCTCTCGCGCCAGGTGCAGGAGCGCAAGGGTGACGTGACCGAGGCGGCCGACGAGGCGGTCGTCGGAATCGAGATGGTGCAGGCCTTCGGCCGAGAGGACGACGTTCGCGGGCGCTTCGGCGGCAAGGCCGAACGGGTGCGCGACACGGTCCTGCGCCAGGCCGGGGTCGAGGGAACGTACCTGCCGGGCCTCTTCTTCCTGCCGGCGCTCTCCATTGCGGTCGTCGTCTACTTCGGCGGTCTCCGTGTGATCAACGGGGACCTGTCGATCGGCGAGTTCACGCTCTTCAACACGCTGCTGCTCCAGCTCGTCTGGCCGCTCGAGGCGATGGGCTGGATCATCAACCTCGCCCAGCGCGCGCTCGCCTCGGCGGGCCGGTCCTTTGCCTGGCTCGAGGAGGTCTCGACGCTGCCCGAGCCCGCGTCGCCCACCGCGCTTCCCGCCGGCCCGCTCGACGTTCGCTTCGAGGGAGCGCGCTTTGCCTACGGCGACGAGGAGGACGTGCTGCGCGGCGTCGACCTCGACGTGCCCGCCGGCGAGATCGTCGCGCTCTGCGGGCCGACCGGGTCGGGCAAGACGACGCTGCTCAACCTGCTTCCGCGTTTCTACGACGTCACCGAGGGCCGCGTCCTGGTCGGCGGCGTCGATACGCGCGACGTCGCGCTCGCCGAGCTGCGTTCCGCGGTCGCGATCGTGACCCAGAAGCCGGTGCTCTTCTCCGTGCCGCTGCGCGACAACCTGCTCGGGGGACGGCCGGACTCGCCCTGGGACGAGGTGCTCGCCGCGTGCGAGGCGGCCGGCGTTGCGTCCTTCGTGGACGACCTGCCCGACGGCTACGACACGCTGATCGGGGAGCGCGGCGTGAACCTTTCCGGCGGCCAGCGCCAGCGGGTCGCGCTGGCGCGCGCGATCGTCACCGGCGCGCGCGTGATCGTGCTCGACGACCCGCTCTCCGCCGTGGACACGCATACCGAGCACCTGCTCGTCGACCGCCTACGCCCCGCGCTCGAGGGCCGCACTGTGCTCGTGGCGACGCAGCGCCTGTCGACGATCTCGCTCGCCGACCGCGCGGTCGTCCTGCAGGACGGGCAGATCGCGGAGGAGGGCACAACCGCCGACCTGCTGGAGCAGAAGGGCTACTTCGCGGCCCTGTTCGGAGACGAGATCATTGCCGCATAACCAGCGAACCGGGCTCTCGCGCCTCTCCCGCTATCTGGAGGGCCGCTGGCCAATCGTCGGCGTGCTCACGCTTGTCGCGGTGACGGGCGCCGCCTGCCAAACGGGCGGCTGGCTGCTCGTGCGCTCGGCGATCGACAAGGGCATCCGCGGCCACGACAAGCACTACCTGCTGTCGATCGTGATCGTGTACCTGTGTGTGAACGCACTCGGCTGGATCCTGAGCGCGATCCTCATCCGCGGGCTCGCCGGCGTCGGCCAGCGCATCGTCCTCGGCCTGCGCCGCGACCTTTTCGACCACCTCACGTCGCTCTCACTGCGCTACTTCTCGGAGCAGCGCGCGGGCTGGATCATCGCGCGGCTGACGTCGGATGTCGACGCGCTCTCCGACGTGCTCTCGCAGGGCCTCCCCACGCTGATCACGAACATCGTCCTCCTCCCCGCCGCGGTGCTCGCGCTGTTCGTCGTGGACTGGCGGATCGGACTTGTCGCGATGACGATCCTGCCGCCGGCGTTGATCCTGACGCGCTGGTTCCAGGTCACCTCGCACGCGGCGCTGCTCACCGTGCGCGAGCGGATCGCCGGCGTCACCGCCCAACTCGCCGAGTCGGTATCCGGGATGGCCGTGATCCAGGCCTTCAACCGCGAGCGCTCCTTTCAGAAGGAGTTCGACGAGCTGAACATGGCCAACCGCACCGCGAACACCTACGTACAGAAGCTCTTCTCGGTCTTCTTCCCATCGATCCAGCTGATGGGCGACATCGCGACCGCTGCGATCCTGATCGTCGGCGCCACACTGCTCGCTCACGGCTCGATCCAGATCGGCGCCCTGATCGCGTCCCTCTTCATCATGCAGCTGATCTTTCAGCCGTTGCAGGAGCTCTCGGACGTCTACGGGCAGCTCCAGTCGGCGGCGGCGGCGATGGTGAAGATCAGCTCGGTGCTCGACGCCGAGCCCGAGATCCACGACCTGAAGGGCGCCCGCAAGCTCGGCCGGATCGAGGGCCGCGTCGACATCGACCGGATCGGCTTCGCCTACGGCGCCGACGACGTGATCCACGACATCGACCTGCACGTCCCCGCCGGCGG
>JBDTZN010000036.1:0-17725 GCA_040005095.1 Thermoleophilia bacterium | reverse complement strand
AAACCACACCGAGCCACCGCAGCCGATCGCTGTCGTAGTTCCAACAGAAGGCGACAGCTACGCACTTCGGTGTCACTGGTAGTCGTTGGAGTAGACGATCACGGGCTGTTCGCGATCGAGCTCGCACGGCCCGCTTACCATGCTCGCCCACGTGAGGCGCGTGAGGTCGCGTCGGCTGTACGGGTAACCATGCCCCGACGCCAAGGACAGAGGCACCGCCGAGGGGTGCCTCGTGACGCGCGGTCGTGTGGGCCTAGGCGGCTGGGTGCGCGGCCTTCTTCGCCGCGAGATAGCGCTTCGCGTCCCGGTCGCCCTTCGCGGCCGCCTTCTGCAGCTCCGCGAATGGGTCGGCATGTGCGAGCTTCACCGGCTTGAACGGCGGTACGACGATGCTGTTCTCCGCCCCTTGCCAGCGCAGGCGTAGTCGCTGGGGCTCCGATCGCGGGAACACGAGCACCTCCGCGATGACCCGCTGGTAGAAGCGGCGCCGATCCTCCAGGTCGAACTCCTCCAGGGTCATCTTCCGGCTCCCGACCGGCTCCGGGCGGGGGACGTCCCGGAGGGCACGCCGTGCCGTCTCGACGGCCTCCTTGCGGGTGCGCAGCCCGGCAATGAAGTCCGATACGCCGAGCACCTGCTGCAGTTCGATGTTGTCTCGGTACTCGGCAAGGGCCGCTTTCGCGTCCTCGACCGAGGCGAGCGCGTCGGCGTAGCGGTTGTCCCCCTCGATGACAGCGGCTACCTGCGGCGCCCGTTGCGCGACGGCGAGGTCTAGCTGATGCAGGACGGCGGGTTCGACCTTGGCGACCGACATCGACGTCCCGCCGCAGCCCGAGGTGCAGGCGTACGTCATCTTGTCGCGTGCCTTTCCGTACGCGCAGACGTGCATCGTTCCTCCGCAGATTCCGCAGCGGACGATCCCCTTCAGGTACGTCTTCGCGGCGAGGCCGTTATGCGTCGGCGCGCGTCCTTTGACGGCGTTCGCCGCCTCCCACTCTGCCTCGGTTACGAGCGGCTGGTGCGACTTCGGGATGACCCTCGGGTCGCCCTTCTTCGCCGGGTCGGGGATCCGCTGCTCACCAACGTAGGCGCGGTTCATGACGACGCGCCGGACTCCGGAGCGCGTCAGCGCGCCGTCTACCTTGCGCGCGATATCCGAGAACCCCACCGCCTTCGCCCGCAGACGGAAGATTTCGCGCACAGTTTCGGCGTCCCTGTTCGGCTGGAGCCGTCCGTCGTCGTCGCGGTCGTAGCCGAACGGAGCGGGTGCGCCGTACACGCCGCGTGCAACCGCACGCTCCTTACCCGCCATCCGGGACTCACGATTCCGCTCGCGCTGAGCCTGCGCGATGGCGGACTGGATGTGGAAGATCATCCGCGTATCGGCGTTCAGATGCGCGGAGTCGTAGCCGGACGCTGTTGCGATCAGGCGGCCGCCCGCCGCGACGATCCGGTCGTGTGCCAAAGCGTTCTGGATCATGTCTCGACCGAAGCGGTCGACGTAGCGGACGATCACGCCCTCCGACTCGCCCGCCTCGACCCTGCGGATTAGGCGGCCCAACTCGCGGGCGTCCGCCGCGAGACTTCCGGAGACATCCAGCTCCTCGACCACCTCGTCCACCTCCTCACCCGCCTGCTCCGCCCACGCACGAGCGGCGGCCTCCTGCTCCTCGGGCGACGCGAAGGACTCTCCGCCGCGACCTCCTACCTCGCTTACTCGGCAGTAGATGTCAAAGCTCATGGGTTCCTCCTTCGCGGCCCCGGCAGTTCCGGCGCCTACCCCGAGCATAGCCTAATAATATTCTTTTCGTGCTGGGCTTAGAACAGGCAAGCCACAACGGCGACCTCTTCCACGCAGTCGAGGCCCGCGCGCTCGGCCGCGACGATGTGACGCAGCTCGGCGACGTGCTGGCCGGAACTGCGGAGGGCCGCTCGGAGTCGTCGGAAAGCACCGTGTTCGACTCCACCGGCCTCGCGATTCAGGACCTTGCGATCGCGTTGGCCGCCCTCGGGGGAGCTGCGGACCTCGACCTGCCTGAGATCACGTTCTAGAGGAGCCGCGAAACGTCGAACAGCTCGAGCTCCGCTGGGCGCTCCCCGAGGAGCGTCCGCGCGACGAGGTCTCCGCAGGCGAAGCCGAGCACGTTGCCGTGGCCGGAGTAGCCCGTTGCGGCCCACACGCGGTCCTGTCCCGGCAGCGGGCCTGCTAGCGGATACTCGTCCGGCGTCCGGCCCCAGATGCCAGCCCAGCGGGCCTGGACCGCCGGGTCGAAGCCGACGAGCTCGCGCGCGAACGACTCCAGCGCCTCCTGGATCTGCGGGGTCGTCGTCTCCTCGGACGTGAACTCCGCGTCGAGTGTCGTGTCGCGACGGCCGCCGAGCACGAGCCGGCGATCGGGCGGCTGGTGCCAGTAGTCGTAGCCGCCGCGCGAGTAGTGGGGACACGGGAACAGTCGCTCCGGAAGGGGCTCGGTCACGATCACCTGGCCACGGACCGGAGTGACGACCTGCGCGAGCTCCGGAAGTAGGTCTCCCCCGTAGCCGTCGGTGGCGACTACCACACGCTCGGCGGGCAGCTCCTCGGCATTCTCGACGCGGCTGTGCTCGCGAATCTCCGCTCCCGCCTCGACGGCGCGAGCCGCTAGCCGGCGCACCCGCCGAGCAGGCTGCAACGCACCATCCGGCGGGTGACGGATCGCGCCGAAGAACCGTCCCGCGAGCGGCTTTGGCAGCTCGTCGAGCCACTCCGCCGCGAACCCGTCCTCGCGGAGCGCCGCGAACTCAGCCTCGAGCTCGGAGCGTTCGGCCCGATCTGCGGCCAGGCGGAGGCTTCCTTCGGGCCGGAAGGCGTCGCCCGCGAGCTCGGCCATCCGCTCGAGCGCCCGCTCCGTGAACGCCCACAGCAGCCGCGCTCGCTCGACGCCCAGCTGTGCGCGCGCCTTGTCGTACGGCGGAGCGCCGCCTCGCAGTGCGAAGCCGCCGTTGCGTCCGCTTGCACCGGAAGCGACCGTCCGGGCCTCGTACACGCGCACGCGGAGCCCGCCCGACGCAAGCGTGAGCGCGCACGAGCAGCCGGTCACCCCCGCCCCGACGACGGCCACGTCGACCGGATCGTCGAGCCGCGGCGAGCGAAGCGGCGACGCCTCCTCGGCCAGCCACCAGGATTCGGACACGGCGCGATGCTAGTTGCCCACCGCTCGGTAGACCCCATCAGCCTGCACTGCAAGCCCGGCCAGCTCGAGCTCGGACAGCGCTACCGCCAGCTCGGCAGCGTCCAGCTCGGTTGCGCGGGCGAGCTCGTCCGCGCTCCGCGCGGCGTCGCGCAGTCGCTCCAAGACGGTCTGAGCCGCGCCCGCGAGGTCGACCTGGCGGGCGACAGTCTCTTCGATCCCGAACGACTCGAGCACGTCGCGCGAGCACGTCAGCGGGGTCGCGCCGAGGCGCAGGAGGGCGTTCGAGCCCGCCGACAACGCGCTCGTGATCTCACCGGGGCACGCGAACACTTCCCGCCCCTCCTCCAAAGCGAGATCAGCCGTGATCAGCGCTCCGCTCGCCTCGCGCGCCTCGACGACGACCGTCGCAGCGCAGAGCCCCGCGATGATCCGGTTGCGCGCGGGGAAGCGCCACGGCGCCGGCTCGACTCCAGGTGCGTACTCGGATATGACGAGCCCGGCCTCGCCGATTCTCCGCGCCAGCTCGCGATGGGCGGCGGGGTAGTCGCGGTCGATCCCGCAGCCCAGGACTCCGACGGTCGCGCCGCCGGCATCGAGGGCACCGCGGTGCGCGTCTCCATCGACGCCGCGTGCGAGACCGCTCACGACGACGAGACCCGCCGCAGCGAGCTCCCTGCCGAGCATCCGTGCGACCTGCGACCCGTACGGCGAGCAGGTGCGGGCGCCGACGATCGCCACCGCGGGTCGGGAGAGCAGCTCGGGCGCGGCGGCCCCGCGCAGGAAGAGACCGACCGGCGGATCGTGGATCGCCCGCAGCAGTGGCGGAAAGTCCGGATCCGACCGGCCCACGAAGCGAAGCCCGCTCTCCGCGAGCGATGCGGCGTACGCACGGCGGTCGAACCGCCTCCGGAACGCGGCGAACCGCGCCTGCCTCGGCTCGCCGACGACGTGCGTTCCGGTCTCGGCAGCGAACGCGGCCACCACCAACTCGTTCACGCCGCGTCCAGGTGCGAGCGGTACGCGAGCGCCTCCGCCACGTGCGCAGGATCGACCTCGTCCTCGCCCGCGAGCGCAGCAACGGTTTGCGAGACACGCGCGACTCGTGCGCGGCCTCGCGCAGAGAGCGGCAGCTGCTCGACGGCCCGCCCGAGGAGCTCCTCGGCGGCGCGCGTCGGACGTGCCGGAGCGCTGCGCAACCGCTCCCGCGCGGCGACGACACGCTCGCGGACCGGCGCCGATGCCTCCGACGGGCCGGCTTCGAGCTCAGCGGCGCGCGGCCGCGGGACGGTTACGACGAGGTCGAAGCGGTCGAGGAGCGCCCGCGACAGCTTGTCCCGGAACGACGCGAGCCGCTGCGGAGAGCACGAGCACTCGGCGCCGCGGTCGCCCCGAGCCCCGCACGGGCAGAGATTCATCGTCCCAACGAGCTGGAAGCGGGCCGGGAAGAGCGCCTGACCCTCCGCGCGGGCAATCGAGATCACGCCGTCCTCGAGCGGCTGGCGCAGCGCCTCGAGCGCCGGACGGTAGAACTCGGCCAGCTCGTCGAGCAGCAGCACGCCGCGGTGCGCCAGGCTCGCCTCGCCCGGCCGCGGCCCGCGCCCGCCGCCGACGATCGCCGCGCTGGACGCGCTGTGGTGCGGCGCCCGGAAGGGCGGATCGGTCACGAGCGGCCGCCCGGGCTCGAGGAGCCCGGCAACGGAGTGGATCCGCGTCACCTCGAGCGCTTCTTCCTCGCTGAGCTCCGGAAGGATTCCTGGCAATCGCCGGCCGAGCATCGTCTTCCCCGTTCCGGGCGGTCCTGCGAGGAGCAGGTTGTGCGCGCCCGCCGCGGCCAGCTCGAGCGCGCGCCGGGCGCGCTCCTGCCCGCGCACGTCCGCGAGGTCCGGCACCGCCGCGCGTGAACGCCGCCCCTCGGCGACGGGAACGTACGGCGGCGGGTCGCGCTCGCCCCGCAGGTAGGCGACAGCCTCCGCGAGGTGACGGAGCGGGATCGGCTCGACACCCGCAAGCGATGCCTCGGGAGTCGATTCGGCCGCACAGAGGATCCGACTGAGGCCCGCCCCACGGGCGCCCTCCGCCACCGCGAGCGCCCCTCCGACAGGGCGGATCCGTCCGTCGAGCCCGAGCTCGCCGAGGGCGGCGTGCAGCTCGAGCTTTTCGTGCGGCAGCTGGCCCGAGGCCGCGAGGATCGCGAGCGCGATCGGCAGATCGAAGCCCGAGCCCTCCTTCCGCAGCGAGGCGGGCGCGAGATTGACGGTGATCCGGAACTTGGGCCAGTCGAGCTCGGCCGACCGGATCCCGCTCCGCACCCGCTCCTTCGCCTCCTGGCACGCGCGGTCGGCGAGCCCCACGATCGCGAGGCTCGGCACGCCGAGCTGCAGGTGCGCCTCGACCTCGACCCGGCGCGGCTCGAGCCCCACGAGCGCGTAGGTGACCGTCTTCGCGAGCACTCCAGGCACGCTAGAGCGCAAGGCGTGACGCGTCGGTGCCGAAATCGTGACACTTCTCCGTCGTGACGGCGTGGCGGAAACTCGGCGAGCGGATGCTCTACGACGGCTACCGGTCGGTGCTCGGCAAACGCTACGTCCTCCCGAGCGGGCTCGAGCGTGAGTTCGAGATCAAGCTCGAGGGGCCGACCGCCGTCGTGCTCGCGCTGACCCCCGAGCAGGACGTGCTGCTCGTGCGCGAGTTCCGGCCGGGAGTCGAGGAGGTGCTCCTGGAACTTCCCGGCGGCCTGGTCGACGAGGGCGAGGAGCCGCTCGAGGCCGCCCGGCGCGAACTGCTGGAGGAAACGGGCTACGCGGGAGACCTGGAGTACGCCGGCCCGATGGTCGACTGCGCGTACTCGACGCGCATCCGGCACACGTTCGTGGCGCGCCGTTGCGTGAAGGTTCAGGAGCCGGAGCCCGACGAGGGCGAGTCGCCCGAGCTTGAGTTTGTGTCGCTAAACGAATTCCGCAAGCACGTGCGCGGCGGACAGCTCACGGACGTCGGGCCTGGCTACCTCGCGCTCGACCATCTCGGCTTGCTCTAGCTACAAGGACGTCCTCGTAGAACTCGCCAGCTCTGCGGCCGGTGCGGCGGTTGACGTGGCGGCGGTAACGCGTCTCGAGCGTCAGGCCCGCACGCTCGAGGATCCCCGGGTAGAGATCCCGGCGGTCGTTCACGACGATCACGACCAGTGCGCCCGGCCGGAACGATTCGCAGGCGTTCGCGAGCGTGTCCGCGATCCCATCGACGTACTCGGCGATCGCGGCGCGGCTCGTGCCTCGCTCGGCACGCCCGAGCTCGTCGCCGCGGCGATCTTCGAGCCCGAGGAGCTCGTAGGCGTAGCGATGCTGCTCGTGGTAGTCGATCAGGCCGGGATACGGCGGCGACGTGACGATCCCGTCGAACGGCCCTTCCCACCGATGCTCGCGCACGTCTCCGTGCTGCACCGTTGCCTCGCGCCCGCGGGCGCGCACCTGCGCGAACGCCTTGACGCGCGCGAACGTGTCGAGCGCGTAGCGGCGCAGGAAGTGTTCGGCGCGCTCGACCGGGCGACATTCGCGCTTGTGCTTGTGGCACCAGTACGGGTCGAGCTGAGCGTTGCGCGGGAAGTCGAGGTCGAAGTGCGTCGTGCGCCGAGCGGACCGGGCGGCGCGCGCGAGGACGATGCGAAGGACGTCGGCGTGCTCGTACTCAGGGATCAGCGAGCGGAAGTAGAGCAGCTCTGCGGCGGCGGCCGGCGCGTACCACTCGCGCACATAAGCCGGCGCGGCACGCGGCGCGCTCCCGTCGAATGCCTCCATGCGAGCGCAGACGTCGCGCAGCTCGTGCTCGAGCGTGAACAGGTTGTACGTGCGCGTCTTGACCTGCATGAGCAGGACGTTGAAGGCGGCGATGTCCGCCCCGGTCGCGTCGAGGCCGCTCTCGAGCGCCTGGACCAGCGTGGTACCCGACCCTGCGAACGGGTCGAGGACATGCTGGCGGGGCGTGAAGTACCGGCCGAGGAGGATCTCGACGAGCTGCGGAATGAACTTGCCGAGGTACGGGTGGAGCCGGTGGACGTGCTTCGTCCGCTCCCGCTCGGGGAGGTCGCGTTCCGACCACGACAGGTCCAGGTCGATGTCGGCGTAGAGGGCTTGCTGCGTCGGAGCCACGCCACGCGGCATTCGACGCGGCGTGGTCAGGTCCTAGGCGGCGCCCCTCAAGCGTCGTGCCCTCGCGCATCGGTGTCGAGCGGCTCTTCCGGCACGTCGAGGGCGGCTGCGCTGGACGGGGAGGGGCGTTTCGGCGGTCCCACGCCGACGAGCGCCGGCTCCTCGTCGGGCGGCGGCGGCGGAAGCTCGGGCCTGCTGCCTCCCAGACCGAGCGCCTTGCGAATACGGGTCCATGCGGTGCGCAAGCTCAACTAGCGCAGTCTAGAAGGCGTCCGCAAGCCGCTCCAGCCCGCGCTCGCGGACCGCGACCGCGTCGAAGCGCACCTCCAGACCGTGGTACTGCGGATGCGCGGCGAGCCACGTCTCCGCCGCCTGCCTGATCCGGCGCTGCTTCTCGGCGTCGATCATCTCGAACGGGTCGCCGAAGCGGTCGTCCACCTTGTGCTTGACCTCGCAGAAGACGATCCGGCGCCCGCGCCGCACCACGACGTCGAGCTCGTAGCCGCCCGCCCAGGCGTTCGTCGCGAGGATCCGGTAGCCGCGCAGGCGGTAGTGCCAGACGGCTCGGCGCTCGGCTGCGCCTCCCCGGGCGCGGGTCGAGTCAGGCGACCTCGAGACCCGCATAACAGAGCGCCTGGAACGAGCGCCGGTGGATCTGCGACGGGCCGCGCTCGCGAACGACCGCAGAGTGCCCGGGCGTGATGTAGCCGACGTGCGAGCTGAAGCCGTAGTGCGGGAAAAGAGCGTCCATACGGCGCATCGCGCGGTCGCGGACGACCTTCGCGACGATCGACGCGGCTGCGATCGCCGCGCTCTTCTCGTCCCCGTCCACGACGGCACGGTGCTCCGGCGCAGTGGGGCCGAGCCGGAAGCCGTCGACGAGGCAGGCCTCGGCCGGCGGTGAGAGCGCGTGCAGCATCGCGCGCAGGCCCGCGAGATTCGACTTGTGCAGGCCGTTGCGGTCGATGTCGCCGGGTGGAATCACGCGGACGACGACCTGCTCGGCACACGCGATGACCGCGCCGAACAGCTCCTCGCGCCGTTCGGGACTGCACTGCTTCGAGTCGTTCAGAAACGCGAGGGGCCGGACCTTGTGGTCGCGCAGGCACTCGTAGTCGAGCAGTACGCCTGCCACGACGAGGGGGCCGGCGAGCGGGCCCCGTCCGGCCTCGTCCACGCCGGCGACGAACCGCGCGCCCAGCTTCCGGTCGAACTGGAGAAGCTTCAGGCCGGTGCGCTTCGGGGGCACGGGGCGAGGATAGCGCGCGGCTCAGCCGACGCCGTAAATCGACACGCTCTCGTTACGAAGCGAGGCTAGCGCAGCTCGCGGACGCGGGCCTTCTTGCCCACCTTGCCGCGGAGGTAGTACAGCTTCGCGCGGTTCACGTCGCCGATCTGCACGACTTCGATCCGCTCGATCTTCGGCGAGTGCAACGGGAACGTGCGCTCCACCCCGACCCCAAAGGACTGCTTGCGGACGGTGAACGTCTCGCGCACGCCAGCGCCCTGGCGCTTGATCACAATGCCCTCGAACACCTGCAATCGCCGGCGCTGGCCCTCGATCACCTGGAAGTGAACGCGCACGCTGTCGCCGGCCTTGAACTGCGGGATGTCGTCGCGCAGCTGAGCCTGCTCGAGTGTCTCGATGATGTTGCCCATGGGAAGGACGGCCCGGCGGGCCGACGCACAATGCTAGCGAAAGCCGATTCGGGTCGGCGGCCAGTAGGTGAAGACGACGCGACCGATGACATTGCTCTTCGGGACGGGGCCGAAGATGCGCGAATCGCATGACTGCGCCCGGTTGTCTCCGAGCACGAAATAGGTCCCGGCCGGCACGCCGCGCGGCGCGTAGGTCTGGCTGTCGCGGCGTTTGCGGTCGACGTACGGCTCCCTCAGCCGCCGCCCGTTCAGCACGATCGCTCCGCGGCGCTCGCCGATCCGCTCGCCCGGCAGCCCGACCACGCGCTTCACAAAGACCCTTCCGGCGCCGCAGCGCACGCGCGCGAGCGGCGGCGTCTTGAACGCGATCAGGTCGCCGCGCCGCACGCTCTTGAACAGGAACCGCGGCACGAGGATCCGATCGTCGCTCGACCCCGAGCAGCCCGGGCCCGACTTGCCGCAGCGCAGCGTCGGCTCCATCGCGGACGACGGAATCCGGTACGTGTGCGAGGTCAGAACGGCGAGCACGACCACGCCGAGCACCAGGCCTGCCGCCCAGAGCAGCAAGCGCACCATCAGCGCAGCGAGATGCGGTTGGGAGGCCAGTAGACGGCGAAGACCTCCCCGATCAGGTTCTGCCGCGGGACGCTCCCCCAGGACCGGGAATCGCAGGATTGCTGGCGGTTGTCGCCCATCATGAAGTACTCGCCCTTCGGCACCCTGAAGACCTGGGTGGGATTCCGATCGCGCCGATCGGGCCGGATGTACGACTCCGAGAGCAGCTTGTCGTTGATGTAGACGCGGCCGTCGGTCTCGCGCACGGTCTCCCCCGGGAGCCCGATCAGCCGCTTGACGAACGTTCCGCCGGCGCCGCACCGCAACCGCGCCTTGGGCGGGGTCTTGAAGACGACGATCTCGCCGCGCTTCGGATCGCGGAAGCGGTAGATGAACCGATTGGCGAGCACGCGATCCGACCAGCGCGCCTCGCAGAACGCGCCGGGTTTGGCGCAGTGCAGTGTCGGCTCCATCGAGGAGGACGGGATCCGGTACGGGTTGACGACCCACGCCTTGATCGCCAGGACGATCGCCACGGCTCCCACGATCGTGAGGATCCAATCGACGGTGACACGCTGGTTGTGTGAGAGCCCGAGGCGCTCGAGCGGCTTCCTCACCGAACGCTCCGCCGGCGGCTCTGCTCGCGCCTCCACTCCTCGATCCGGCCATGGTCACCCGAGAGCAGCACGTCGGGAACCTGCCAGCCGGAGAAGTCGGCCGGCCGCGTGTAATGCGGGTACTCCAGACCGCCCTCCAGCGCCTCGGAGAAGCTCTCGTGCTCGCCCGAGCCGGCCGACAGCGCGCCCGGAAGGCGCCGCGCGATCGCGTCAACCAGGACCATCGCCGGCAGCTCGCCGCCCGACAGGACATAGGGGCCGATCGAGATCGCGTCGGTGGCGAGCTTCGAGACGATCCGCTCGTCGAAGCCCTCGAAGCGGGACGACAGCAGGGTGAGCTGGTTCTCGCGCGCGAGCTCCTCCACGAGGGGCTGGTCGAGCTGCCGGCCCTGCGGGGTCAGCGCCACGACGCGGTGCTTGGGCAAGCCGCCGTAGACGCTTTCCAGCGCGGCCGAGACGACGTCGACGCGCAGCACCATCCCGGCGCCGCCGCCGTAGGGCTCGTCGTCGACCTGGCCGGCGCGCAGCGGAGTCGTGTCCCGGTAGCTGAACAGCCGCAGGTCGAGCTCGATGCCGAGCACCGCGGCAAGAGGCCGCCGCTCGGTGAGCCAGCCGAAGGCGTGCGGAACCAGAGTGAAGACGTCGAGTTGCATTGAAAGCCGAGGGAGGTTACCCGGGGTCGGCGAAGCCTCGTGCGACAAGGATTCTCCCCGCGTCGAGGTCGACCTGCAGGACGCACGCGTCGACGAGCGGCAGCATCGCGCCGCCTTCGAGCACGATCACGTCGTTTGCCGGCCACGGCTCGACGTCGGCGACCCGGCCCAGGGCGCGGCCTCCGTCCTCCACGACCTCGAGGCCGACAAGCTGGAACACGTACCACTCCCCCGCGTCTGGCGGGGGCAGTGCGTCGCGCGGGACTTCGAGCGCCGTTCCGCGCTCGACGCGGCGGTCGAGCTTCACGACGAGCCGCCCCTGCCCGGCGCGCTTCGACGC
The DNA here is from genome assembly GCA_040005095.1 of Thermoleophilia bacterium. Taxonomy (GTDB): domain Bacteria; phylum Actinomycetota; class Thermoleophilia; order Gaiellales; family Gaiellaceae; genus UBA5186. Next base: position 6,586 of record JBDTZN010000036.1, on the reverse strand, counting down.
GACGACCTTGACGGGCTCTCCGGCCGCAAGCAGCTCGGCGCCGGGTGCGAACCGGGCCGGGTCGTCGCTCGGATGCTCCACGACGAAGGAGCCGTCGAGGCCGTGCGGCCTCCCGACGCGTCCCACGTCGACGAAATCAGTCAAGGCTCTCGAAGTGTTCGGTTGCCTGCTTCCGCGATGGTGCGGCACGCAGGTTCTCGGCCACGAACTCGTCGCGACCCGGCCAGGCCGTTGCCTCGATCTCGGTGATCGCGCGCTCGACGTCGAACGCCGTTCGCTGGAACTCGACTTCGGCTCCGACGATGGCCCAGAACGCGGCGACATCGTCCTCGTACGGCATCCCGACCGAGCCCGCGTTGACGAGGCGGCCGCGCCGGAACTGCATGTGCGTATGGCCGGCGACGAGCAGGCGGTTCTCGACCCCCGCCAGGGCGTCCTGGAAACGCTCGTCGGGCGAGGCGTCGGTGAGGATGGGCCGAAGGTCGTCCCGGGGCGAGGCGTGGCAGTACAGAACACCGTCCAGCTCGACCGTCGTCGGCCAGGCGGCGGCCCATTCGAGCGCCGCCGCGTCGAGCAAGCTTCGCTCCCACTCGGTCGGTGCGCGATCGCAGTTGCCGCGAACGAACCGCGCTTCAACACCGCGCACCAGGTCGAGGACCTCGACCGGCTTCGGCCCGAGGAACAGGTCGCCTCCGAAAACGATCGCGTCGACACCGGCGGTATCCACGTCGGCGAGCACGGCCTCGAGCGCCCACGGCATCCCATGCACGTCGTACAGCGCCGCGATACGCAAGAGCTAGTCGGCGATCTCGACGAGCACCCGCCGCTGCTCGCGCACGGCGGCCGCGCGCACGACGGTACGCAGGGCGCGCGCGATGCGGCCCTGCCGTCCGATCACTTTGCCGACGTCGTCCTCGGCGACATGCAGCCGCAGGACGAGATCGTCGCCGTCGTCGATCTCCTCGACGCGGACGGCGTCCGGCTCGTCCACGAGCTGCCGGGCGAGATATTCGAGGAGCTCGACCAACTAGTGGCTCTTCCGGCTCCGTTGCCGGATGTCCGGGTCGCGAGCACCAAGCGATGCAATGGGCCGAGCTCCGCTCGGCAGAGCGCTCGGGCTGGTCAGCCCGGACGCGACTGAGGACGCCGCAGCGCGCCGCGTGGTCGCGGCCCGGGCGCCGGTGAACGGGGTCGGGAGAGCCACTTACCCGACTTCTTTGGCTGTCCTCGGCAGGTCCTTCGCCTTGAGCAGGCGCGAGACCGCGTCGGACGGCTGGGCTCCCTTGCTGAGCCACTCGCGCACGCGGTCCTCGTCGAACTCGATCAACGACGGATCGTGCTGCGGGTTGTACCGCCCCACGATCTCGATGAACTTGCCGTCACGCGGCGAGCGTGAGTCGGCCACCACGACCCGGTAGATCGGGTTCTTCTTCGACCCGACGCGGGTCAATCTCATCCGTACCGCCAAACCGTTACCTCCGAGCTTTCGATTTCTTCCGCTTTTTCCGGCCGGCACTGCCCGGCCGCGCGGACAACGACGGCTGCTGAGCAGCGCCACCGTCCGCCATCATCTGGCCGAGGTCGGGCATCTTGCCCTTCCCCATCCCCTTCATCATCTTCGCCATCTGCTTGCGCGCCTCGAGCAGCTGGTTCACCTGCTGCACCGACGTGCCCGAGCCGTTCGCGATCCGCATCCGCCGCCGCCCGTCGATCACGTGCGGCAACGCGCGCTCCTCCGGAGTCATCGACAGGATGATCGCCTCCACACGCGACATCTGCTTCTCGTCGACCTGGTCGAGGCCCTCGAGCTGCTTCCCGAGTCCCGGGATCATCTTCAGGATTCCCTGCACGGGACCCATCCGGCGCAGCATCTTGTAGCTCTTCAGGAAGTCGTCGAAGGTGAACTCGCCCTTCATCATTCGCTTCTCGAGCTCGTCCTTCTCGTCCTCGTCCACCGCAGCCTCGGCCCGCTCGATCAACGAGAGCACGTCGCCCATCCCGAGGATTCGCGAGGCCATGCGGTCTGGGTGGAAAACTTCGAGTTGGTCGACCTTCTCGCCGACGGAGATGAACTTGATCGGGCGGCCGGTGACGTGCTTCACCGAGAGCGCCGCGCCGCCGCGCGCGTCGCCGTCGAGCTTCGTCATCACTACGCCGTCGAACGCGATCCGCTCCTGGAAGGCGAGCGCGACGTTCACGGCCTCCTGGCCGGTCATCGCGTCGAGCACGAGCAGGACGTTCATCGGCTTCGCCGCGTTGCGGACGCGCACGAGCTCGTCCATCAGCTCCTCGTCGACGTGCAGCCGCCCAGCGGTGTCGACGATCACGACGTCCTGACTGTCGAGCCGCGCCTGGTCGAGACCCCGCTCGACGACGGCGACCGCATCCTTCGTGTCGCGCTCGCTGTAGACCGGGATCTGGATCTGCTTGCCGAGCTGCTCGAGCTGGTCGATCGCGGCTGGGCGCTGGAGATCGGCGGCGATCAGCGACGCCTGCTTGCCCTCCTTGCGCAGCAGCAGCGCCAGCTTCGCGGCGGCGGTCGTCTTGCCGGAGCCCTGGAGACCGGCGAGCAGGATCACCGTCGGAGCCCGCCCGAACGCAAGGCCGGAAGCGCCGGCGCCCATGAGCGCGGTGAGCTCCTCGTTGACGATCTTCACGAGCTGCTGGCCGGGGCTGAGGCTCTTCAGCACCTCCTGGCCGAGCGCTCGCTCGCGCACCTGCGCGACGAACTGCTTGACGACGGCGAGGTTGACGTCCGCTTCGAGCAGCGCAAGACGGATCTCGCGCATCGCACGCGAGATCTGTTCCTCGTCGAGCTTCCCGCGTCCCCGCAGGTCGCCGAGCGCAGACTGAAGCCGGTCTGAAAGGGCGTCGAACACCGGTCGGGAAGGGTACCTGGCAACACGAAGGACGGCCCCTCGGCCGCCCTTCATCCAAGCCACTCGCGCGTGCGAGTTACTTCTTCTTCTTGACCTTGATCTTGACGATGTGCCCCTTGCCGTCGGTCTTCTTGACCGAGTTCGGGCACTTGCCGGTGCCGACCAGGATGTCGCCGTGCCTGAGATGCCCAGCGAGCGAGCTCTTCGGCACGGAGATCTTCCGGTAGGGCTTCTTCTTCGAGCCCGAAGTCATCGTTCAGCCGCCGCTTGGGCGACGGCCCTCATGAGTCTGTTGACGCCTCGCGAATGTCTAAACGCCGTTTGGTTCGGGGAAGGTAAAGGAACGTTTTCCTGTTCCCGACGACGAGAAGGAGCGTGAAATGGCTCAGGTTGCAAAGGTCGTGACGATCATCGGCTCGTCCCCCGAAAGCTTCGCCAAGGCGGCCGACGCGGCTGTGAAAGAAGCGTCGAAGACCATCCGCGGAATCACCGGCGCGGACGTGGTCTCGATGAGCGCGCTTGTCGAAGGCGACAGCATCAGCGAGTACCGCACGACGGTGAACATCGCGTTCGCGATCGAGAGGTCCTAGAAACACAGGGGCGGGCGCCGCCGCAGGGCCGCCCGCCCCCTGGTGCCGGTCGGTCTCCCGACTAGCTCTTTTGCGCCGCCCCGGCGCCGGTCTCGCGTAATTCGAGGAAGACGGCCCGCTCGAGGAGGTCGTAGGCCTCGGTCTCGCGGCCGGCTTCGCGCACGGCAGCGGCCCAGTCGCGAGCTGCCGCGGCCGCCTGACGCCACTGCCGCATCTCGGTCAAGCGATCGAGAGCGCGCTTGAACGCTTCTTCGGCAGCACCGAGATCACCCGCCGCCGCATGAGCACTGGCCAACGCGTGCCAGGCTGTCGCCGCGTGTCGCGAGTCATCCTGAAGAGCGGATACCGCTTCCCGGCCCAGGACCAGCGCACGCTCCGCATTCCCCTCATTGGCCTCGAGCTTGGCCTGCTCGGCGCGCAGGATGCCGACGTCGTCAACGTCGCCGCCGAGCGCGAGGAGCCGGTCGGCTTGCTCGAGATGGAGCCTGGCATCGGTTGAACGCCCATCGAGGTTGCAGATCTGTCCTGACGTCAGATGAGCGCGCGCGAGCTGAAGCGTGTCGTCCGAGGCTTCCAACAAGCCGATTGCGCGGGCCATGTATGTGAGGGCGGCGTCCGAGTCGGCCTGCATCCAGGCAATTCGCGCCAATGACCAGTAGAGGACGACGCGTGCGCTTGGAACCGCGTACCCCTCCGCGGACTCGAGTGCGACCGCGAGAACATCCCTTGCGCGATCGAGCTGACCGATCGCGGAATAGGTGGTACCGAGAAAGGTTCGGTACCGAACCTGGAGTGTCACATCGTCGGCCGCATGCTCGGAGACGTGGTCGAGTCCGCGCTCGAGCAGCAGAATCGCTTTCCCCGAGTCTCCGACCGCGACATAACTCGCTGCGAGCGTCTCGAAGACGTCTGATCGACTCTCGGGAGTTATGGACGGCATCTCGATCGCCGTCTCGAGCTGCCGAACCGCTCGGGCGTTTTCGCCTCGCCGGCTTGCGAGGATCCCCAACGCAGCTCGCGCACGCGCCTCCGCAGCCGTGCCCGGCTTCTCGTCGATTACCGCCGAGAGAGTCGCCTCCGCGCGAGCCGTATCTCTGCCGAGGCGCAGCTCGAGCTCTGTGTCGGCGATGCGCAGCTCCTGTTCCTTGGCAGGCGGGATGCGCGCCCCGGTTTCCAGGTACTCGGGCGTCACGCCGAGCTTTCGGGCCAGTAGGCGAATCGCCTTCAGCGAGGGATTGCGCTGGCCAGCCTCGATGCGCGAGACCTAGGCGTACGAAATGCCCGGCCCCGAGAGAGCGCGCTGCGACATCCCGCGGTCGCGACGCAGGCGCCTGACGCGCTCGCCGACCGTCTCATTCACCGAATCGCCGAGCGCCACGCGGCTGATTGTTGTCGTAAGGATGCTGCGCCGTCAATTGTCCATCTTGCCCATGGGCAATTCGAGCCATATGTTCCTCGCGCGGGACGATGCGCTTCGACCTCCAATCGTGCGGTCGTCCCAGCGGCGGCGATTTTAGAAAAGGAGGTGACACACGCGGAACGCCACTCTCATGCGCGCTTTCATGCTGCTGGCTTCGCTCGGTGCGGCACTCGCCAGCGCCGACCTCGTCTGGCCGAAGTAGGCCCGCGACCGACTGCGGGGGACGGGCATCGAGTCGTCCCCCGCAATCGCTCCTAGGAGACGAGGGCGCGTGCGAAGTCCTCTGGATCGAACGGGCGCAGATCATTCAGTGTCTCGCCTACCCCGATCAGCTTGACCGGCAACCCGAGCTCGAAGGCGATTGCCACTGCGATCCCGCCCTTCGCCGAGCCGTCCAGCTTCGTCAGGGCCACTCCGGTGACGCCGACGGCCTCGCCGAAGAGCCGGGCCTGCTGCAGGCCGTTCTGCCCCGTCGTGGCGTCGACGACGAGCAGCGTCTCGTGCGGCGCGCCCTCGAGGCGTCCCGCGATCACGCGCCGCACCTTCGCCAGCTCCTCCATCAGATTCGACTGCGTGTGCAGGCGCCCGGCGGTGTCCACGACGACGATGTCTGCGCCTTCCCGCTCGGCAGCGGCGATGGCGTCGTAGGCGACCGAGGCGGGATCAGAGCCGCGCTCGCCGCCGACGAAGTGCGCTCCGGCGCGATCCGCCCAGATCTCGAGCTGCTCCTCGGCGGCGGCGCGGAAGGTGTCCGCCGCGCCGAGGACGACCGAGTGGCCGTGCTGGCGAAGCCGCTCGGCGAGCTTGCCGATCGTCGTCGTCTTCCCGGTCCCGTTCACACCGACGACGAGGATCAGCGTCGGGCGCGCCGAGACGTCGAGTTTGGGAGGCTCCCCGAACATCTCCGCGATCTCCTCCGCGAGGGCGTCGGTCAGGTCTGGAAGCTCGGGCCGCGCCTCGAGCCGGCGGATCAACTCGGCGGTCGCCGTGACGCCGACGTCGCCGCCGATCAACGACTCCTCGAGCCGCTCCCAGTCCTCGTCGTTGCCCGGGTCGAACGCGGCGCTCGCAAGCTCCTGGGTCAGTGCACGACGGGACTTGCCGAGGGAGTCGCGGAGGCGTGCGAATCTGCCGGAGCGCTCAGCCTCCGGCTCGGGTTGGGCGTTCTCCTCGCCGAGCAGCTCTGACCACGATCGCGCCATACGGCGGCGAACGTTAGCTACGCCGTCGCGGCGAGAACTTCTTCGCGCGCCAGCCTTCAGCCTACGGCTTCTAGGATCGCCGGCAGGCGCTTCATGCTGCTGACGCGGGCACCGCCTCAGCTACTTCTCGTGGCAACCGGCGCGACACGATCTGCGAGACGCCGTCGACTCCCATGGTCACGCCGTACAGCACGTCCGCCGCCTCCATGGTGCGCTTCTGGTGCGTGATCACGATGAACTGCGCCCGGTCGGCGTAGCGGCGCAGCAGCTCGACGAAGCGGCCGATGTTCGTATCGTCGAGCGCGGCCTCGACCTCGTCGAGCAGGTAGAACGGACAAGGCCGCGCGAGGAAGAGGGAGAACAGGAACGCGATCGCGCCGAGGGCCTTCTCGCCGCCGGAGAGTAAGGACAGCCGGGTGACCCGCTTTCCTGCCGGCCGCAGCTCGACCTCGATCCCCGCGAGACCTTCTTCGTCCTCGGGCTCGGTCGCGACGA
>JBDTZN010000035.1:0-17971 GCA_040005095.1 Thermoleophilia bacterium | reverse complement strand
CTCGTGCCCGAGCGCGTGCAGAAGTTCAGCTTGATCCATCCACGTTGCGGAACGGCGTTCCTGCTCTGGGTGATGGTGATCGCGATCTTCGTCTTCGCCTTCTTCGGCCGGCCCGCGTGGTACTGGCTGATCGCGAGCCGCATCCTGCTCTTGCCGGTGATCGCCGGCCTTGCCTACGAGTTGATCCGCTTCGCCGGCAAGCACACCGGCAACCGCATCGTGCTGACGGTGCTGGCGCCGGGGCTCTGGCTACAGCGGCTCACCACCCGCGAGCCCACGCTCGACCAGCTCGAGGTGTCGATCCGGGCTCTCCGTGAAGTCCTCGCGCTCGAGGGGAGAAACGACCCCAACGAGCGGAAAGTTGAGATCATGGCCTGATGGCACAGCAGCGCAGCGCAGACGTCGTCTGGGAAGGGAACCTCGCCCGCGGGCGCGGCACGATCCAGGGCGGCACGGGCGTGCTCCGGGACCTCGAAATCACGCAGCCGACCCGCTTCGGCGACGCGGACGGTCACACGAGCCCGGAGGAGCTGGTCGCCGCGGCCTTGGCGGGCTGCTTCGCCATGTACCTCTCGGGTGTGCTGACCAAGGCGGACTCGCCGCCCGAGCGCCTCGAAGCCCGTGCGGTGGTGACGCTCGACACGGTCGACGACGCGCCCCGGATCACAACGATCGACCTGAGCGTCGTCGGCCACGTGCCCGGGATCGACGAGGAGACCTTTCAGACGGCCGCCCGCCAGGCCGAGCAGGGCTGTCCGGTCTCGAACGTGCTGAACGCTGAGATCCGGCTCGACGCCCGCCTCGCGACCTGAGCCAGACCGACTCGCCGTCCGACCGGCACCGCTTGCGCGAGACCTTTGCGCGTGTCCCCGAGCTCTACGACCGAGCCAGGCCTCTGTACCCCGACGCGATCTTCGACGACATCGTCTCGCTCGGCCGGGTGCCAGGCACCGGACGTGTCCTCGAGATCGGGGCCGGAACGGGACAGGCGACGCTCCCGCTCGCCGAGCGCGGGTTCCAGGTCGTCGGCGTCGAGCTTGGGACCGCGCTCGCAGCGCTCGCCCGGCGCAAGCTGGCGGCCTTCCCGAACGCGAGCATGGTCAACGAGCCCTTCGAGTCCTGGGAGCCGGACGGCGTCTTCGACGCGGTCGTGGCGTTCACCGCGTTCCACTGGATCGACCCGGAAGCCCGCTTCGCGAAGAGCGCGGCGGTGCTGCGCCCAGGCGGTGCGCTCGCCGTCGTCCAGCCACATACGGTGCTGAACGACGATCCTTTCTGGATCGAGTCGCAGGAGGACTACGACGCCGTCGTCCCGAGCCCTGACAACCGTCCGCCGAAGCGGCTCGACGAGGTTGAGGATCTGAGCGCCGAGATCGAGGCCAGCGGCGTCTTCCGAAATGTCGCCGCACGGCGCTACCTGTGGGAGACCCAGTACACGGCCGACGAGTACGCGGCACTCATCTCCACGTATTCGCCGAACCTGGACCTCGACGAGCGGACGCGGGCCCAGCTGGTCGAGCGTATCCGCCGCCGAATCGAGCGACAGGGATCGGTGAAGACGACGTATCTGTTCACGCTCAACGTGGCGACTACCCTTGTGTGATGGCCGGCATGGAAGAACTGATCGACGAGCTCGACCGCTCCTATCGCGAGACCCAGGAGCGCCTGTCCGATCCCGCCGTCTACAACGACCATCGCGAGGCTGCGGACGTCGGCCGGAAGCTCAAGGAGCTCGAGACGCCGCACAAGCTCGCCGAGGAGTGGCGCACGATCCACGACGATCTCGCCGCAGCGGCCGACGACGGCGAGCTCCGCGAGCTCATTCCTGACCTCGAGCAGCGCCTCGCCGCGATCGAGGAGGAGCTGAAGCTCGCGCTCGTCCAGGCCGACCCGGCTGATCAGAAGGACGTGATCGTCGAGGTCCGCCAGGGCGTCGGCGGCGACGAGGCGGCGCTCTGGGCCGGCGACGTGTACTCGATGCTGAACCGCTACGCGGAGCGCCGCGGGTTGAAGACCGAGCTGCTTGGCTCGAGCCCGAGCGACGGCGGGGGCTTCAAGGAGGTCACGTTCGCGATCAAGGGCGACGGGGCCTACTCCGTGTTCAAGTGGGAGGGCGGGACGCATCGCGTCCAGCGCGTCCCGGCGACCGAGTCGCAGGGACGAATCCATACGTCCACGGCCACCGTCGCCGTCATGCCCGAGGCGGAGGAGGTGGAGATCGACATCGATCCCGGCGACCTGAAGATCGACGTCTACCGCTCGACGGGCCCGGGCGGCCAGAGCGTGAACACGACCGACTCTGCGGTCCGGATCACGCATCTCCCCACCGGTGTGACCGTCGCGATGCAGGACGAGAAGTCGCAGATCCAGAACCGTGCAAAGGCGATGCGCGTACTCCGCGCTCGGCTCTACGAGCAGAAGCGGGCCGAGCAGCAGGCGGAGCTCGACGCGACGCGCCGCTCCCAGATCGGCACGGGGGAGCGCGCCGAGAAGATCCGGACCTACAACTTCCCCGAGAACCGGCTCACCGACCATCGCGTGAAGCTGACCGCGCACCAGCTCGACAAGATTCTCGCGGGCGAGCTCGACGAGTTCACCGATGCGCTGGCCGCGGACGATCGCCGGCGCGCGCTCGAGGGGTGACGCTCGCCGAGGCGCTGCGGGAGGCCGCCGAGCGGCTCGCGGCCCGGGGCGTTCCCGACCCGGAGGTCGACGCGGCATGGCTCTTCGCGCAGGCGCTCGGCTGCTCGCGCGCCGAGCTCGCCCTCGCGCGGGCGCGCGACTTGACGCTGGAGGAGGAAGAGGAAGCTTCCGTGTTGGTGGAGCGTCGCGCCGCCCGCGAGCCGCTCGCGTACGTGCTCGGGGAGTGGGGGTTTCGAAGGCTGACGCTGCGCACCGACGCGCGCGCGCTCGTCCCGCGGCCAGAGACGGAAGTCGTCGTGGAGCGCTGCCTCGAGCTGCTTTCGGGTCAGGCTGATCCGCTCGTGCTCGACGTCGGCGTCGGGTCGGGTGCGATCGCGCTCGCGCTCGCGGACGAGCACCCGGGCGCGCGCGTGCACGGCGTGGACGTGTCCTTGCAGGCGCTCGCGCTCGCGGACGAGAACGCGCGGCGAACAGGCCTCGCCGACCGGGTCGTGTTCGAGCTGGGCGAGGCCGCCGCTCTTCCTCCCGGCCCGTTCGATCTCGTCGTGTCCAATCCGCCCTACGTCGAGCCCGGCGAGCTCGAGGGCCTCGAGCCGGAGGTGCGCGACTGGGAACCCCGCGCAGCCCTGGTCGGCCCCGACACGACCGCAGCGGTCTTGTCGGGTGCCTGGCACTGCCTGAAGCCCGGTGGATTCCTCGTGCTCGAGACCCATGCCTCGGCCGCCGGAGACGTGGCCGAGCTCATCCGCGACCGCGGCTACGAGGGGAGTAGGATCACGCGCGATCTCGCCGGTCGGGAGCGAGTGGTCGAAGGGAGACGGCCGTGATGGAAGACTCCTCGGTGGCCGAGGCGGTCGACGCGATCCGTCGCGGGCTGCCCGTGCTCCTGCCGACCGACACGGTCTACGGGCTCTGCGCAGACGCCTATCGAAGCGAGCCGGCCGAGCGGGTCTACCGCCTCAAAGGCCGAGGCCAGACGCAGCCCACGGCGCTGATGGCGAGCGACGTCGACACGCTGGTCGAGTGCATCCCGGAGCTGCGCGGCCGCTCCGAGTCGATCGCGCGAGCGCTCCTCCCGGGGCCGCTGACGCTGATCTTGCCCAACCCGGCGCGGCGCTTCCGCTGGGTGACGGGCGAGAACTACGACGCGATCGGCGTCCGCGTCCCCGCGCTGGACGGTCTGGCAAAGGACGTGCTTGCGGAGGTCGGCTGCGTGATCGCGACGAGCGCGAACCTCGCGGGCGGAGCGGATCCGCGCCGGCTCGACGAGGTCCCGGAGGAGATCCTGGCCGGCGTCGCCGCGACGATCGACGGCGGAGAGCTTCCCGGCACGCCGTCGACGGTGGTCGACTTCACCGGCGACGAGCCGAGGGTCGTCCGTGAGGGCGCTGTGCCCGCGGCCGAGGCGCTCGAGCGCGCGGCGGCGGCGCTGGCCTGACGCGCCAGTATCCTCAAGGGCGAAACCGCGGAGAGGAGCGAACGACATGGCCGTCGCGCAGGAGACCTTCCAGCACCTCACGAGCGCCGGACTCGGCGAGATCGACCCGGAGATCGCGGAGCTCCTCGTACGCGAGCTCGAGCGGCAACGCAGCCAGATCGAGCTGATTGCCTCCGAGAACTTCACCTGGCCGTCCATTTTGGAGGCCGTCGGCTCGACGCCCACCAACAAGTACGCCGAGGGCTACCCAGGAAAGCGCTACTACGGCGGCTGCGAGGTCGTGGACGAGATCGAGACGACGGCGATCGAGCGCGCGAAAGAGCTCTTCGGCGCCGAGCACGCGAACGTGCAGCCGCACGCGGGCGCCCAGGCGAACATGGGCGTGTACAGCGCGGTGCTGCAGCCCGGCGACACGATCCTCTCGCTGAGCCTCGACCACGGCGGCCACCTGACCCACGGGCTCAAGGTCAACTTCTCCGGCCGGATGTACACGATCGCGCACTACGGCGTGAACCGCGAGACGATGGTCGTCGACTACGACGAGGTGCTTCGGCTCGCGAAGGAGCACAAGCCGCAGCTGATCGTCTGCGGTGGCTCCGCCTATCCGCGCACGGTCGACGCGGAGCGCTTCAAGGAGATCGCGGACGAGGTGGGGGCGATGCTCCTCTGCGACATGGCCCACTTCGCGGGCCTCGTCGCCGCTGGGCTGCATCCGAACCCGGTCCCCCATTGCGACTTCGTCACCTCGACGACGCACAAGACGCTCGCCGGCCCGCGGGCGGGCTTCATCCTCTGCACGGAGGAGCACGCGAAGGCCGTCGACCGCGCCGTCTTCCCGGGGATGCAGGGCGGCCCGCTCGAGCACACGATCGCCGCGAAGGCGACCTGCTTCAAGATCGCCAGGACCGAGGCGTTCCGCGAGTATCAGCGGCAGATCCGGGCGAACGCCGACGTGCTCGCCGAGGCTCTGGTGGACGGCGGCCTCGACGTCCTCACCGGCGGCACCGACACGCACCTGATGCTGCTCGACCTGCGCGACTCAGAGTTCTCGGGCAAGGACGCGCAAGAGCGGCTGGAGAGCGTCAAGGTGACGACGAACCGGAACACGATCCCGTTCGACGAGCGGCCGCCGATGATCGCCTCGGGCCTGCGGCTCGGCACCCCAGCCGCAACGATGCGCGGCTTCGACGAGGAGGACTTCCGCGGGGTGGCGGCGATCATCGTCGACGCGCTGAAGGCCGACCTCGACGCCGAAGCGCTGATCGGCCGCGTCGACGCGCTGTGTGCCAAGCGGCCGCTCTACCCGGGCTTCCGCGGCTACACGTCGTACGCATGAGCACCGTCGCGACCGGAAAGCTCATCCAGGTCGACCACCCGCTCGTCCAGCACAAGCTCTCGTACCTGCGGGACAAGGAGACGCCCACCGTCCACTTCCGCAAGCTCGTCAACGAGCTGACGCTGCTCCTCACCTACGAGGCCACGAAGGAGTTTCCGACCGAGCCGGCCGAGATCGAGACGCCGCTCGAGAAGATGACCGCGCAGCGGATCCCGGGGAAGAAGGTCGCGGTCTGTCCGGTGCTGCGCGCCGGGCTCGGGATGCTCGACGGCGTGCTGTCGCTGATCTCCGGCGCGCGCGTCGGCTTCATCGGGCTCTATCGCGACGAGGAGACGCTCCAGCCGGTCGAGTACTACGTCAAGCTGCCGGCGGACCTCGCCGAGCGCGACGCGATCGTGCTCGACCCGATGCTCGCGACCGGAAACTCGAGCGCGGCCGCGGTCGCGACGGTGAAGGCGCAGGGCGCGCGCTCGGTCACACTCGTCTGCCTCGTCGCCGCGCCGGAGGGAATCGAGCACCTGCACGCCGAGCACCCCGACGTCACGATCGTGACCGCCGCCGTCGACCGCGGGTTGAACGAGCGCGGCTTCATCGTCCCCGGGCTCGGCGACGCGGGCGACCGGTTGTACGGCACCAAGTGAGCCAGGCGTTCGACACGCTCGCGGACAACCTCCAGGTCGTCTGGGGCGCGATCGTCGCCCTCGTGATCGTCGTGCTGCTGACCCCCGCCGTGGGCGGGATGGCGCGGATCCTCGGCGTCGTCGGGCGCGACGAGCCGGGCCGGCGGCCGAACGCCCGGGCGGTGCCGAGGCTCGGCGGGATCGCCCTGTTCCTCGGGATCTTCGTGCCGGCGCTGGCGTTCCTCGACCTCGGGCGCGAGACGCGCGGCCTGCTGCTCGGCGCGGCGGTCGCGACGACCATCGGCGCGATCGACGACTTCCGCGGCCTGCGCTGGTGGGAGAAGCTCGGCGGGCAGCTGGCGGCGGCGGCGATCCCGTGCGGGTTCGGGATCTGGGTGCATCGGTTCACGTTCCCGGTGCTCGGCATCCACCAGCTGTCGCCCTGGATCGGGGTGACGGTCACGGTGATCTGGATCGTCGCGATCATGAACATGGTCAACTTCCTCGACGGGCTGGACGGGCTGGCCGCCGGGGTCTGCGCCATTTCGGCGGGAACGTTCAGCGTGATCGCGCTCTCGCTCGGCAAGCCCCAGGCCGCGATCGCGACGGCGATCGTGTTCGGCGGATGCGTGGGCTTCCTGCGGCACAACTTCTACCCGGCACGCATCTTCATGGGCGATTCGGGGGCGCTGCTTCTCGGCTTCGTCCTCGCCACGATCTCTGTCCAGTTCCTGCTCAAGACCGCGGCGATCGCGTCGCTCTTCTTCCCGCTACTCGTGCTCGCGATCCCGATCCTTGACACGTCGTTCGTGATCGCGAAGCGGATCAAGTACCGCCAACCCGTCTTCGTCGGCGACCTCACTCACTTGCATCACCGCCTGCTGAACATCGGTTTCTCCGAGCGGCGGGCGGTCGCGTACATCTACTTCTGGTGCGGGACGCTCGCGCTCGCCGCCCTCTCGACGCGCTTCATCCGGCCGCACGCGCATGGCTCCTGGCACCTCTGGCGCACGGTCGCGGTCGGGGCGATCGGGATCCTCGCGCTCGCGGCCTCGCTCTACATGGTCTACCTCCTCGAGATCGTCAAGCTCGCGAATCCCCGGATCCGGCGGCGCGAGGTCGCCGCCTCGGCGTCGGACCGCGTGGCTTGACCGAGCGGGCGGTGGTGCCCACAATCAACGCGTTGTCTTCCGGCCGTGCAGAGAGCCCGGCCCCGGGGGTCGTGCGCGTCCGTGTCGCGGCATTCGCGGTCGTCGGGCTGCTTGCCGCGATCGCGGTCGGTTACGGCATCCATCGAGCGAGCAGCTCCTCCGGCGAGGCGCGGGCCCTCGAGCCGGTCGTCGCCGCCGTTATCCCTCTCCGACCCGTGGTCACCGGGCTCGCGGTGGGCAGCGGCGGGGTCTGGGCGAGCTCCGAGTCCGGCGGCGCGACGACTCCGAGCGCCGGCGGCCTGCTGTGGCGGATCGACCCGGCGACGAATCGCGCGGGGAATCCGGTCCCGGTCAGGGGCGGAGGGCAGGGGATCGCCATCGCCGCGGGATCGGTGTGGACGGTCTCGCCCGAGGGCACGCGCCGCGTCGATCCGCGGACCGGCCGCGTGATTGCGCAGATCGCTACCGCGCGCGGCTCGGAGATCGAGGGCTTCGGCAACGCGCTCTGGGTGGGCCAGCAGCGAATCGATCCTGCGACGAACACCGTCGCGGCGGACGGGTCATTCGACGGCTTCGTGACGGCGATCGGGCCTGAGGGGACGTGGGCGCGCAGCGACGCCGTCGAGCGCGTCGACCCGCACACTGGCCGGGTCCTGGCCAGGCTGCGGCGGCCGGGCTTCACCCCGAACGCGATCGGGCTCGGCGGCGGATCGGTCTGGGCCGCGTACGCCAGCCGAAGCGAGTGGGAGACGACCGTGATCGTCCGCATCGATCCGAAGACGAATCGCTTTGCCGAAGACATCGTGATCCTGCACGGGCGGGTCCCCTCGGCGCTCGCCTACGCGTCCGGAATGCTCTGGCTGCTCGCGCACAACGAGGAGGAGCAGGGCGCGCGGCTGACCCAGGTCGACCCGAAGAGCGGGTCGGTGGTCGGCGCGCCGCTCCACCTGACCGGCGGAACGCCGGGCCTCCTCGTGGCCCGGGGACGCACGCTCTGGGTGGGCGAGGACCTCGACCAGGGCACCGTCACGCGGGTCGACCTGCGCTAGGCTCAGGCGCAACAAACTGGTGCTTTTATCGCACAACCATGCGCTTTTAGCTGTTACAAGCGCGCCCTGGCTCTGCTAAGCTCGCGCTGCATGGATCCCGCGCCTCGCTCGAGCTTTCAGCCCGCCGGCGCCGGAGGGGTTCTCATCGGCGTGACGGGTGCGGTGATCGTCGTGGGCGGCCTGATCGGGTGGGCGGCCGGGTCGTTCGGGATCGGGTGCCTCGTCGGCGCGGTGGTCGGGATCCCCGCCGGGGTCTTCGCCGTCTATCGCCGCTACCGCGGAGCGTTCTCGTGAGCGGCGGCGGCCTCTTCGCGACGCCGCGCCCCGTCCCCGGCCGGCTGCTGCCCGCACTCGGCGGCGCGCTCGTCTGCGCGCTCGCGCTGCCCGTATTCCTGCTCGGCGGCTGGAGCATCGCCGGCTGGGCGCTGGGCTCCACCCTCTGGGCGGGCATCCTTGCGCTCGATCTGCTCCTGGCGCGTGCCCGCGCGTCCGCGGGTAATCTCGCCGCCTCAGGCGTGCTGGCTTTCGGACTCTTCTTCAAGGCGATCGCAGTCCTCGTCGTGCTCTTCGCCGCAGCGGCGAGGGATTCGCACGTCGCGCTCGCGGCCGTGCTCGTGTTCGGGCTCGCGTACACGTTCGACCGCGGACTGCAGCTCGCGACCTACTTCGGAGGCGCGCGGTGAAGCGGGTCACGCTCGCGCTCGCAGCCGCCGCGCTCGCGCTGCCCGCGAACGCCTTCGCACGCGGCGAATTCGACCCGGCCAAGGAGTTCGAGCAGCACGAATGGGTCCCGATCCACCTCGGGCCGCTCAACCTCTCGATCACGAAGGCGGTCGTCTACCTGCTGCTGGGCGCGCTGCTGACGATTCTGCTCGGACTGTTCCTGATGCGAGGGCGCACGCTGAACCGGCGGCAGACCGTTGGAGAGCTCATCTACGACATCGCACAGACTCAGGTCGCGGAGCAAGGGCTCCCGTCGAAGGCGATCGGGCGCTGGTTCCCGTACGTCGCGACCCTGATGCTCTTCATCTGGGTCGTGAACATGCTCGGCTTCATCCCGCTGCCGATCACCGGCGAGACCTGGCATCACATTCCGGTCTGGGGGATCTACGCGGCCACTTCGTCCATCTCCGTCACGCTGGCGCTCGCGCTGATGACCTTCGTCTTCACGCACGTCGAGGGCGTGCGCGCGAACGGTCCCGTTCGCTATTTCAAGAGCTGGATTCCGGAAGTTCCGAAGGCGATCCTGCCGCTGATCATCCCGCTGGAGATTCTCGGCCAGTTCATGCGCCTCATCTCGCTGAGCGTCCGGCTCTTCGCGAACATGCTCGCGGGGCACATGCTGATCCTCACGTTCATCGGCCTGATCTTCATCCTGCAGAGCCTGGCCCTGATTCCGGTCGTGATCTTCGCCTCCGCGTTCTACTTCTTCGAAGTCGCGATCGTGGTGTCGATCCAGGCGTTCATCTTCGCTGCCCTGTCCGCCATCTACATCGGCTCCGCAATCGAGCCGGAACACTAGGAGGAAACCGGATGGTCCACTCGCTCATCCTCGCCGCCGCAGGCGACAACGTGAAGGCCGGCAAGGCCATCGCGCTGGCTCTCGGCATCGGTCTCGGCTCGCTCGGCGCCGGCATCGGCATCGGCAACATCTTCGGGTCGATGATCCAGGCGGTCGCGCGACAGCCGGAGCTGCGCGGAGAGCTGCAGGGAATCCAGTGGCTCGGGTTCGCGCTCACCGAGGCCGTCGTCTTCTACGGCCTGATCGGCGGCCTGCTCGCCTACGTGCTGATCTCGTAGATGGCGCTCGCAGCCAACGCACTGATCCAGGTCACTCCGGGTCTGATGATCTGGACGATCGTCGCGTTCGGAATCACGCTCTTCGTCCTCAAGCGGTATGCGTTCGGCCCGATCCAGAAGACGATCGACGACCGGCGCGAGCGGATCAGGCAGTCGATCGAGGAGGCCGAGCACGCCCGTGAGGAGGCGCGCCGCCTGCTCGAGGAGCACAAGGCGCTGATCGGCCAGGCGCGCGGCGAGGCGGAATCGATCCTCGCCGAGGCCCGGCGCGTTGGCGACGCTCAGCGCGAGCGCATGCGCGAGGAGGTCGAGGCCGACCGGCAGCGGCGTCTCGAGGAGACCCGCCGCCAGATCGAGGGCGAGACCGCCCGCGCCCTGACGCAAATCCGCGCCGAGGTCGCCGAGCTGACGCTGGTGGCGACCGCGAAGGTCACCGGCAAGGTGCTCGACGACGAGGACCACCGCAGGCTGATCACCGACGCGATCAAGGACCTCGACTTCTCCGTTCTGGAGCCGGAGCCGGCCGCCAAGTAGATGGCCGTCGCGTACCGCATCTACGCGCGCGCCCTGTTCGACGCGGCGAAGGATCGCGACCGACTCGCGCGCGTGCGCGAGGACCTCGGCGACTTCGTCGCGATGGTCGACGAGGTTCCCGAGCTGCGTGCTCTGCTGCGCGACCCCGTGCTCGACCCCAAGGAGAAGGCGGACGCGCTCGACTCGATCCTCGGCGGGGTCGACGAGCTCGTGCGCAACTTCCTCCTCCTGGTCGCGGAGAAGAACCGCACCGGGCAGATCGAGGAGATCGCGCACGAGTTCGACCGGCTTGTCGCCGCCGAGGAGCGCAGGCTCGAGGTCGAGCTGACGACCGCGTTCGAGCTCTCCGACCAGGAGGCGAAGTCGATCGTGGCGCAGATCGAGAAGGCGTCCGGCCGCCAGGTCGACGCGACGCGCTCCGTCGATCCCGAGCTGATCGGCGGCCTGATCCTGCAAGCGGGCTCGATGCGCGTCGACGCGAGCGTCCGCGGCAGACTGAACCGATTACGCCAAGACCTAGTGACGAGGAGCTGAACTTGAAGCTGAGACCCGAAGAGATCACGTCGATCCTGCGTGAGCGGATCGAGCAGTACGACGTCGAGACCGACCTCTCGGAGGTCGGCACGGTGCTCCAGATCGGCGACGGAATCGCCCGCATCTACGGGCTCGAGAACGCGGTCGCGATGGAGATGCTCGAGCTCGAGCACGGCGTGGTCGGACTCGCGTTCAACCTCGAGGAGGACGACGTCGGCGCCGCCCTGTTCGGCGAGTGGGAGCACGTCAGCGAGGGCGAGCCCGTCAAGCGCAGCGGCAAGATCGCCAGCGTTCCCGTCGGCGAGGCGCTGCTGGGCCGCGTGATCGATCCGCTCGGTAACCCGCTGGACGGCCAGGGCCCGATCGAGTCCAGCGAGTCGCGCCCGCTCGAGTTCAAGGCGCCCGGCGTCGTCCAGCGCCAGCCGGTGAAGGAGCCGCTGCAGACCGGGATCAAGGCGATCGACTCGATGACGAACGTCGGCCGCGGCCAGCGCGAGCTGATCATCGGCGACCGCTCGACCGGCAAGACCGCGATCGCGATCGACACGATCTTGAACCAGAAGGGCCAGGACGTCTTCTGCATCTACGTCGCGATCGGCCAGAAGGGCTCCACGGTCGCCCAGGTCTACGAGCGGCTGCGCGACGAGGGCGCGATGGAGTACACCGTGATCGTCTCCGCCGCCGCCTCCCAGTCAGCCCCGATCAAATGGATGGCACCGTTTGCCGGTGCCGCGATCGGCGAGCACTTCCTCTACAACGGCAAACATGCGCTCGTCGTCTACGACGACCTCTCGAAGCACGCGGACGCTTACCGGCAGCTCTCCCTGCTGCTGCGCCGTCCGCCGGGCCGCGAGGCGTTTCCCGGTGACGTCTTCTATCTGCACTCGCGGCTGCTCGAGCGCGCCTGCAAGCTGAACGACGACCTCGGCGGCGGCTCGCTCACCGCGCTGCCGATCATCGAGACGCAGGCCGGCGACATCGCCGCCTACATCCCGACGAACGTGATCTCGATCACCGACGGGCAGATCTTCCTCGAGTCCGACCTGTTCTTCTCAGGCGTGCGCCCTGCGGTCAACGTCGGCACGTCGGTATCCCGTGTGGGCACGTCCGCGCAGACCAAGGCGATGAAGAAGGTCGCCGGGCGCCTGCGGCTCGACCTGGCCCAGTACCGCGAGCTCGAGGCGTTCGCCCAGTTCGGCTCCGAGCTCGACGCCGCGACGCAACAGGCCCTCGCGCGCGGGGAGCGGATGGTGCAGACGCTGAATCAGCCGCAGTACGCGCCGTGGCCGATGGAGGAGCAGGTCGTCGCGCTCTATGCCGGCGTCAACGGCTACCTCGACGACGTTCCGGTGCCGCAGGTCGAGCGGTTCCAGGACGAGCTGCGGGAGTACATGCGGACGGAGGAGTCGGTGCTGGCGAAGATCCGCGAGACCGGCGACCTCGACGAGGAGACGGAGCAGAAGCTTCGGGAGGCGATCGAGAAGTTCAAGAAGACATTCGTCGTCCAGGAAGAGGAATCGCTCGTCTCCTAGATGGCGACCGTCCAGGACATCCGCAGGCGCGTCCGCTCCGTCACCAACACGCGCAAGATCACGAAGGCGATGGAGCTCGTCGCCGCCGCGAAGCTCCGCCGTGCGCAGACGCGGATCGAGGCGATGCGTCCATTCGCCGACCGGATGCTCGAGTTGATGGCGGGCACGGCCCGCGCGAGCTCGTCGGTGCGCGGCCTGCCGCTGCTGCAGCAGCGCGACAACGTGGAGACGGTCGCGATCGTCCCCGTCACCGGCGACCGGGGCCTTGCGGGCGCGTTCAACGCGCAGGTGCTGCGGCAGGCGATCGCGCTCGAGCGCCGGCTGGGCCACGACGGAGTCGCTGTGCGCTGGCTCGCCGTCGGACGGAAGGGCGGCTCGAGCCTGCGCTTCCGCCGCTACAAGGTCGAGCAGGCGTGGACGGGCTTCACGGATCAGCCCACGTACGCGGACGCGCAGGCGATCGCGCGCAAGCTCGCCGAGCTGTACTCGAGCGGCGAGGTCGACCGGGTCACGATCGTCTACAACGAGTTCGAATCGGCGCTCGTGCAACGCGTCACCACGCGCGACGTGCTCCCGATCTCGGAGGACGTGCTCGCCGCCGGGACCGAGGGCGAGGACGACGCCCATGCAGCCACGCTGCGTGGCGACTTCATCTACGAGCCCGAGCCGGAGGAGATCCTCGCGCGCCTCTTGCCGGTCTACCTCGAGACTGAGATCT
The DNA here is from genome assembly GCA_040005095.1 of Thermoleophilia bacterium. GTDB lineage: Bacteria > Actinomycetota > Thermoleophilia > Gaiellales > Gaiellaceae > UBA5186. The sequence goes on along the minus strand of JBDTZN010000035.1, from coordinate 4,616 downwards.
TCCGTGCCCTGCTCGAGTCGGCCGCCTCGAAGCACGGCGCGCAGATGACCGCGATGCGAAACGCGTCCTCGAACGCGGGAGAGCTCATCGACTCTCTAACCCTCGCCATGAACCGCGCCCGCCAGGCCGAGATCACCCAGGAGATCCTGGAGGTCGTGGCCGGTGCTGATGCACTCACGGCTTAGGGCTTAACCCGAACTCAACAAACTTCTCGCGCGCGCGGGGCGTCTGACCTCGATGCGGGGCTAGGCGAGCGTCGTTTATGCTCCGCTCCACTCGATGGCCAGGAGCGAGAACAAAGACGTGATGGGCGCCGGCGGCGGACTCGCGGCGGCCATTGCAGTCGAGTCCGGAGGCCAGCTTGGCGAACTCGCGCCGGTTGAGGCGCGCAGCTACTGGGACCAGGTCTGGCGCCACTTCAAGCGCGACAAGCTCGCGATCGTCAGCGGCATCTTCATCATCTTCCTAGTGATCGTGGCGGCGGTCGGTGGCCCGATCGCGCAGCGCATCCTGGGGCACGGGCCGAGCGACCTCTTCTTCGACGGCGTGAACGCGGACCTCCTGCCGGTCGGCCCGCTGACCCGGCTTCACGACGCGAGCGGGAAGAGCACGATCTTCATCCTGGGCGCCGACGGAACCCTTGGCCGCGACGAGTTCCTTCGCCTCCTCTACGGTGCGCGCGTCTCGCTCGAGGTCGCGGTGCTCTCGACGCTGACCACCACGGTCATCGGCGTCCTGCTCGGATCGATTGCCGGCTACTACCGCGGCTGGGTGGACACGATCATCTCGCGGGTGATCGAGATCACGATGGCGTTCCCGGTCCTGATCTTCATCATCGCCCTCGCCGCGACGGTCGGCGACCGGCTCAACAACGTCACGTTCGGCTTCTTCGACCGCGGCGTTCTGACGCTCCTCTTCGTCTTCACGATCTTCGGCTGGTTCTACCCGGCCCGCATCGTTCGCTCGCAGGTGCTCTCCCTGCGCGAGAAGGAGTTCGTCGAGGCCGCACGGATGGTCGGAGCGTCCGATTGGCGGATCGTCTCCACCCACATCCTGCCGCACCTCGTTGCCCCGATCATCGTCGTCTCGACCCTGTCGGTCGCCGGTTTCGTGCTCGCCGAGGCGGGGCTCTCGTTCCTCGGTCTCGGCGTGAAGCTGCCGACTCCGAGCTGGGGCAACCTGTTAGCGGAAGCGCCGAACTTCTACACGACCCAACCGTGGCTGCTGGTGTGGCCAGGCCTTGCCGTGCTGCTCACGACGCTGGCCTTCAACCTGCTCGGGGACGGGCTCAGAGACGCCTTCGATCCCCGCTCGGCGCACTGAAAACGCCGCAAATCTAGACCCAGAGGGCCAATCTAACTATTCTCCCCCGACCCCGTCTAAGTCATCCAGGCGCGTGTAATTCACGACCAGGTTCGACGCGGGCCTGATCCATCATCGAAAGGAGTCCCATGCACAGAAAGCTTTGGCTCTCGTTCGTCGCTTTGGCGCTCGGAGCCTCGCTTCTCGTCGCAGCAGGCTTTGCCAGTCCTGCTTCGAGTAGCCCGACTAGTGCGTCCAAGCAGGCGCGGAAGGGCGGAACGCTGCGCGTCGACCAGCGCAGCGACTTCGACTTCATCGACCCCTCTCTGGCGTACTTCTCGCACTCCTGGCAGGGCAACTTCTGGGCGGACTGCAAGCTGCTCAACTTCCCTGACAAGGAGGCTGCGAACGGCGGTCTCCGGATCATTCCGGAAGTCGCGGCGGCTCTTCCCGCAGTCTCGAAGAACGGGAAGGTCTACACGTTCACCCTGAAGAAGACGTACAAGTTCTCGAACGGCTCGCAGGTCACCGCGGCGAACTTCAAGTACGCGTTCGACCGGAACTCGAACAAGGCGATGAGCTCGCCTTCGACGACGTTCATGGAGGACATCGCCGGTGAGAAGGCTGCGAACGCCGGCAACGGACACATCTCCGGCGTCAAGGCGATCGGCAAGTGGAAGCTGCAGATCACGATGGCGAAGGTCGCACCTGACCTTCTCGCGCGGATCACCATGCCGTTCTTCGCTGCGATCCCGACCAACACCCCGATCAACGCCGAGGGTGTCGGCGCTCCGCGCGCGAGCTGCGGTCCCTACTACTACGCGTCGTGGGACAAGGGCCGCCAGATCGTCATGAAGCGGAACAAGTTCTACAAGGGCCCGCGCCCCTCGAACCCGGACACGATCGTCGAGAACATCGGCATCGCCCTCGACGCTCAGCGTCTCCGGCTCGAGCGTGGCGACACCGACATCGGCGGCTTCCCGCCTGCACAGGCTGCGGAGCTTCGTGACAAGTACGGCGTCAACAAGGGCCGGTTCTTCGTCAAGGGCCAGGCTGTGTTCTGGTACCTCAACTTCAACCATGACCAGCCGCTCTTCAAGGGCAACAACAAGCTGAAGGAAGCGATCAACTACGCGATCGACCGGCCGCAGATGGTGCGTCAGCACGGCGCCCTCGGCGGTCAGCGCAACGACCAGATCCTGCCCATCGACTTCCCGGGCTTCCGGAACTGGAACATCTATCCGCTCGCCGGTTCGAACGTCGCCAAGGCCAAGGCCCTCGCTTCGGGTAACACCCGCGGCGGCAAGGTCCGGTTCTGGACGTTCAACTCGTCGTTCGGTCCGTCCGTTGCGCAGGTCGTCCAGTTCAACCTGAAGCAGATCGGTCTCGACACCGACATCACTGCTCTCGACCGCGTCGTCCAGACGACGAAGGGCGGGACGAAGGGTGCCGAGTTCGACATGCTGTTGAACGGTTGGGGCGAGGACTACCCCGACCCGTACGACTTCATCAACATCCTGCTGTCCGGAACGTCGATTCAGCCGGATAACAACGTGAACCTGTCGTACTTCAACGAGGCGACCTGGAACAAGCGCATGGACGCTGCTGCGAAGCAGTTCGGTGCCAAGCGCCTGGCGGCATACGCCGCACTGGATCGCGACCTGATGAAGGGTCCGGCTCCGCTGGCTCCGTACGTGAACACGACTGCACGCATCCTCGTTTCGGATCGTGTGAAGGGCTACGTGTTCCACAAGGTGTACGGCAGCGACTTCGGCGCTATCTCGATTCAGTAAGCACGGTTCCACGGAGAAGGGGCGTCGCTTCGGCGGCGCCCCTTCCCCGATTCGTTTCGCTGGCGATGGGGTAAGGTTTTTCCGGCAGGTTTCGGTAAGCGTCCCGCTACACGAACCCACTCCTCAGGCGGCCCCACATGTTCCGATACCTCGTCAGACGGCTTCTATGGGCGGCGGTTCTCTTTATCGCCGTGACCGTAGTGACGTACGTGATCTTCTTCATCGTGCCGGCGAACCCGGCGAGGCTCGCAGCGGGGCAGCGCGCGACGCCCGATAAGATCAAGCAGGCCGAGCACTTCCTCGGCACCGACAAGCCCGTGTACGTCCAGTACGGCCGCTTCCTCTGGCGGCTCGTCTACCACCAGAGCCTCGGGCGCTCCTTCCAGAATCGCCAGAGCATCAACCAGATCGTCGCGAGCGCGGCGCCGGTCACCGCCACGCTCGTCTTCGGTGGCGTCATCTTCTGGATGGCGGTCGCCATCCCCGTCGGGATCCTCTCCGCGCTGAGGCCGCGCTCGCTCTTAGACAGGATCGCGATGATCTTCGTCCTGATCGGGATTTCGGCACACCCGGTCTGGATCGGGCTGATCCTCGCGTACGTGTTCGGCTACAAGCTCGGCTGGACGCCGATCACCGGCTACTGCGACTTCATCAACCCGTCGACGGACTGCGGTGGACCCGTGCAATGGGCGTACCACATGATCCTGCCGTGGACCACCTTCGCGATCCTCTTCGCCGCCCTCTACGTCCGCATGATCCGCGCGAACGTGATGGAGGCGCTCGGCGAGGAGTACGTTCGCACCGCGCGCGCCAAGGGCGCGCCCGAGTGGGTCGTCATGCGCTCGCACGTGCTGCGGAACGCGATGCTGCCGGTCGTGACGATGCTCGGCATGGACATCGGGGTCGCGCTCGGCGGGGCGATCTTCACCGAGAGCGTGTTCAGCCTTCCGGGCCTGGGGCAGACGGCGTTGCAGGGAGTGACGCAGTTCGACCTCCCGATCGTCCAGGGGGTGGTCGTGTTCGCCACGCTCGGCATCATCGTCTTCAACCTGATCGTCGACATCCTGTACGCCTGGATCGATCCACGCATTAGGCTTTCGTAGCAGATGTCGCTGCTCGAGGTTCGGGACCTCAAAACCCACTTCAGGACCGACGACGGAGTCGTGCGCGCCGTCGACGGGATCAGCTTCACGGTCGACAAGGGCCAGACCCTCGGGATCGTGGGCGAGTCAGGCTCGGGCAAGAGCGTCACCTGCCTCACGATCATGGGGCTGAACAACAAGGCCCGGACGGTCACCTCGGGCGAGGCGATCTTCAACGGCCAGAACCTGCTTACGATGGGCAACCGCGAGCTCCGTCAGATCCGCGGGGACGACATCGCAATGATCTTCCAGGACCCGATGACATCGCTGAACCCGGTCAAGTCGATCGGGCATCAGCTCGTGGAGGCCGTCGTGCTGCACCGCGACGTGTCGAAGAAGCAGGCGCGTGACCGGGCGCTCGAGCTGCTCAACGCGGTCG
>JBDTZN010000120.1:0-5342 GCA_040005095.1 Thermoleophilia bacterium | reverse complement strand
TCGGGCTCGGTCTCGAGGATCGAGCCGTCGTCCGCGGGCGAGATCCCGGCGTTGTTGTAGAGGACGTCGATGCCGCCGTAGCGCTCTGCGGTCGCGTCGAACATCGCGCGGACGCTGTCGGAGTCGGACACGTCGACCTGCACCGCGAAGGCATCCCGTGCCTCGGCCGCCGCGCTCTCGGCTGCCTCGAGGTCGACGTCCGCGACGCAGACCCGCGCGCCCTCGTTGGAGAAGAGGAGCGCTGCCTCGCGGCCCATCCCGCCGCCCGCGCCGGTGATTACGACGACCTTGTCCGCGAGCCGGTTCACGTCGTCGCCACGAAGACGTTCTTGACCTCGGAGTAGCCCTCGAGCGCGTGCATTCCGAGCTCGCGGCCGAAGCCGGACTGCTTGAAGCCGCCAAAGGGAGTCTGCACGCGAACCGACGTGTTGGCGTTCAGCGACAGCACGCCGGCGTCGATTGCGCGGGCCACGCGCAGCGCCCGGGCCCCGTTTTCCGTCCAGATCGAGCCCGAGAGACCGTACGGCGTGTCGTTTGCGAGCCGGATCGCCTCCTCCTCGTCGGCGAACGGGATCACGGCAGCGACCGGTCCGAAGACCTCCTCGCGCGCGATCCGGTCGTTGTTCGAGGCTTCGACCAGCGTGCACGGGAACCAGAACCCCGCCCCGTCTGGGATGTCGCCCGTGAACGAGGTCTCCTCGACGAAAGACGCGACTTTGTCGCGGTGCTCCGCGCTGATCAGCGGGCCCATCTCCGTTGCGGGGTCCTCGGGATCGCCGACGCGCACGCCGCGCGTCGCCTCGACGAGCTTCTCGAGGAACGCGTCGTAGGCAGAGCGCTCGACGAGGATCCGCGAGCGGGCGCAGCAGTCCTGGCCGGCGTTGCCGAAGACCGCGTAGGGCGCAGCCGCTGCAGCCGCGTCGAGGTCCGCGTCGGCGAAGACGACGTTCGCGGACTTGCCGCCCAGCTCGAGCGTCACGCGCTTGATCGTCTCCGCGGCGGACTGCATCACGCCGCGGCCGACCTCCGTCGAGCCGGTGAAGCCGATCTTCGCGACGTCGGGGTGCTCGACGAGCCGCTGTCCGACGACCGAGCCCTTGCCGACGAGGACGTTGAGGACGCCCTCGGGAATCCCGGCATCGAGCGCGAGCTCGGCGAGGCGGAGCGCGGTCAGCGGGGTCAGCTCGGCCGGCTTCAGCACCACGGTGTTCCCGCAGGCGAGCGCGGGCCCGAGCTTCCAGCTCGCGATGTTGAGCGGGAAGTTCCAGGGGACGATCAAGCCGACGACGCCGAGCGGCTCGCGGAAGGTCATGTCCACGCCACCCGCGACCGGAATGGTCTCGCCGTAGTGCTTGTCGATCGCGCCCGCGTAGAAGTGGAAGACGTCCGCGACCATCCCGACCTCGCCGCGGGAGTCTGCGATGGGCTTGCCGACATTGCGCGTCTCGAGCAGCGCCAGCTCCTCGCCGTGCTCCTCTACGAGCGTCGCGAGCCGCCGGAGCAGCCGCGCGCGATCGCCGGGCGCGACGGCGCGCCAGGCCGGGAACGCCGCCTTGGCCGCCGCCACCGCAGCGTCGGTCTCATCGACCCCAGCCTGCTCGAGCTCGGCGATCGGCTGCTCGGTGGCGGGATTGACGACCGAGAGCGTCATCCGCGCTCGAACAGCTGCTCGCGCTCGTAGCACGTGACGGCCTGGTCGAACAGCCGTTGCTCGGTGCGCGCGTAGTTCAGATAGTGCTCGACGACCTCGTCACCGAGCGCCGCCCGCGCGAGCGAGCCGCCCTCGAGCGCCTCGATCGCCTCGCGCAGCGAGCCCGGGAAGCGCTCCGCGTCGGACTCGTAGGCGTTCCCCTCGAGCGGGGGCGGCAGCTCGAGCTCCCGCTCGATTCCGTCCAGGCCGGCGGCGAGCAACGCGGCGAACGCAAGGTACGGGTTGACGTCGCCGCCGGGGATACGCGACTCGACGCGCGTCGACTTGCCGTGCCCGACGATGCGGAAGCCGCACGTGCGGTTGTCGTGGCCCCAGGCGAGCGTCGTCGGCGCCCAGCTTCCCGCGGCGTAGCGCTTGTACGAGTTGATCGTCGGCGCGAGGAAGAGGGCCAGCTCGCGTGCGCCCTCGATCTGCCCGGCGACGTAGCGCTTGAACACGTCCGACTCGTCCGCGAATGCGTTCTCGCCCTCCGCCCACAGGCTGGAGTGGATGTGGCAGGAATTGCCGATCCAGCCGTGGTCGGGCTTGGCCATGAACGTGATCGAGCGGCCGTTCAGGTGCGCGATCTCCTTGGCGCCGTTCTTGTAGATCACGTGGTTGTCGGCCATCGCGAGTGCGTCGGAGTAGCGGAAGTTGATCTCCTGCTGGCCCGGCCACGCCTCGCCCTTCGAGCTCTCGACGGGCACGCCCGCGGCCTGCATTCCGTTGCGGATCTGGCGGATCAACGGCTCGTCGTAGGTCGTCGCGAGGACGTGGTAGTCGAGGATGTACGGGACGGACGGCGTGAGGTCGCGGTAGTGCTTCGCGTGCGCCTCCGCGTACGACTCGCCGAAGAGATAGAACTCGAGCTCCGAGCCGAACATGGGCTCGAACCCCGCCTTCCGCGCCCGCTCCACCTGCGCCTTCAGCACCTGGCGCGGCGAGGCGACCACCGGCTTCCCGTCCGCCCAGCCGACGTCGCACAGGATCAACGCCGTCCCTTCGAGCCAGGGCACGCGACGCAGCGTCGCGAGGTCGGGCGTCATGACGAAGTCGCCGTAGCCCTGCTCCCAGCTCGCCATCGCGTAGCCCGGCTGCGGATCCATCTCCATGTCGAGCGCGAGCAGGTAGTTGCACCCCTCGAGCCCATGTTCGGCGGTCTCTTCGAGGAAATACTCCGCCTGCTCACGCTTGCCCAACAGGCGTCCCTGCATGTCGGTGAACGCCGCGACGACCGTGTCGATCGTCCCGGCTTCGACCTCGCTTCTCAGCTCGTCCAGGGTCAGCATGGGGGTCCGTCAAAGATGGGAGAGCCGACCGGAGCCGGCTCTCCCGCTCGGTTCGAGTCTATGGCTCGGTTCCCGGAGGCGGCGGCCCGGGAGTCTCGTCCAGCTGCGGCTCGGCCCCGCCGGCCGGGTGCGTCGTGCCGTAGCCCTCCCGCTCCGGATGACCGTGCTCGCCGCTCGTCATCGCGAACTCCTCCTCGGGCGATAGGACGAGGCGATGGCGTCCCGCAACCGCGAAGTACGCCACGGCTACGACGTAGAAGAGCGCCGTGCCGTACACACCAGGGCGGTAATCCGCGTTGTAGAGGATCGCGCCGAGCGAGACGAGCGCGATCACGCCGGCCACGCCCGCACCCCATTCGCCCAGCGGGCTGCGGAACGGCCGCTCGATGTTCGGCAGCCTCCGGCGCAGCATGATGAACGACAGGCACTGCATGAAGTACGAGATCACGGCGCCGAACACGGCCATATAGAGCAGCGACGCTCCGACCTGGGTCGTGCCCTTCTTGTAGATGATGTACGCCGCGATCCACCCGAGGATCGCGCCGAGCACGAGCGCGACGTGCGGCGTCTGCCGCTTGCCGCTCGTCACGGAGAGCGCGTGCGGGTAATAGCCGGCCCGCGAGAGCGAGAAGATGTTCCGCCCGTACGCGAAGATGATCGTGTGGAAGCTGGCCACCAGGCCGGCGACCGCCGCCAAGCCGAGCAGCGACGCCGAGGTCCCCGAGCCGAAGATCGTCTTCAGACCGTCGAGCAGCGGCTCCGACGACGCGCCGATCTTGCCCGCTCCAGGCGCGATCCCCGAGTTGAGGACCAGAATGAGGAAGGCCGTCACGACGAGCGTGTTCAGGCCCCAAATCGTCCCCTTCGGGATGTCCCGTTTCGGGTCGGCCGACTCTTCGGCCGCGAGCGGCAGTTCCTCGATTGCGAGGTAGAACCAGATCGCGAACGGCAGCGCGTAGAACACCCCCGGGATGCCGTCGTTGAACCACCCGCCGTTGGAGTCGATCGCCCATTTCGTGAAGTCGAGATTCGGAATCGCACCGATGAAGAACACGACAAGGATCGCGAGCGAGACGATGCAGATGAAGACAGTGAACCGGAAGCTGGCCTCGACGCCCACCACGTTCAGCAACACGAAGATCGCGTAGAAGATCGCCCACCACAGCGGCTGTGAGAGCGTGAAGCTGAAGAGGTCGTCGGTGATCGAGTTCATGTACGCCCCGATCCCGACGACGATCACCGCCGGGGTAATGACGTACTCGATCGTCTCGGCGATCCCGGTCGCGAAGCCTGCCCAGGGTCCCATGGCCGAACGGGCGAAGGAGTACGCGCCGCCCGTGTGCGGCAGCGCGGGCGACATCTCCGCGATCGAGAAGCAGAGGCCGTAGTACATGACCGTGATGAATAGCGTCGCCACGAGCAGCCCACCGAAGCCGTAGGCGAGCCCGAAGTTCCAGCCGAAGAAGTCGCCCGAGATGACGGCGGCTACCCCGAGCGCCCAGAGCCCCCATACACCCGCGTGCCTCCTAAGCTTGCGCTGCTCGAAGTACTGGTCCCCGGCTTCGCGATAGGTGACGCCGCCGACCTTGCGTTGCTCAGCCACAGCCCTGCCTCCTTGGTAACGGAGCGCACGATCCTCTCAGGTGGTCCGGGGCTCTGCAAGAGAACTGGTCGTCCGCGGCGTCCTGTACATTGGCGGCTCCTCGGGTCGTCGCAGACCCGGGCCGAGGCATTGGAGCCTCAGGACTCTCGAGTCCTGGGGCTTTTTTCGTGGACCGACGGGGAGGTGAGCTGGTGATCAAGGTGGAGGCGATCGTGATCCGGGAGCGGGTCGAGACCGTGATCGACGCGGTCGAGGAGCAGACGGGTCACGTGGGCGTCACCGTGGTGGAGGCGATCGGCCACGGGCGCGAGCGAGGTGTCACGCACGAGTACCGCGGCCGGGTCTTCGAGTCGCGCTTCCTGCCGAAGGCGCAGCTGACCTTCGTCGTCGGGGACGCAATCGCCGGGGACATCGTCGCGGCGATCGTCGACTCGGCGCGCAGCGGCAACGAGTCGGGCGACGGGCTCGTCTGGACGACCCGGGTGGAAAACGTAACGCACAACCGAACGGGCTCGAGCCTGGAGGAGGTGGAGGCCGGTGGTTAAGAACCACGATCTGTTGATCGCGGCGAGCACGATCTGGGTGGTCATCACGGCGGTGTTGGTCATGTTCATGCAGGCCGGCTTCGCGTTCCTCGAGGCGGGCCTGACCCGGATGAAGAACGCGGGTCACATCGCGGCGAAGAACGTGCTCACGTTCGGGCTCTGCTCGATCGTCTACTGGATCGTCGGCTTCGGGATCGCCTTCGGCGGCGGGAACG
>JBDTZN010000119.1:0-5356 GCA_040005095.1 Thermoleophilia bacterium | reverse complement strand
GCAAGCGCGCGGTGACCGAGCTGGCGCGCGCCGACCTGCTCATCCTGACGTCGAGGCACGACGACTGGCGCGAGCCGAACAGCTCCGTCCGCTTCGCCTCAGCCGCCCCAAACCGCTACGTCGCGGCGAACTTCTGCCCCCGCGCGCGCAGCGGCACGTACACCCTGCTCGTGCGCTGCGCGTAACCCGGGCGCCACTGAGTTTGTGGCTCTGAGCCACAAACCGTCCATTTGCGACAGTCCATCGAGACCGCGCTCATGGAGCGAAGCGGGTTCGACTGTCACAACTTCCGCGATAGTGGCTCAGAGCCACAAAGTTCGACAGGGCCGGTGGGGCGGAGCCCGCCGGGGATAGCCTCCGCGGGCAGGTGGCCGGTTGAAGCGGAAGCACGTCAGGCGCATCGGTGTGACCGTTGTCGCCTTCGGCCTGGGCGTGGGGATCGGAATCTTCGTCACGCGCCCGCGCGACCCCAGTGAGCACGAGGCCGTAAGCCGGCTGCTCGAGCTGAAGGCGCCGGTCTACTGCGGCGCCGGCGCGAAGCCGCTCGTCGCGCTCACCTTCGACGACCGGCCCGGTCCATACAGCGCGCGGCTCGTGGCTCTGCTCCGCCAGAACGGAGCCCGCGCCACGTTCTTCGAGATCGGGCGCAAGGCCGCCGCGCACCGCGATCTCGTACGCGCAGAGCTCTCGGCGGGCGCGCCTGGCGATCACAGCTGGTCACACCCCGATCTGACGCAGCTGGAAAGCGCCGCCGCCACTCGGCAGCTCGCGTCGACGCAGCGGACGATCGAGTCGGTCAGCCGGAAAGACGTGGTCGTCTTCCGGCCTCCGTTCGGGTCGAACGACCCGCGCTCGCTCGATCTAGGCGGCCGCCTCGGGATGCTCGAGGTGCTCTGGAACGTCGACAGCGGAGACGCGTCGGGAGCCTCCACCCCGTCGTCGGACGAGATCGCGCGGAACCTCGCCGAGCGCGTTCGCCCCGGAGCGATCGTCTTGCTGCACGAGGACGAGCAGGTTCCCGCGACGCTCGACGCGCTGCAGACGTTCCTGCCGTGGTTGAAGAGCCACGGGCTGCGCGCCGTCACCGTGCCCGAGCTGCTCGCCCATGACCTCCCCAGAGCCGATCAAGTCGCGAAGGGCGTCGGAGGCTGCAACGTCCAGTGGCATCACCACGGCTTCTGACCTTCTTGCCGCGGGCTAGCATGACCACGATGTCCGCCGAACCGCTGCAGGCGCTGCTCGAGCGCGCCTTCCCCGAAGCGACCGAGCTCTCGGTCGTCGATCGGACGGGCGGCGGCGACCACTTCCAGGTCACCGTCGCGACCCCGCGCTTCGACGAACTGCCGCTGATCGACCAGCACCGGCTCGTCAACGACGCGCTCGCCGAGCCGCTTCGCGACGGGACTATCCACGAACTCCGAATCAAGACGAGAGGAACAGGCTGATGCGCGAGAAGATCCAGCAGGTGATCGACAACGAGCCGGTGGCCGTGTTCATGAAGGGCACGCCCCAGTTCGTGATGTGCGGCAACTCCGACCGGGCGCTGCGCGCGCTGCGCGACGCCGGCGCTCCCGTAACCGCGGTGGACGTCCTGCCCGATCCGCAGATCCGCCAGGAGTTGTCCGCGGTCTCCGGCTGGCCGACGATTCCACAGATCTTCATCAAGGGCGAGCTCGTGGGCGGAGCCGACATCGTCGAAGAACTGGCCGCGTCCGGCGAGCTGGAGCAGAAGCTCCGCGAGAAGCTCGGCGACGACTACCGCGAGACCGCCGAGACCCGAGTCGTCGACGTCTTGCAGCCGGCGTAGAAGCGCGAGTTCTCACACGTCCCGAGGCCCGGCGGCTCGCCGTCGCGGGCACGCTGCTCGACGGCTCGCTCGACGGCACCAACCGGATCCTCGACGTCGTTCGGAAGATCGGCTACCTCCAGCTCGACCCCACGAACGCGGTCGCGCGCAGCCACCTGCTCGTCCTCTTCAGCCGCCTCGGGACATATCACGTCGCGAAGCTCGAGCGGCTGCTCGCGACGCGGAAGCTCTACGAGTACTCGGCCGCGATCGTCCTCGCCGACGAGTACCCGCTGCACCTCGCGTCCATGCGGCACTTTCCGCACTTCTTCCGCGGCGGCTACCCGGCCAAGATCGAGAAGTGGCTCGACGACAACGCGGGGCTCCGGGAATCAATTGTGGCGCAGCTCGACGAGCGCGGGCCCCTGCCGTCACGCGAGATCGTGGACGTGTCCGAGCGGGCATGGCGCTCGACCGGCTGGACGAACGACCGCAACGTCACGCGGATGCTGGAGATGCTCTGGCTGAAGGGCGAGGTGCTCGTCCATGGCCGCCAGGGAGCGCAGAGACTCTGGGCGCTGCCCGAACGAGTGCTGCCGCCGGCCGAGCCTCTACCACTCGACGAGGTCGAACGGCGCGTCGCTATGCGATCCCTCCGCGGCCTCGGCGTCGCGACGGGACAGCAGGTTCGCGAGGAGCCGTTCGTCGGCGGCCCGTTCTACGGCCTCGGCGACGTGGTGCGCGAGCTCGACGGCGTTGAGCAAGTCAAGGTCGAAGGGCAGAAGGGCGCCTGGTACGCACACCGCGACGATCTGAAGCTGCTCGACAGGGCCGAGAGCGAGCCCCACACGGCCCTGCTCTCCCCGTTCGACCCGCTGATCCGCAACCGCAAGCGCACCCAAGCGCTGTGGGACTTCGAATTCCGACTCGAGATCTACGTCCCGCAGGAAAAGCGCTGGGGCTTCTTCGTCCTGCCGGTTCTGCAAGGGAACGACCTCGTCGGCCGGATCGACCCGACGATGGACCGCAAGGCCGGCGTGCTGCGGATCAACGCAATCAAGTGGGAGCCCGGCGCGCCCGCCGACGTGCCGCTCGAGCCGACCGTCGGGCGGCTGGCGGAGTTTCTCGGCGCGACTCGCGTTGCGTGGCCCCGGTCGAACCTCCGTCCATCTGCGCGCAAATGACGCTCGACGAGGCGCGCCGCGCCGCCGTCCATGCGCAGCTCCTCGACGGCACGGCCTCGGACGTGCTCGAGACCGTGCGCCGGCTCGGCTTCCTCCAGCTCGACCCGATCTCGACGGTCGCGCCGCCACAGCACCTCGTGCTCTGGAGCCGTCTCGGCTCGTACGACCGCGGCGAGCTCGACCGGCTGCTCTGGGAGGAGCGGAAGCTCTTCGAGTACGACGCGTTCGTCTATCCGATCGAGGACTTGCCGCTCCAGCGAGCGCGGATGCGCCAGCGCCGACGCGACGGCGCGTCGAAACGCCACCAGTGGGTCCGCGACTTCCTGAAGGAGAACACCCGCTACCGCCGCTACCTCATGCGCGAGCTCGAGCAGAACGGACCCCTCCTCTCACGCGATCTGAAGGAAGAGGTGCCGGCGAATGCGGAGCGGCACGCCTGGTGGGGGCGCGGCCCGCTGCGACTCATGCTCGAGATCCTGGCCACGCGCGGCGAGATCGCGGTCGCCGGCCGCGCCGGGACTCACCGGCTGTGGGACCTCGCCGAACGCGTCTATCCGGAGACACAGACGATTCCATGGGCAAAGGCCGAGCGGCTGATTCAGGAGAAGCGCCGCCGCTCGCTCGGCGTCTGGCTCGAGCGCGGGAAGCTGCGCCTGCACCCGGACGCAGACGACGCCCCGCTGCCGAACCGGACGACCTTCCTCTCCCCGTTCGACCGCCTCGTCCACGACCGCGCCCGAGCCGAGGCGCTGTTCGGCTTCCACTATCGCCTCGAGATGTACGTGCCCAAGGCCAAGCGCGAATACGGCTACTACGTGCTGCCGATCCTCCACGGCGACCGCATTGTCGGCCGGATCGATCCCGTGTTCGACCGCAAGACCGGCGTCATATCCGTCAACGGCGTCTGGTGGGAGCCTGGACAGAAGCCCGTGCCCCTCGAGCAGCCGCTCCGCAGCCTCGCGAAGTTCCTCGGCGCTAGTCGGATTGCGTGGGGTCGTGCACGGCGAACTCCCCCACGGCCTCGTCGATAGCGGCCAGCGTCGCCTCGTCGAGCTCGATCCCCGACGCGGCCGCATTGTCGTCCACCTGCTCTGGCCGCGAGGCGCCGACGATCGCGGAAGCGACGGTCGGCTCGCGCAGGACCCAGGCGAGCGCGAGCTGTGCCATCGTGATCCCGAGCCCGTCGGCGATCGGCTGGAGCCGCTGCACGGCTGCGAGCAGAGCGTCCGAGCGGAACCGGTCCATCGCCCAGCCCATCCCCTGCGAGGCCATCCGCGAGTCGGAAGGCGGCGGCTCTCCCGGCCTGTACTTGCCGGTGAGGACACCCTGCGCGAGCGGCGACCAGACGATCTGCGAGATCCCCTTCTCCCGGCTGAGCGGAATCACCTCCACCTCGGGAACGCGCCAGAGGATCGAGTACTGCGGCTGGCTCGAGACGAACTTCTCGACGCCTGGAACGAGGTCGAGCGCGGCGCGAATCTGCGGCGCCGTCCATTCGCTGAAGCCGAGGTAGCGCACCTTCCCGGCGCGGACAACCTCCGACAGAGCCTCCATCGTCTCCTCGAGCGGCTTCTCCTCGTCGTAGCGGTGGCACTGGTACAGGTCGACGTAGTCCACACGCAGCCGCTCGAGAGACAGGTCGATCTGCTTCGGCACCTGCTCGCGCGAGAGCCCGCGGTTCTCGTCGTCCATCGGGAAGTAGAGCTTCGTGGCGAGCACGTACGACTCGCGCGGGCGCGACGCGAGCGCCTCGCCGAGGAACTCCTCGGCCCCGCCGCGCGCGTACACGTTCGCGGTGTCGATGAAGTTGATCCCGAGCTCGAACGCGCGGTCGACGCACGCCTGCGCGCGCTCGCGCTCGACGCCGCCGCCGTAGGTCAGCCATGAGCCGAGGCTGATCTCCGAGACTTCGAGGTCGCTGTCGCCGAGCTGCCGGTATCTCACGGTTCCGTTCTACCTGCGTAGGGCACCTCTACACTTGCGGCATGGACTTCGAGACCCGTGCGATCCACGAGGGGCAGGAGCCGGATCCCGCCACCGGAGCGGTCACGACGCCGATCTACCAGACGTCGACGTACGTCCAGGATGCGGTCGGCGAGCACAAGGGCTACGACTATTCGCGCGTCGCGAACCCGACGCGGACGGCGCTCCAGCAGTGCCTCGCGTCGCTCGAGAACGCCGAGCATGGGATCGCGTTCTCCTCCGGCCTCGGCGCGACGACGACGCTGATGCACCTGATCAATCCGGGCGACCGCGTCGTCCTGATCGCGGACGTCTACGGCGGCGTCTACCGGATGACCTCGCAGGTCTACGAGCCGAAGGGCTACGTCTTCGACTACCTCCCCGCCGCCGACTTCGCGCAGCTCGGCGACCACCTCGACGAGCA
>JBDTZN010000118.1:0-5368 GCA_040005095.1 Thermoleophilia bacterium | reverse complement strand
CGGTCGAGATCCGCGCGGCCTCCTCGACCTCGACGTCGACCAGCCGCAGGAGCGGCCGGGCAGTGCCGGCGCTCTTCCGCTTCCCTGCGGCCACGGCGGGCGCCGCCTCCTCGACGAGGGTGCCGAATTCGTTGCAGCCCGGACACTTGCCGAACCAGCGTCCGGCGGAGTAGCCGCAATCGGTGCAGAGGAACTGAACGGCCGCCTTCGCCACGAAATCGAGTCTAGGTCTCGGTCCCGACGACGACTGTGCCGAAATTGGAACTACTGAACGCACACGACGATGCTGTTCGCGAACTTGTCGTGCAGCGCCTGGTTACGCGAGTCCCACAGCGGCCACAGGTCGTCGATGAGGAAGAAGAAGCCGAAGATGAGGTTGATGACGAACGGCACGGCCCAGCGAGCGAAGGAGCGGCCGTATCCGATCCGGCCACCTTCGCGCAGGTCGATCACGCGGATCCCGAGCGCACGCTTGCCGTAAGTCTGTCCCCGCTCGTTGCCGTTCAGGATCGTGAAGTACGCGGCGTGCCCAACAGTGAGTGTTAGTCCGAGGATCAAGAGGCCGACGACGGCTACCGGCGAGATGCCGTCATTGAAGTTGTCGAGCGAGATCAGCAAGATCCCAACAGCCGCCGGAACTACGAGAAGCAGGTTGTCGATGAGGATCGCGGCGAACCGTCGGCCCCACGAGGCAAGGATCGGAGCTCCCGACGGCGCTTGTTCCACGCGGCGATCATGGCATGCAGGCGGGTAGGGTGCGCGCCGTGGATTCGGGGGCGCTTCAACGGTACGCCGAGCTCGTCGTCCGGGTGGGCGCCAACGTCGCGTTGGGACAACTCGTCGCCGTGCGGGGCCTGGCCGAGCACGCACCCTTGATGCGGGCGATCGCCCGCGAGGCCTACGCCGCGGGCGCGCGCTACGTCGACCCGTACTACATCGACGACGAGTTCCGCCACGCCCTGATCGAGCTCGGCCCGGACGACGCGTTGACGTGGACGCCGCCTTGGCTGACCGATCGCCTCGACCGGATCACGGCCGAGCGCGGCGCGCACATCTCGATCACGGGCGATCCGACTCCAGGGCTCTTCGACGATCTCGATCCCGCGAAGGTCGGCCGGGCGCGCGCGCTCGACCTGAGCCGCTCGCACCTGCACATGGTCGGGAGCGGCGAGGTGAACTGGACGATCGCGTCGTGGCCAACCGAAGGCTGGGCCCAGGAGATCTTCGGCGACCCCGACGTCGAGCGGCTCTGGAAGGCGATCGCGCACACCGTTCGACTCGACGACGACGATCCGGTGGCCGCCTGGCGGGAGCACATGGACCGGCTGGACGCGCGCGCTTCCGGCCTGAACGAGCGCCGGTTCGAGGCGATCCGCTTCCGCGGGCCCGGCACCGAGCTCACCGTCGGCCTGCTGCCCGACGCCGACTGGGAGGCGGCGCGTGCCGACACGACCTGGGGCCGCGAGCACATCCCGAACATGCCGACCGAAGAGGTCTACACGTGCCCAGACTGGCGGCGCGTCGAAGGTGTCGTCACCGCGACGATGCCGCTGAACCTCGTCGGCGGACCGATCGTTCGGGACCTGCGCATCCGGTTCGAGGGCGGGCGCGCCGTCGAGGTCGACGCGTCGTCCGGCGCCGAGACCGTGCAGGCACACATGGAGAGCGACGAGGGCGCCACCCGGCTCGGCGAGATCGCGCTGGTCGACGGCTCGAGCCGCGTCGGACAGACCGGAATCCTGTTCCTGAACACCCTGTTCGACGAGAACGCGACGTGCCACATCGCCTACGGCGACGCGGTCGTCCACGGCGTCGAGGGAGGCGAGGCGCTGAGCGACGACGAGAAGCTCGCTCGCGGCATCAACGTCTCCACGATCCACACCGATTTCATGATCGGCGGGCCCGAGGTGGACGTCGACGGCATCGAGACAGGCGGCGCAGAGGTGCCGATCATCCGCGACGACGAGTGGAGACTGATGTGACGGACGAGCGCCTCGAGCGCTATGCGGAGCTGGCCGTGCGGGTCGGCGCGAACGTCCAGGAGGGCCAAGAGGTCTTCCTCGCGGGCCGCCCCGAGCACGCACCGCTGATCCGCGCCCTCGCGCGGGCCTCTTACCGAGCCGGCGCGAGCTACGTCGACGTCTTCTACAACGACCAGCACATCCGCCGCGCGCTGATCGAGCTCGGGCCGGATTCGGCGCTGACCTACTCGCCGCCCGGGCTGCTCGCCCGGTGGAAGCACATGGGCGACGTCAAGGGCGCGTCGATCTCGACCACGGGTGAGCCGGAGCCGAATCTCCTCGCAGATCTGGACGGGGAACGGGTCGGCGGCGCGCAGATGAAGGAGCTCGCCCAGGTGGCGATGCGCCAGCTCGGCGACAAGCTCGTGAACTGGACAGGGATTGCCTATCCGAACGAGGGCTGGGCCCAGCAGGTCTTCGGCGAGCCCGACGTCGAGCGCCTGTGGGAGGCCGTCGCGTTCTGCGTGCGGCTCGACGAGGAGGATCCCGTCGCGGCCTGGACCGAGCACATGAAACGGCTGAAGAGCCGCGTGGCAGCGCTCAACGAGCTCGGAGTCGACGCGATCCGTTTCCGCGGGCCCGGGACCGACCTGACCGTTGGGCTCTCCGAGCGGTCGATCTTCGACGCGGCGCTCTTCGAGACATCGTGGGGCCGCGAGCACGTCCCGAACATGCCGACCGAGGAGGTCTTCACGACGCCGCACCGCGACCGGACCGAAGGCGTGATCCGGTCGACGCGGCCGCTCGCACTCCTCGGGCAAGTCGTCGTCGGCCTCGAGCTGCGCTTCGAGCAGGGCCGGATCGTGTCCGTGGACGCCGAGGAAGGCGCCGACGTCGTGCGCGGGCAAGTCGAGACCGACGAGGGGTCGCACTACCTCGGGGAGCTGGCCCTCGTGGACGGGACGTCGCGGGTCGGACAGACGGGGATCACGTTCTTCGACACGCTGTTCGACGAGAACGCGACGTGCCACATCGCGTACGGCTTCGGCATCCCGCACAGCTATGACGGCGAGCCGGGCGGCGAGGGCTACAACGTCTCGACCGTCCACACCGACTTCATGGTCGGAGGACCCGAGGTCGAGGTCGATGCGCTGACCCACGACGGCCGCGAGGTACCGATCCTACGCGGCGACGTCTGGCAGCTCTAGCCAGTTTCGAGAGAGTCGCTGCGGGCCTGAGCTCAGACGCTTTTGAGGCCGGGCTCGTCCTCCTCGTCTTCTTCGTAAATATAGAAGCGGTCAACGCTAACCGGATTTTCCGGCCCTAACTCGTCGGCGGCTTCCACGATCTGTTCTGACGCGTGGCCGTATCGCAGGCGATCATCAAACGTTTCAACGTCGTCGATTTTGACGACGATCGCGCCATATTCGGGCATAACATCCACAACAGCGCGGCGATAACCCGCCTCGTCGGCGGCAAGCGCGAGGACATTCGCGTACGCGCCGGGATCCGACCCGAAAACATCCGAGCCTGGCGCTGGCCGGACCTCAACGAGCCCGATCCATATTCGAGAGTCAGCTGTAGTCAACCGCGCGGCTCCTTTCAGCGGTTCATTTTGGAGGATGCCGGCTTGGCCGGCGTCCGTTCCCCTTGTTGAAACTCAAAGAAGGGGGCTCACGGGGGAAACATGGTTTCCCCCGTGTCTTAGCCGGCCTCGACGACCGGGGCGGCTGCCGTCGAGCGCCTGCCGGTGGACACGGCGATGAGGCCCGCGAGGATTGCCGCCGCGCCCACGAGCTGGAGCGTGGACGGCGACTCGTTCAGCAGCACGATTCCGAGCACCACCGTCATCACCGGCTGCAGCGTCAGCAAGATCGACGTGAGCACCGCCGGAAGGCGCGGCAGCGAGAGCGAGATCAGCAGCCAGCCGAGCACCTGGGAACTGAGCGCGAGCAGGACGAGCCAACCGGTCGCGGACCAGCTCGGGGTCAGGTCGAGGTCGCCGAGCGCGAGCCCGGCGACGAGACAGCCGACCGCCGAGACGGCGGTCGCGTCGCAGAGCGGCCCGGCCGGCCGGCGCACGTCCTGGTTGCCGTGGCGCAGCGTGAGCAGGAAGCCGGTGTACATCAGCGCGGTGAGCACGCCGAACAGCACTCCTCGCGCGGGATGCGCGCCGTACGCACCTGCCCCGATCGCGCCCGAGATGAAGACGACCCCGGCCATCACGATCGGGATCGACACCAGCGCGCGCGTGCTCGGCCGCTCGCCGAGCAGCGCCCAGGCGACGAGCCCCACCAGCACGACCTGCGTGTTCCCGAGCACGGTCGAAAGGCCGGCGCCGACGTCCTCGATCGCGTGGTGCCACAGGATCAGATCGGCCGCGAAGAAGAGCCCAGCGAGCACGGCCCACAGGCGCGCCGAGCGCGGCCGCGGCCCGAAGCGCCGATCCTCCCGCCAGGCGAGCAGCGCCAGCGGCGGCACCGCCCACGTGCAGCGAAAGAAGGCGCCAGTCGAGGGCGAGACGTGCGAGTACCGATAGAGGATCGCCGAGAACGCGATCGCGACCGCGCCGCCGAGCGCCGCGAGAACGGGCCGGTCGCCCAGCGCGCGTTATTCGGAGTCGGGCTCGGGCTCGTCGTCCTCGGCCGAGCCCTCGGGCTCGGTGGGCGGGACGGTGATGCGCTCCGGCGTGAGCTCCGCCGGGATGACAGTGATGTCGACCAGCGCGTCTTCGGCGGTCTCGCCCTCTTCGCCGGCTTTGCGGGCCACGAGGATCGTGGACCCCGGCTCGAGCTCGCGGCCGAGCACGAAGTCGGCGAGCGGATCCTCGATGTAGTGCTGGATCGCGCGGCGCAGCGGCCGGGCGCCCATTGCGGGGTCGTAGCCCTTCTCGACGAGTAGCTCTTTCGCCTCGTCGGTCAGCTCGATCGACACCTGGTGCACCGCCATCTGCTCGCGGACGCGCTTCATCTGGATGTCGACGATCGGGATGATCTCCTGCTTCGTGAGCTTGTGGAACACCATCGTCTCGTCGATGCGGTTGAGCAGCTCGGGACGGAAGACCTTCTTCAGCTCGCCCATCACGCGGCTCTTCATGTCCTCGTAGGACAGGCCTTGCTCGTCGCCGATCGAGAAGCCGAGCCCCTGGTTCTTCGAGATCTGAGCGGCGCCGATGTTCGAGGTCATGATCACGATGCAGTTGCGGAAGTCGACCTTGCGGCCCTGCGCGTCGGTGAGCCGGCCCTCCTCCAGGATCTGGAGCAGGATGTTGAACACGTCCGGATGCGCCTTCTCGATCTCGTCGAGCAGCAGCACGGAGTAGGGCTTGCGGCGCACGGCCTCGGTGAGCTGGCCGCCCTCGTCGTAGCCGATGTAGCCGGGGGGCGAGCCGACGAGCCGGGACACGG
>JBDTZN010000117.1:0-5381 GCA_040005095.1 Thermoleophilia bacterium | reverse complement strand
GATGCCCTTGTCGGCAAGCGCGGGGACGATGGGCAGGGTGCCACCGGAGCGGATGAGCAGCGGCCTGACGCCGAGCGCCCGCTCGAACGCATCCTGCCCGAGCTGGATCGCCTGCGAGTCTGGCGGGACAAGCCCCGGCGGCGAGTCCGCGAGGCGCTCGAGCTCGACCTCGGTTCCTTCGGGGGCGGCTTCGTGCACGAGCCGCTCGACCGCAGCCGCGATCTCGTCCACGTCCTGCCCGGGAGCGAGGCGGATCGACAGGTTCGCGTCGGCGACGACGGGGAGCACGGTCTTCTGGACGTGGGGCGAGCCGCCGTCGATCCCGTTCACATCCAGCGCCGGTTCGGCGAAGGTGCGGAGGTAGAACTCCTCGGCAGCGGTCGGATCGGCAGGCCGCGCGCCCTGGTCGCCGAGCTCGTCCGCGCCTGCGGGAAGCTCCCGCCAGCCTGCGAGCTCCTCCTCGGTCGGCACTGCAATCCCGGCCCGCAGCGCCTCAGGGAGCTTGCCGTCGCGCGCGCCGAGCGCTGCGACGATCGTCGTCAGCGCGTGCACCGCGTTCAGCGCCGCCCCGCCGTACATGCCGGAATGCAGGTCGCGAGCCCCGGTGCGGACCTTGAGGTGGAAGTAGACGATCCCGCGCGTGGCCACGTTGAACGCGGGCAGGCCGCGTCGGATCATCCCGCTGTCGAAGATCACCGCTGCGTCAGCGCCGCGCTCGTCCGCTTCGAGGAACTCGACGATCGAATGGCCCCCCGACTCCTCCTCGCCGTCGCAGCAGAAGCGCACGTTGACGGGCAGCTCGCCCGCAGCCGCGAGCTCCTCCGCGGCCTTCAGCAGTATGTACAGCTGGCCCTTGTCGTCGGCGACGCCGCGGGCGTACACGTACTCCCCGCGAATCTCGGGCTCGAACGGATCGCTTTCCCACAGGTCGAGGGGGTCCGGCGGCTGGACGTCAAAGTGCCCGTAGCAGAGCACCGTCGGGGCCTTGTCGGGATCCCGGGACGCGCGGATCTCGCCGATCGCGAGCGGCTGCCCCTTCCAATCGACGAGCTCGACTTCGCCGCCGGCGCGCCGGATCACGTTGCAGACCCACTCGCCCGCTCGACGCACGTCCTCCCCGCGGGAGGGATCGGCGCTGATCGAGGGAATGCGCAGGAGCTCCGAGAGCTCGTCGAACCAGGGCTCGGTCACGGACGCGCCAGTCTAGGCGTTGACTCGGCAACGCCGCTTCAGCAACCGCGGGTTTCCCGCGGTTGCGTCGGCGCTCCCTTACCTCGCCGCTTTCCGTTAGCCAGCCGGCTCTAGTAGCTTGGCCGTGTGCTTCGGTCCGCTTCCGTCGTCCTCGGGGCGCTCGTGCTCGCAGGGGCTGGCGGGGCGACCGCTCCAGTCCTCCGCATCACGCAGACCTCGATCGCCGGCACCAAGCTCGGACTGGCCCGAGCCGCGTACCGCAAGCCGTTCGGCGGTGCGCCGAAAGTCGCGCGGCTCGAGGGCGGGCTCACGCGGCTCGACTTCCCGCGCAGCGCCTCGGTGTTCTTCCGCTCGAGCGGAGGCGGCGCGATCGAGATCGTCGTGTGGGGCGAGCAGTACCGCACGGCCGCGCGCATCGGCCCCTGCTCGACCGCGGCGCAGCTGAAGCGCGCGTACGGCGCCCGCCTGAAGCCGTTCCGTCTCCAGGGCAAGGTCGTGGGCTACCGGCTCGACCGGCTCTTCTTCGCGGTCGAGGACGGCAAGCAGGTCAGCGTGGTGCAGCTGTCGAGTTCAGCGCTGCCGCCTTACGCAGCGCTGAACTCGCTCAGCTGTTAACCCGGATTAGGCGACTTCGCGGAGCTGCTGTGCGGTCGCGATCGCGCGGAGCTTCTTCAGGCTCTCGTTCTCGATCTGCCGGATCCGCTCGCGCGTGACGTTGAACGTCCGCCCGACCTCGTCGAGCGTGCGCGGATGTTTGCCGTCGAGGCCGTAGCGCATCTCGAGGACGCTCCGCTCGCGCTCCGAAAGCGTGCCGAGGATCTTGATCAGCGACTCGCGACGCAGCGCGACCTCTGCGGCCTCCTCGGGAAGCGGCGCGTTGTCGTCCCGGAGGAAGTGGCCGAACTCCGACTCCTCCTCGTCGCCGACGGGCTTCTCCAGCGAGACAGGCGTCTGGGCGCTGCGGCGGATCTGCTCCACCTCGTCGACCGTCAGCTCGAGCTCGATCCCGACCTCGACCGACAACGGCTCGCGGCCCAGCTCGGCGCGGAGCTTGCGCTCGGCGCGCACGATCTTGTTCAGCTTCTCGACGACGTGGACGGGCATGCGGATCGTCCGGGCCTTGTCGGCGAGCGCACGGGCGACCGCCTGGCGGATCCACCACGTCGCGTACGTCGAGAACTTGAAGCCCTTGCGGTAATCGAACTTCTCCGCGGCGCGGACGAGGCCGATCGTGCCCTCCTGGATGAGATCGAGGAACGGCAGGCCCTGATTGCGGTAGCGCTTCGCGATCGACACGACGAGGCGGAGGTTCGCCTCGACCATCTCCTGCTTCGCGCGGTGGTCGCCGCGCTCGATCCGCTTGGCCAGGGAGACCTCCTGAGCGGCGGTCAGCAGCTCGACCTTGCCGATGTCCTTGAGGAAGAGCTGGAGCGCGTCGGTCGAGACCTCGCGGGGCTCCTCGACCTGCTCGACTTCGTCGGGCTCTCCCGGCGCGAGGATCTCGATCTGCGCCTCTTCGAGCGCGTGGTAGATCTCTTCGATGTGAGCGGTGTCGAGGTCCAGCTCCTCGAGCGCGAGCGCGATCTCGTCGGTGGTCAGCGATCCCGCTTCGCGGCCGGCGTCGAGCAAAAGCCTGGCCTCGTCGGTGTCGAGCACGTCCAGCCGATCTTCCGGCTTCGTTGCGACAGTCCCCCCTGCGCTCACGCGACCCCCTCGCTCAGGCCTGGCTCCCTGCCGGAGCCTCGGCCGTTTCAGATGGCGCGAGTCTGCCAGTAGGGCCAGACAACCGCCATGAGCCGTTCGGCCCATCTTTGAGTCATTTGGTCCCAATCGACGAAAGCCGGACAAGGAACCGATTTGCCTCCTGCGCGAGCGGTGTTCCAGGTGCTTCCGCTCGTGCGAGACGAAGCTGCTTGCGGGCGTCGGGCAGGTCGTTGAGCCAGAGCAACAGTAGCCCGAGATGGAAGCGAACGGTTGGAGCGCGAGGAAACCGCTTCGTCAGGGGTC
Organism: Thermoleophilia bacterium; assembly: GCA_040005095.1. Classification (GTDB taxonomy): domain Bacteria; phylum Actinomycetota; class Thermoleophilia; order Gaiellales; family Gaiellaceae; genus UBA5186. The sequence goes on along the minus strand of JBDTZN010000117.1, from coordinate 2,183 downwards.
CCAGACGGGAGAAGGCGGCGGACGGATTGTCCTTGTCGAACCGCCCGACGGCTGCTGCGACCTGCGCCTCGGGATTCCCGGGCGCGAGGGCGGCGGCGGCGGCAAACTGGCGTTCGGCGGACACCGGCCGCTCGACCCGCTGCAACGCGACGCCGTAGAGAAGCTTCGCGCGCAGGTCGGGTTTTCGGGCCGCACGCTCGAGCACGCTGAGCTGCCGCGCGGCCGGCAGCTTTGCGACCGCCGCGGGGACGCCGAAGCTCGGGACGAAGCCCGGCAGCCCCGGTGCGACGCGCGGATGCAGCAGGTCGCCGGCGCGTACAGCCGACGGTGAGTCCGGCTCGATCCGCTCGGCTGCGCGGAGAGCAGCGACCCCTTCGGCGCTTCGACCCGTCCAGATCAGCGCCAGGCCGAGGTGGAGTCGCGCGAGGGCGCTGTGCGGATGCGTGCGCGCGAGCTCGGAGACGCGTGCGAGCGCGCCGTCCGGCCAGTTCGAGAACGCGGCGCCGAGCTGCGCGTTCAGGGAGTGCTGCGTCGCGAAGACACGGCCCGCCTCGGCCCGGCGGCCCTTCGAGTAGAGCACGGCCGCCCGGCGCAGAGCCCGCGACGCCGGGTCGGCGCGCAGGCCGGTGTCCAGGAGCAGGAGCGGCGCGCCCTTCCGGGGCTGTGACGGCGTCGCGCTCGACGTCTTGCCACCGGTGGCTACGACGATGATCACCGCAACCGCGACCACGACGGCCGCAGCGGCCGCGACGACGATCCAGACGCGGGTTCGGGCGCTCACGCACGCAAGCGTAGGCGGCCCACACCTCGCTACACTTTGGAAAGCAATGGCGACGTACCGAGAACTGCTGGCCCAGACGCGCGCGGAGATCGAAGAGGTCTCCCCCGCCCGCGCGAGCGAGCTGCTGCAGAGCGCCGAGCCGCCGCTCTTCGTCGACGTCCGCGAGCAGGGCGAGTGGGACGAGGGGCACGTCCCCGGTGCGGCCCACATCCCGCGCGGGAACCTCGAGTCGCGCATCGACGGCATCGAGCCCGACCGCTCGCGCGAGATCGTCCTCTACTGCGCCAGCGGGTCGCGGTCCGCCTTCGCGGCGAAGACGCTTGGGGAGCTCGGCTACGAGAACGTCTTCTCGCTCGCCGACGGCTTCCGCGAGTGGAAGTCCCAGGGCCACCCGTGGGAAGTGAGCCGCGCGCTCGACTCCTCGAAGCGCGCCCGCTACTCGCGACACGTCTTGATCCCCGAGGTCGGCGAGGCCGGACAGCTGAAGCTGCTCGACTCGCGGATCCTGCTGGTCGGCGCCGGCGGACTCGGCTCTCCGGCAGCGCTCTATCTGGCCGCCGCCGGGGTGGGCACGATCGGCCTGATCGATGCGGACGTCGTCGACGCGTCCAACCTCCAGCGCCAGGTTCTGCATTCCACGACGACGATCGGCGAGCCGAAGGTCGACTCCGCCCGGCGCGCCTTGGAGGCGCTGAATCCCGACGTGACCGTGCGCACCTTCCAGGAGCGCCTCACCTCGGAAAACGTCGACAAGATCTTCTCGGAGGGCTGGGACGTGATCGTCGACGGCGCCGACAACTTCCCCACCCGCTACCTCGTCAACGACGCGTCCGTGTGGCACGGGATCCCCGTCGTCCACGGCTCGATCTTCCGCTTCGAGGGCCAGGTCACGGTCTTCAAGCCCGGCGACGGTCCCTGTTATCGCTGCCTCTTCCCGCAGCCTCCGCCGCCGGAGCTCGCGCCGTCGTGCGCCGAGGGCGGTGTGCTCGGCGTGCTGCCGGGCGTGATCGGTTCCCTGCAGGCCTCGGAGGCGCTGAAGCTCGCGCTCGGCGAGATCGGCGACTCTCTCGTCGGCCGGCTGCTGCTCTTCGACGCGCTCTCGGCCGAGTTCAACGAGGTGCAGATCCGCAAGGACCCGAGCTGCCCGGTCTGCGGCGAGCACCCGACGATCACCGAGTACGTGGACTACGTCGAGTTTTGCCAGGGAGTGCCGGCATGATCTCCGCCAAAAATGCTGCGCATTTTCCGCGGGAAGGGTTAGTCCCTTCGCTCCGCTCGGGAGACCCGGAATGAGTGTGGTTCGAATCCCACCGACCCTGCGCAAGGAGACCGGCGGCGAGAAGCAGGTCGAGGCACGCGGCGCGAACGTCCGCGAGCTGCTCGTCGACCTGATGGGCCGCTT
>JBDTZN010000034.1:0-18358 GCA_040005095.1 Thermoleophilia bacterium | reverse complement strand
CAGCGCGCCTGCGTCACGAGCGCTGCCTGCGCGCGTACGCCTTCGAGCGCGACGATAGCCATGTCTACATCGCCTACGAGTACGTGCCCGGAAAGACAGTTCGCGAGGCGATGCGCGCCGGCGAGCTCGACGACCGCTCGGCGGTGGAGGCCGCGGCCCAGATCCTCGACGGACTCGCGCACGCCCACGCGCGCGGGATCGTCCACCGCGACGTCAAGCCGTCCAACGTGTTGTTGAAGGAAGGGCCGGAGGTGAGCGTGCGGCTGCTCGACTTCGGGCTGGCTCAGATGAAGGAAGAGGAGACGCTGACGGCCGCCGGGGACGTGCCCGGGACGCTCGCCTACATCGCGCCCGAGCGGCTCGCGGGCAAGGAAGCCACGCCCGCCGCCGACGTCTGGGGCGTCGGCGTGATGCTCTGGGAGGCGCTTGCCGGCCCGCATCCGTTCTGGTCGGGCTCGCTCCTCGATACAGCGCGCGCGATCGGGGCCGGCGCGCCGCCGCTCACTCGCGAACGACCCGATTTGCCGAAGGCGCTGCTCGTCGCCGTCGACCGCGCGCTCTCGCTCGACCCTGCGCGCCGGCCGAGCGCCGAGCGCCTCGCACGCGTGCTCCGCGGCGCGTTCCGCGAGCGCGAGCGGAAGCCGCGCGCCGAGCTTCGTCCGCTTGTCATCCCGGGCGGGGTCGACCGACTGGCCGCGCCGATCCTCGCCGCGGTCGGCGCCGGCTGGAGCGCGACGGCCCTTCCGTTCTATCCGGCACATTGGGCGCTGCTGGTCGCGGCAGTTGCGGCGGGGGCGACGGCTTGGCGGCCGCGCGTCGGACTCGCGCTCACCCTCGCGGTCCCGCTCTTCCCGCTCGGCAACTTCTCGCTCGGACTGGCACTGCTGTACGGCGTGGTCGCGCTTGCCTGGCTCGCCCTGTCCTGGGGTGAGCCACGCAGTGGACTGCTCTTTGCACTCGGCCCGCTCGCGGCTCCGCTCGGTGCGCTCGGGCTCGTCCCGCTGACGGCGCTGGGCGTGCGCTCGCCCGTTCGCCGCGCAGCGCAAGCGGGAACCGCCGTGCTGGTCGCGGCGCTCGCAGCCGGCATCCGTGGGACACCGCTGCCGTTCACGCACGCCCGACCACCGCTCGGACTCGGGATCGCCGGCAGCGACAGCCCGGTTGCGGTCGCCGGCGCGCTCTGGCAGGCGCTGCTCGCGCATCCCGCGCTCGGGCTCGAGGCGGCGACCCTTGCCGCGGCTGCCGCGGTCCTTCCGCTCGCACGCACCCGTGACCTGTGGGGGGTGGCCGGCGCCGGCGCTGCCATGCTCGCCGCAACGGTGCTTGTCCCGGGCGTAGCAGTCTGGCCGCTCGTGCTGACCGCCTGGGTCACCTGCGCTGCGCTGGCCGTCGCACCTCAACTGAGTCTGAATCGCGGGAGTTAGCATTGGCCGACCGGGGCAAACCCCCGGCGTCGCCATGGTTCTCCGCAACATCGAGCAAAAGATCGAGTCCCTCTTCGAGGGCGTCTTCGGCCGCGCGTTCCGCACGAACGTGCAGCCGGTCGAGCTCGCGCGCAAGCTGGCGAAGGAGATGGACGACCACAAGAACGTCTCGGTCTCGCGCGTCTACGTGCCGAACGAGTACTCGATCTACCTCTCGGCGGCCGACCGCGAGCAGTTCTCGGGCTATGACGACTCGCTGGTCGGCGAGCTCGAGGACTACCTGGCCGAGCACGCGCGCCGCGAGCAATACGCGCTCCTGACGGCGCCGAAGGTCTTGCTGAACACCGACGAGGATCTCTCCGTCGGCGAGTTCGGGATCGCGACGCGCATGGCGAAACCCGAGGGACGAGCCGCGTCGGCCGGTGCGCCCGCCGAGGAGGTCGAGCCCGGCGCGACGATGATCTACAAGCCCGCGGCCCCTGTGCAGGCCACCGAGGCTGCGAGCGCGGCCGACCTCGGAGTCGAACGCGAGGTCGTCACGCTGAGCTACGACGGGCAGAAGCACGAGGTCTCGAAGCGCCGTGTCGTGATCGGCCGCTCGAAGGACTGCGACATCCAGCTCGAGGACGGGAACGTCTCGAGGCGCCACGCCGAGCTGAGGCAGGAGGGCGCAGCCTACTGGCTGATCGACCTCGACTCGACGAACGGCATGGAGGTGAACGGCCACCCCACCCGCCGCGCGAAGCTGAACGACGGGGACGCCGTCACCCTCGGCTCGACCGAGCTCGTCTTTCGGCGGGAGCTCGCGTGACTGTCGGCTCGGCGACGGTCGAGGAGGTCCTGCTCCTCCTCAAGATCGCGTTCCTGCTCCTGCTCTACCTGTTCATCTGGCGGATCGTGCGCACCGCGAGCCGCGACCTCAGGCTGCCGCAGGAGAGCTTCGTCCTTGCCCCCTCGGGCGGTGGGCCGGTCGTCCCTGTCTCCGGACGCGTGACAGGCAAGATCGTCGTCGTCAAGAGCGCCGCGCTCACTCCAGGGGAGGAGCACCGGCTCGACTCGGCGCCGCTCACGGTCGGCCGCGGCGCACAGAACGATCTCGGGCTCGGGCCTGACGAGTTCGCCTCGGCCCGCCACGCGCGCTTCGAGCCGCGGCAGGACGGTGTCTGGCTGCACGATCTTGGCTCCTCGAACGGCACGTTCGTGAACGGCTCGCGGCTGACCCGCCCCCGCAAGCTCGCTCCCGGCGACCTGATCCGAATCGGAGAGACCGACCTGAGGTTCGACAAGTGACCGTGGAAGTGGGCCAGAGCACCGTCGTCACGGACACCGGCCGCAAGCGTCGCCATAACGAGGACTCCTTCGTCCACCGGCCGCCGCTCTTCGCGGTCGCCGACGGGATGGGCGGCGCACAGGCCGGCGAGGTCGCGTCGCAGCTCGCCGCCGCCGCGCTGAAGGAGGAGACGGGCGACGGCAACGGGGCGGAACGGCTCACCAGCCTGATCCAGGAGGCCAACCGACGCGTCTTCAAGCGCGCGAACGAGGACGCAGCCGCGTCGGGAATGGGCACGACGATCACCGCTGCACTCGTCGAGAACGGCGTGGTCTGGATCGGACATGTCGGTGACTCGCGCGCCTACCTCGTCCGCGACGGCAAGCTCCAGCAGCTCACCGACGACCATTCGCTGGTCGGCGAGCTCCAGCGCACCGGGAAGCTCTCCCCCGAGGAAGCCGACGTGCACCCGCAGCGGTCGGTCATCACGCGCGCGGTGGGCACGGATCCGGACGTCGACGTCGACACCGACCAGGTCGAGCCGAGGACCGGCGACGTCTTCCTGATCTGCTCCGACGGGCTCACCGACATGCTCGACGACGAGACGATCCTCGCAACTGTCGAAAAGCACCGGCCCGACCTCGACACCGCAGCGCGCGCACTGGTGAGCGCCGCGAACAAGCGCGGCGGCGAGGACAACATCACCGTGATCGCATTCGAGATCTCGGACGCCGGCCCCGACGCGCTCGAGCGCACCGCGACCATGCCCGCCGCCGGTGCGGTAGACCCGGACGAGGAGGACACGCTCTCCGGGATCGAGGCCGTTCCGGTCGTGGACACGATGGTCGTGCCGCCGGACCAGGTCGAGGAGCTCGCCGAAGTGCGCGCGGAGCGTGACGAGCCCAAGCGTCGGCGCCGGCTCTGGCCAAGGTTGCTGTCGCTCCTCCTGCTGCTCGCCGCGCTGGCCGCGGGCGCCTACCTAGTCTGGCGGGCGATCCGCTGAGGAGGCGGAGCCATAACGGACGGGGCGGCTGGCTGAGCCCGCGGAACCGTGAGCTGGCCAATCTGATCGTCGTCGGGATCCTCACGGGCCTCGGCTTCGCCAGCGTCTACATCGCCCGCCAGAGCCATGTCTCGACGACGTCGCTCTCGTACGCGGGCTTCTTCTTCGCGCTCTACCTCGTCGCGCATCTCGTAGTGCGCTACACCGTGCCGAACGCCGATCCGTACCTGCTGCCGATGGCCGGTCTCCTGGCCGCGATCGGCGTGACGGAGATCTACCGCCTCGGCCCCGACGACGCCTTCAAGCAGGGCCTCTGGATCGTGATCGCCCTGGTGCTGTTCGTCGTCACGCTCGTCGCGCTCCGCCACGACTACCGCGTGCTCGAGTCGTACAAGTACCTCTTCGGAATCGGGGCGATCCTGCTGCTGCTTTTGCCTGCCGTGCCGGGGATAGGCACGACAGTGAACGGCGCGCGCCTCTGGGTGCACGTCGGCGCGTTCCGGTTCCAACCCGGGGAGCTCGCGAAGATCTTCCTGATCGTCTTCCTCGCGGGCTACCTGCGCGAGAAACGCGAGATGCTGGCGCAGTTCCGGCCCAAGGACGTCGGGCCGCTGCTCGTGATCTGGGGCGGCGCGATGCTCGTCCTCGTGGAGACGAACGACCTGGGGAGCGCGCTGCTCTTCTTCGGGATCTTCCTGGCGATGCTCTACGTCGCGACCGATCGGCTCCTCTACGTCGGCGCCGGAGCCGTGCTCTTCGTGGTGGGCGCGGCCGGCGTGTACCAGGTCGTCGGCCACGTCCGCGACCGGATCACGATCTGGCTTCATCCCTGGACGGACAAACCCGTCTACTGCGCGCTCACCGGCGGGAAGGCGCTGCGCCAGGACTGCCAGAGCTACCAGCTCGTCAAGTCGCTCTACTCGATCGCGCATGGCAACTTCGGCGGCACCGGGCTCGGCAAGGGCACGTTCGTGAACGCCGCGGGCCAGTCGATCATCCCGTACGTCAACACCGACTTCATCTACTCGGCCCTCGCCCAGGAGCTCGGGCTCGTCGGTGCGGCCGGACTGCTGCTCGTCTACATGCTGTTCGTCGCGCGCGGCTTCCGGATCGCGCTGATGGCAACCGACGGCTTCTCGAAGCTCCTCGCAGCCGGGTTGACCTTCGGCTTTGCGCTACAGACCTTCATCATCGTCGGCGGCATCGTGCGGCTGATTCCTCTGACCGGGATCACGCTGCCGTTCGTGTCCTACGGCGGCTCGAGCGTCGTGGCGAACTTCGTGCTGCTCGCGGGCCTGTTACTCGTCTCCAATCGCGCCAACACGGAACGTTTATGAACAAGCAGATCTCCAGACTCGCGGTCGTCGCGATGGTGCTCATCTCGGCGCTGATCCTCGCAACCACGTACTGGCAGGCGTGGGCGGCCGGCGGGCTCGCGGACCGGCAGGACAACGCAATCCAGCAGGTCGCGCAGTTCACGATCAAGCGCGGCCTCATCTACGCCTCCGACGGCAAGACGGTACTCGCGGCGAACAAGCCAACGAAGACGGCCGACCACATCCTCTTCTTCCGCCGCTATCCCAAGGGGCCGCTGGCGACGCACGTCGTCGGCTACTCGACCCGCTACCGAAACCGCGCGGGGCTCGAGCGCTCCGAGAACGACTACCTGACCGGGGCGAACGGGAACCTCGGCGCGGTCTTCTCGACCGAGATCGACAAGCTCAAGGGCCAGACGGTCAAGGGGAACAGCCTCGTCCTCACGATCGACGCGAACCTGCAGGCGCTCGCGAACCGCGCGCTCGCCGGGAAGTGCGGCTCGGTGGTTGCGATCGAGCCGACGACCGGCCGGGTGCTCGTGATGGCGTCGTCGCCGACGTACAACCCGAACATCGCAGAGAAACCGAACTTCCTGCAGCTCGTCGAGAGAATCAAGGGCGGCTGCGACTACCTGGCGCCGCTGCTGAACCGCGCGACGAACGGCCTCTTCACGCCGGGCTCGACGTTCAAGATCGTCACCGTCTCGGCCGCGCTCGACACCGGCAAGTACACGCCCGACTCGAACTTCCAGGATCCGGGCTACTGCACGGAGTACAACAAGCCGGTCTACAACTCGGGGAATCCCGACCAGAACGGGCCGGAGCAGTTCGGCTCGCTGAGCCTGTTCACCGGCTTCCAGCACTCGGTCAACTCCGTCTTCTGCAACGTCGGCAAGGAGCTCGGCGCGGCGACGGTCCTCGACTACGCGAAGCGCTTCGGCTACTACTCGGTCCCGCCGCTCGAGACTCCCCTCAACGAGCGTTCGCCGAGCGGGCTGTACCAGAATCACCTCCTCTTCCGGCCAAAGGATCCGAACGCGAAAGTCGATCCGGGAAGACTCGCGTTCGGGCAGGAGCGGATGCTCGTGACGCCACTGCAGAGCGTCATGGTCACGGCGGCGATCGCCAACGGTGGCCTCGTGCCGAAGCCGTACGTCGTGGCGCGCGTCCTCGACCCGCATGGCAAGACGATCCGGACGACGAAGGCGGACGATCTCGGACGCGCGGTCAAGCGCTCGACGGCGGACGAGGTCACGCAGATGATGATCGCGGCGGTCACGGGCGGCACGGGTACCGCGGCGCAGATCCCGGGGATCCAGGTCGCCGGCAAGACGGGCACCGCCGAGACGGGCGTCAATCACGTGAACACGACCTGGTTCACGTCCTTCGCGCCGGCGGACGCGCCGAGGATCGCGATCACGGTCGTGCTGGAGCAGCAGCACGGCTTCGGCGGCACGACGGCGGCCCCGATCGCCCGCCAGATCATGCAGGCGTACCTGTCCCGTGGGTCGAAATAGGGCTGTTCGGAGTCATGGCCGCCACCGACACGCTGATCAACACGCTCTTCGACGGTCGCTACCGCATCATCCGCAAGCTCGGAACCGGCGGGATGGCGAACGTCTACCTCGCCGAGGACCAGGAGCTCGGGCGGCGCGTCGCGATCAAGATTCTCAACGACCGCCACGCGGGCGACGAGCAGTTCGTCGAGCGCTTCCGCCGCGAGGCGAAGAACGCCGCCGGGCTCTCGCATCCGAACATCGTCTCGATCTACGACCGCGGAGAGGCCGAGGGTACGTACTACATCGCGATGGAGTACCTCGACGGGCGCTCCCTCAAGGAGCTGATCGTCGCCCGCGGCCCGGCGCCGATCCCGCTCGCGATCGACTATGCGCGCCAGATCCTCGCGGCTCTGCGCTTCGCGCACCGAAACGGGGTCGTGCACCGCGACATCAAGCCGCACAACATCATGGTCGGCGACGAGGGCCGCCTGAAGGTGACGGACTTCGGGATCGCCCGCGCAGGTACCAGCCAGATGACGGAGGTCGGCTCGATCATCGGGACCGCGCAGTACCTCTCGCCCGAGCAGGCGAAAGGCGCTCCGGTCGACCAGACGTCCGACCTTTATTCGCTCGGAATCGTCCTGTACGAGCTGTTGACGGGCACCGTGCCCTTCAACGGGGACACGCCGGTCGAGATCGCGATGAAGCATCTCTCGACGGTGCCGCCGGAGCCTTCGACACTGCGGCCGGAGGTGCCGGAGGATCTCGACGCGATCGTCGTCCGGTCGCTCGGCAAGACCCCCGAGGAGCGCTACGGGAGCGCCGAGGAGATGGACGCCGACCTTGCGCGCGTCGCCCGCGGAGTGGCGATCAGCCACGAGACGGAGGAGGCCGCGACGCAGATCCTCTCGCGCCCGACGCAGCCGATGCCGACCGCGGCGACCATCGTCCAGCCGCGGCAGCCCGTCAGATACCCGCCGCCGCCCGTCTACTACGACTACGAGGACGAGCCCGTCCGTCGCCGGCCGATCTGGCCGTGGCTGCTGGCGCTGCTCTTCATCGCCCTCGCCGGCCTCGCGGGCTGGTTCGCGTGGACACAGGTCCAGGATCAGCTGAACGCGAACAAGGTCGTCCGCATGCCGTTCGTGGAGGGCGATCGCGAGTCGCTCGCCGTCCAGAAGATCATCGACCACGGCCTCGAGCCGAGGGTCGAGCGGCATCCGAGCACGAAGCAGCCACTCGGCTTCGTCTACCACCAGGTCGAAGAGACCGGCAAGAAGGTGCCGAAGGGGAATCCCGTCACGATCCTCGTGTCGCTCGGGGCGCCGAAGGCGACGGTCCCGGACGTGGTCGGGAAATCGTCGACGGACGCCGTCGCGACGCTCGCGAACGCGAACCTGAAAGCCAAGGTCGTCAAGCTGGCGAGCGACAAGCCGGTCGACACCGTGCTCGGGCAGGATCCGCACGCGGGCGACCGCGTGGCCGAGGGTACGACCGTCCGGATAAACGTCTCCTCCGGCCCGCGGCTCATCGGCGTGCCATCCGTGGTTGGCGAGCCGTACGACCAGGCCACCTCGGAGCTGCAGGGCGCCGGGTTCGGCGTCGCGCGCAAGAACGTGGACGCAAATGATCCTGCCGGCACCGTTGTTGGCCAGTCGCCCAGCGCCAACAGCTCTGTCGCGAAGAGATCGGTCATCACGCTGAGCGTCTCGAACGGGCCGAAGACCACAAGCGTCCCCGACGTGTCCAACCTCGACGAGGCCACGGCCGTCGACACGCTCAGGGCCTCCGGGTTCAAGGTGACCGTGGTGCGGCAGGACACGAACGACCCGGGCCAGGACGGCATCGTCCTTTCTCAGGATCCGACCGGTGGCGCGCAGGCGAAGCCGGGCTCGACCGTGACGATCGTGGTCGGTCGGCTCGTTCAGAGCGACAACGGCAACAACCCGTGAGGCGGCGCCGGATCGCCGTGATCGCCGGGGGCCGGTCAAGCGAACACGACGTTTCGCTTGCGTCGGCTCGATCGGTGCTCGCGGCGCTCGCCGCGGGCGACAACGACGTCGTCACCGTAAGCATCGGCCGCGACGGGACGTGGGAGCTGGGCGGCCCGGGAGGCCATGCCCTGGTGCCAGGCCCCCAGCCACGTCCGTTGGAGGCAGAAACGGCCCGTGAGCAGGGGGAAAGGGCCGATGTCGCGACCGACGAGTCTGTCTCTTCCGGACATGTCGAGGGGCCAGGCCCCGGGGCAGGCCCCGCCGAGACGCTGCCGGTTCCGGCCACGTCCGCTTCGGTGACGCGGACGCTCGCCGACGTGGACGTCGTGCTGCCCATCTTGCACGGTCCGTTCGGCGAGGACGGCGCCGTCCAGGGGCTGCTCGAGCTCGCGAACGTCCCCTACATCGGCGCCGGCGTGGCGGCCTCGGCGCTCTGCATGGACAAGGACCTGTTCAAGTCGGTCATGCGCGACCACGGAATCCCGGTCACCAGCAACGTCACGCTGCGCCACGGCGCGACCCTCGACGAAAGCCCCTACGGCTACCCCGTCTTCGTCAAGCCGGCGCGCCTGGGCTCCTCGGTCGGGATCACGAAGGCGCACGACGCCGGCGAGCTCCGCGCCGCGATCGAGCTCGCGTATCGCCACGACGAGAAGCTGCTCGTCGAGGAGTTCGTCGACGGTGTCGAGGTCGAGTGCAGCGTCCTCGGCAACCAGACCCCGATCGCGTCGATCCCGGGCGAGATCCGCACCCTCGACCACGAGTGGTACGACTTCGCCTCGAAGTACGACGAGGACGGGATGGAGCTCGTGATCCCGCCGGAGCTGCCCGAGGAGACAATCGCGCGCGTGCAGCAGCTCGCCGTCGAGGCGTTCGTGGCCAGCGAGTGCGAGAGCATGGCGCGTGTCGACTTCTTCGTCCGGCCCGACGGCGAGGTCGTCGTCAACGAGCTGAATACGATCCCCGGCTTCACCTCGACGAGCGTGTACGCCAAGCTCTTCGAAGCGTCCGGGATCCCGTACGCCGAGCTCCTCGACCGCCTGATCGACCTCGCTCTCGAGCGCCACGAGCGCCGAGCGCGCCTGGAGTACTAGCCGGTCGCCGTCACCTCGTTGACGTGCGCGGTATCCGAGCCCGGCGGTAGCTGCGTGATCCAGACGACGTAGAACTTTGCGGACTTCGAGCCCGGGATCGTGAACCGCGTGCGCTCGCCGACGACGCGCGAGGGGGAGATCGTGGTGAACGGCCCCCGCGCGCTCGGCCCGGACTGGATCTCCGCCGTGAAGCCGGGCGTGTCGGTGGTCACTGTCATGCTTTTGAGCGTTCTCGACGTCGGCGCCTCGAGCACGACGCCGACGCCCGGCTTGCTGAACGACTGGTAGTGCTCGGTCGTCCAGTACGTGGTCGGATCGCCGTCCGTCGCCTTCGGCGCGTCGGCGTCGTGCTCTCCGTCGCCGCCCTGTGGATCCCAGGCGCCGACACCCGCCAGGTGCACGGGCCGCGCCGCGTGCGCAGGCGGCGACGAGCCGCCGAGGTTGCCGACGCTCGTCCGCGTGACCGCGAAGTACAGACCTGCCGCGGCGAGCGCCGCCGCAACGACGATCAGCGGGATGAGGAACGGCCACGGCGAGTGCGCGGGCCGGCGGGCGGGAACGCGCACGCCACGCGGCGGACGCGCGTCGCGGGCCGGCGTCGCCGTGGAGGCCGGTACGATCATCGTCGCGTCCGAATCCGCTTCCGTCCCCAGCTCGGCCAGGCACGCCGAGAGCTCGGCCACGAAGTCGTCCATGGACGCGAACCGCCCGCCAGGCTCCTTCGCGAGCGCGCGGTCGACCGCGGCCGCGAGCCTCGGCGGCACGTCGGGCCGCCGCTCCAGCACATTCGGCGCGGGATCGTTGATGTGCTTCATCGCGACGGCGACGAAGCTCTCGCCGGGGAAGGGCACCTCGCCGGTCAGCAGCTCGTAGAGGACGACTCCGAGCGAGTAGACGTCCGTCTGCGGCGTGATGTCGCCGCCGCTTGCCTGCTCCGGGGCGATGTAGGCCGACGTCCCGAGCACGGTCCCGGTCTGGGTCACGCTCACGTCGACGTCAATCGACCGCGCGATGCCGAAGTCGGTCACCTTTGCCTGGTCGTCGCCGTTCATCAGGACGTTCTGCGGCTTCACGTCGCGGTGAACGAGGCCGTGCGAGTGCGCGAACGAAAGGCCGCGCCCCACCTGCAGCGCGAGCTCCAGCGCACGCCCGAAGTGCAGTGGCCCTTCGCGGGTCACGAGCTCCTTGAGGTTCTCGCCCTCGACGTACTCGAAGACGATGAACTGGCGCCCGTCGTCGTCGCCACGGTCGATCACGGTGGCGATGTTGGGATGCGAGAGCTGCGCCACCGAGCGCGCCTCTTTGCGGAAGCGATCGACGAAATCGTCGTCGGACGCGTGGTGCGGGTGCAGCACCTTCAGCGCGACACGACGCTCGAGCAGGCGGTCGCGCGCCTTGTAGACGCTCGACATTCCCCCGGTCCCGACGAGCCCCTCGAGCTCGTACCGGCCTGCGATCACCTCGTCCGTCACGGAACCGGAGATGATTCCCGGCGCAGCCTCGGGACTAACCGAGCGTCGCTTCGATGGATGCTTCCCACACGGCGAGCGCCTCGTCGAGCTCGGCGTCGGTCAGGGTCAGCGGCGTCAGCACGCGGATGCAGTTCGAGTAGATCCCGGACTTCATCAGCAGGAGGCCGCGCGCGAACGCGGCGTCTGCGATCGCGCTCGCCGTCGCGGCGTCCGGCTCCTTCGTACCTGGGTCGCGAACAAGCTCGATCGCCAGCATCGCGCCGAGCCCGCGCACGTCGCCGATCTGCGGCCAGCGCTCCTGCCAGGTCTCCATGCGCGAGCGCATCGCCTCGCCGAGCTGAACCGCGCGCTCGACCAGAGCGTCCTCCTCGAACGCGTCGAGTACGGCCAGAGCCGCGGCCTGCGCAACCGGGTTGCCCACGTAGGTGCCGCCGATTGCGGAGTCGGCCGGCGCGTCCATGATCTCGGCCTTGCCCAGCACGGCCGAGAGCGGGAGGCCGCCGGCGATCGACTTCGCCACCGTCATCAGATCGGGCTCCACGTCGTACTGCTCGATCGCGAACATCGTCCCGGTGCGCCCGAAGCCGGTCTGCACCTCGTCGACGAGGAGGACTATCCCGTGCTCGTCGCAGATGCGGCGCACGCCCTGCAGGAACTCGCGCGGCGCGACGACGAAGCCGCCTTCGCCCTGCACCGGCTCGATCGCGATCGCGGCCACCGACTCGGCTGCGACCGTCGTGACGAGGGCGCGCTCGAGCGCCTCGAGCGCCGTGCGCGTATCCGGTCCGCGGTAGTCGTTCGGGAACGGCACGCGGTACACCTCGGGCGAGAACGGGCCGAGCCCGGCCTTGTACGGGTGCGTCTTGGACGTCATGGACATGGAGAGCAGCGTCCGCCCGTGGAACGCGCCTTCGAAGCAGATGACCGCCGGCCGCTTGGTGTAGGAGCGTGCGAACTTGATCGCGTTCTCGACCGCCTCGGTGCCCGCGTTGAAGAACGCGGCCTTGGCCGGCCCGCGGAACGGCGCGAGCTCGAGCAGCCGCTCGGCGAGCGTGACGTAGACCTCGTAGGGGACGATCGTGAAGTCGGTATGGCTGAAGCGCTCGAGCTGCTCCTGCGCCGCCTGGACGACGCGCGGGTTCGAGTGGCCGACGTTGAGGCAGCCGACGCCGCCTGTGAAGTCGATGAACGTGTTGCCGTCGACGTCGGTGATCGTCGCGCCGTGCCCCTCGGCGATCACGAGTGGGAAGGTGATGGAAAGCGGGTCGGCGATGACGCGCGCCTTCCGCTCGAGAATCTCCTGGGAACGCGGCCCGGGAACGGCCGTCCTGAGCTCGATCGTCTTGGTGGTCGCCATGCGGATGACGATACAGCAGCTGCATGACTGCATAACGAACTTGCAAGAACCTGCGTCGTCACACTGACACGGATGCGACGACTGATCCCGCCGCTCCTTCGCGAGCGCGAGTTTGGCCGCTTCTGGACCGGCCAGACGATCTCGCTCTTCGGCGACCAGGTCGCGGGGATCGCGATTCCCCTGACCGGCGTGCTCGTCCTGCACGCAAGCGCGGCCGAGATGGGCTATCTGATCGCCGCCGGGCTGGCGCCGAACCTCTTCTCGCTGCACATCGGGGCCTGGGTCGACCGGTTCGGGCAGCGGCGCCGCATCATGCTCGTCGCCGATCTCGGCCGCGCCCTGCTGATGGGGACGATCCCGATCGCGTACGCGTTCGACGCACTCACGCTCGCGCAGCTGTACGTCGTCTCGTTTCTCGCCGGCACGCTGACCGTCTACTTCTTCGTCGCGTACGGGACGCTGTTCGTCTCGCTCGTCGACCGTGCCCGTTACGTCGAGGCGACCTCGCTCCTCAACGGGAGCCGTGCCTTTTCGTTCGTCGCCGGCCCAAGCGTGGGCGGCGTGCTCGTCCAGGTACTGAGGGCCCCCTTCGCGCTCGTCGTCGACGCGCTCTCGTTTCTCGTGTCGGGCTTCTTCCTCTCGCGGATCTCGCCGGTCGAGCCGCCGCGGGAGGAGGCGACGAGCGGCCACATCGTGGCGGGCGCGCGCTACATCAGGCGCTCGCCGATCGTGCGCACGTCCCTCCTCGCCACGGCGACCGTCAACTTCTTCAACTTCGTCTTCTTCGCGCTGTTCATCCTCTACGCGACGCGCTACCTGCACGTGCGCGCGGGAACGCTCGGCGCCGTGCTCGGCGCCGGCGCGGTCGGCGGCCTGATCGGCTCGTTCGTGACCGGCAAGCTCGGCCGGCGGATCGGCATCGGCCCGACGTTCGTGCTCGGGATGATCCTTTTCCCCGCCCCGTTCCTGCTCGTGCCGCTCGCCTCCGGCCCCAGGTGGGTCGTGCTGGCCTGCCTGTTCCTCGCCGAGTTCGGATCAGGCTTCGGCGTGATGATCCTGGACATCAGCATCGGGTCGATCTTCGCGGCGCTGATCCCCGACCGGATGCGCGCCCGCGTCTCGGGGGCCTACGGACTCGTCAACAACGGCATCCGTCCGATCGGCTCGCTCGTGGGCGGTGCGCTCGGCGCGTGGATCGGCGTCAGGACGACGCTCTGGATCGCCGCCGTCGGAGGGATCGGATCCGTGCTCTGGCTCATCGGCTCGCCGTTGCCGCGGCTCCGCGATCTACCCGAGGCGGACATCTATCCGGTCGAGGGAGCCGCGAGCGCGCCGTCCGTGTAGACGCCCTCGGCGTTCCAGAGCATGAAGCCGCGCGAGCTCGACTGGCGGGCAGCGGCGACCTGGTCGCGTACGTCCGACAGTGTGTACGTGCGACCGAGCGAGAAGTCCTGGAGCCACGGGACTAGCTCGGCTTTCCGGCCGAACAGCGCCTTCTTGTAGTCGGCGAGCGAGTACGCCACCGTCGTGCCCGGAACCGCGTTCGGGTCGTTCAGGTTGTACTCGCCAGGGTTGTAGTGGGACGGGTAGACCATCGGGTAGACCGCGTCGACGTAGCGCCCGATCCGGCTCGGGAACTGCCCGATCCCGAGGTTGTGGGACGCGGCCAGCCCGAACATGTCCACCGAGACGCGGACGCCGAGCGGATGCAGCCGCTTGCCCGCGTACTGGACGAACGCCGGAATCGTCCAGCCCATCGCCTGGGCGTGCTTGCCCGGGTAGCGGATGATCGAGATGTCGCCGTCCGACGGAAAGCGGACGTAGTCGAACTGGATCTCGTCGAAGCCCGCCCTCGCCGCCGCCTCGCCGAGCGAGACGTTGTAGTTCCAGACGCGCCGGTCATACGGGTTCGTCCAGCCCAGGCCGGAGTTGTTCCGCCAGATCGAGCCGTCGGCCGTGCGAATCGCGAGCCCCGGCCGCTTCTCGGACAGAAACGGGTCCTCGAAGGTGACGACGCGTCCGATCAGGTAGAGGCCGCGCCGGTGCGCCTGCCGGGCGACCACCCGGGGCTTGTAGTACGCGTGCGCGGCGCCGATCGCCTTGGCGAGCGGCACGGCCGACGGCACGAACCCGATCTCGCCGTTCTCGTCCTTGACGTCGAGCTCGATCGTGTTCAGGCCCTGGCGCTTCAGCGCGTAGTACTCGGCCATCTTGCCCTTCACGGACGCGAGCGCCATGGTCACGTGGACGCCGCGAATCTCCTTGGGCACCTTGACCGGGTGGAGATTGGCCGGGACCGCGCGCTTCGCCGCCTTGGCGGTCGTGGTGGTGGTTTTCTGGGCGCCCTTCGAGCTTCCACCGGCCAGGACGAAGCCGGTCAGCGTGATGAGCGCGACGAGCGCCGCGAGCACGGCCAGCGCAACGATCCGCCGCCGCCGGATCCGCTTGCGCTTCTCCTCGCGACGCCGCCTGCGCCGTTCTTCGGCATCTGCCTGGATGGAATCGCCGTTTTCCACTTTTCCACAGGGAGCCTAGCCTGGTTTCGGCGCACATAGAATCGACGCGTGGTTCTTTCCGACCGGACGATCAGGCGCCTCATCGAGGAAGGCCGGATCGGCATCGACCCCTATGACGAGTCGCTGATCCAGCCCTCGAGCGTCGATGTCCGGGTCGACCGGCTCTTCCGCGTCTTTCATAACAACCGCTACCCCTTCATCGACGTGCGGGAGGAACAGGAGGACCTCACCGAGCTCGTTGAGGTCGAGGACGACTCGCCGTTCGTGCTCCATCCAGGCGAGTTCGTGCTCGGCTCGACGCTCGAGCGGGTCACGCTGCCCGACGACCTCGTGGCGCGACTGGAGGGGAAGAGCTCGCTCGGCCGGCTCGGCCTGCTGATCCATTCCACCGCCGGCTTCATCGACCCGGGCTGGGACGGGCACGTGACGCTCGAGCTCGCCAACGTCGCGAACCTACCGATCACGGTTTATCCGGAGATGAAGATCGGGCAGCTCTCATTCGTGCAGCTCACCGAACCCGCGGAGCACCCGTACGGCAGCGACGGCCTGGGGTCGAAGTACCAGGGCCAGCGCGGGCCGACGCCGAGCAAGTACTGGCAGAACTTCGCGCGGGAGCGCGCCTGAGCATCCTCCTCACCGGCGGGACCGGCTTCGTCGGGGAGCACATCGCGGAGCGCTTGCGAGCGGACGGGCGGGAGGTTCGCGCACTCGTGCGCGAACGTGGGCGCGGGAGCAAGCTCGCGGCGCTCGGTTTGGAGCTCGTCGAGGGCGACCTGACGAACCCTGAGAGCCTGCGTCGCGCGGTGGAGGGCTGCGACACGGTCATCCACCTCGTCGCGATTCGACAAGGCCCGCGCGAGCAGTTCGAGCGGATCATGGAGCAGGGCACCCGCGACCTCGTCGACGCCGCGAAGGCCGCCGGCGTGCGCCGGTTCGTCCTGATGAGCGCGCTCGGCACTAGCGAGGAGACGAAGGATCTTGTGCCGTACTTCCACGCGAAGTGGACGATGGAGCAGACCGTCGCAGGCTCGGGGCTCGAGCACGTGATCTTCCGGCCGAGCTTCGTCTTCGGCGCCGACGGCGGGATCCTGCCGACGTTCAAGAAGCTCGCCAAGCTCACGCCGGTCACTCCGATCACGGGGAGCGGCGAACAGCGAATCCAGCCGGTCTGGGTCGACGACGTAGCGGCGTACTTCTCCGCCGCCGTGGCCAAGCCGGAGGCCGCAAACCGCATCTTCGAGCTCGGCGGCCCAGACATCGTGACCTGGAACGAGCTCTGGGACCGGCTCAAGCGCGCGCTCGGCGTGCGCCGCCCGAGCGTGCACGTGCCGATAGCGTTCATGCGCGCGAACGCGCTTGTGACGGAACGCCTGCCGGGAAACATCCCGCTCACGCGCGACCTGCTCAAGATGCTCGAGGCAGGCGACAACGTCGCGTCAGGGAGCGATGCGGTGGACACCTTCCGGATCCCGCTCGTCACCCTCGACGAGCAGTTGCGCCGCGCCGCCTAAGGCCGTGACCGAGCGCCTCGCCAGAGCCGCGGCCCGCCATCCCCGGCGGGCCATCGGAGCCTGGGGGCTGACGCTCGTGGCGGCCTTGATGGCGATCGCGATCCTCCTGCCGGGAGCGCTCGAGACCGAGCAGCGGCTGACGAACAATCCGCCGTCGTATCGCGCGGACCAGATCGTGAGCCGGACAGTTCCCGCCGGAGAGCAGTTCGACGAAGTGATCGTCATTCACTCCGAGCGGTACACAGCGAACGAGCCCGGCTTCCGGTCCTTCGTGGAGCGGTGGCGCAAGAGGGTCACGCCGTACGTATCGCGCGCAGGGAGGACTCAGGTCTCGCGCGACCGCCACGCGGTGCTGGTGCCGATCCAACCGGCTCCGCAGGCGGCCGATTCGATCAAGCGCGTGATCGCGCTTGTCCAACAGGCGGACCGCGACCCGGGCTTTTCCGTCGCTGTCACCGGCAAGTGGACGGTCGACCACGACTTCCTGCAGCTCTCGCAGACGGACCTCAAGCACGGCGAGGCCTTCTTCGGCGCGCCCGGGGCGCTGATCGTCCTCGTGATCGTCTTCGGCGCGCTGGTCGCGGCCATGCTGCCGCTCGTCCTCGCGCTCGTCTCGATCCTCGTCGCGCTCGGGCTCGTCGCGATCGTGACGCACGTCTCGATGCTCTCGGTGTTCGTGATCAACATGCTGACCGCCGTGGGGCTGGCGCTCGGGATCGACTACTCGCTGTTCGTCCTCTCGCGCTACCGCGAGGAACGGGAGCGGGGCCTCGAGAAGATCGACGCGATCGCGGCCGCAGGCGGGACCGCCAGCCGGGCGGTGCTCTTCAGCGGCACCGCGTTCGTGATCGCGCTCGTGGGGATGCTGCTCGTGCCGGACAACATCATGCGGAGCCTCGCCGCCGGCGCGATCCTCGTCGGGATCGTCTCGGTCGTTGCGGCGCTCACCCTCGTGCCGGCTGTGCTCTCGCTGCTCGGCGACCGCGTCGATTCGCTGCGCGTTCCCGTACTCGGGCGCGCGACCGCGACCGCGGGAGCCGAGAGCCGCTTCTGGTCGCGCATCGCGCGGGCAGTGATGCGCCGCCCCGCCCTCTGGCTCACGGTCTCGGTCGTGCTGCTTCTCGCCGCCGCTTCGCCGCTGTTCGACCTCAAAACTGGCTTCGCGTCTGTCAGCTCGTTTCCGAACACCTACGAGTCGAAGCGCGGCCTCGTCGCACTCGATCGCGACTTCCGCGGCGGCGTCGCCGACCCGGTCCGCATAGTCGTGCCGGCGGGAGCGCCGCGCCAGGGCGTCGCAAAGCTCGAGCAGCTATTGCGCCGAGACTCGGCGTTCAGCCAGGTCCTGGTCAGCTCCGCGAACGGCGTGACGGTTCTGACGACCGCCCTGCCGGGTGGAGCCACGGACCCCCTCGCGATCCGCAAGGTGCGACAGCTCCGCGACGACTACATCCCGGAAGCCTTCGCGAACACGAAAGCCAAGGTGCTCGTCGGAGGCGAGACGTCACGCGACATCGATTACTTCGACACGATGGACTACTGGCTGCCGATCGTCTTCATGTTCGTGCTCGGCTTCAGCTTCGTGCTCCTCACCGTCGCCTTCCGCTCGATCGTCGTCGCGGCCAAGGCCATCGTGCTCAATCTGCTCTCGGTCGGCGCCGCGTACGGCCTGCTCGTGCTCGTCTTCGAGAAGGGCGTCGGCAACGAACTGCTCGGCTTCCGCCAGGTCGACTCGGTAGTCGCGTGGGTGCCGTTGTTCCTCTTCTGCGTGCTCTTCGGGCTCTCGATGGACTACCACGTGTTCCTGCTGAGCCGGATCCGCGAGCGCTACGTCCGGACCGGCGACAACGACGACGCGGTGGCCTGGGGAGTCGGGACGACGGCGCGCCTGATCACCGGCGCCGC
>JBDTZN010000116.1:0-5446 GCA_040005095.1 Thermoleophilia bacterium | reverse complement strand
AGCGTCGACTTGCCGTGGTCGATGTGCGCGATGATCGAGAAGTTGCGGATTTTGCTTTGGTCCATGCGTTAATCCGCTTTGCTGGAGCGGTTTCGCAAAGTTAGCAACGCGCGAAGCTCCTGAACGCCCAGCAATCGACAGCAAACGAGATACGCGGCCGTGGCGGCCACGAGCGCGGCGCCGACGGAGACGAGCTGGCCGGGGAACGAGCGCCCGAACGCCTGGTCGAGCGCGTACCAGAGGCCGAACGCGACCGCGCCGAGCACAGCGGAAGCCGCCACGATTCGAACCGTCGCAGACGCGGTCTCCCCCGCTTCGATCCGTCCCAGACGGCGGCGCAGAAGGAGCAGCAGGACAGCGGTGCCCGCGACGTTGACGACCGAGGTGGCGAGCGGAAGCCCCCAGATCCCAAACCGGTAGAAGACCGCGTCGAGCACGCCGTTGACGAAGAGATTTCCGAGCGCCACCCACGTCGGGATCCAGTTCGATTGCAGGCTGAAGAAGGCGCGGTTCAGCATCAGCATCGTCCCGTTGAAGGTCAGGCCGGCCGAAAAGGCCGCGAGCGCCGCGGCCACGACCGGGGTCTGACCCGGCTCGAACGCGCCGCGCTGGTACACGAGCCGCACGATCGGCTCGGCGAGCACTGCGCTGATCACGCTCGCCGGGATGAGCAGGAAGGCGATCTGGCGGATCCCGAGCCCGACGGTGTGCCGGAAGCCGTCCAGGTCGCGCCGCGCCGCGAGCCGCGAGAGCGACGGGAAGAGCACCGTCGCGATCGCGACCGAGAACATGCCCTGCGGGAGCATGTAGAGCCGGAACGCCTTGTCGATCGCCGCCGGGGCGAGGTTCCCGTCGATCAGCCGCGACGCGAACAGCGTGTCGACGACCGCGTTCACGTTGATCAGGCCGAGCCCGAGCGTGACCGGAATCATCAGCTTGAAGGTCTGCGCGACCGCCGGGTCGCGCCAGTCGATCACCATCCGCAGCCGGTCGTCGCGCCCGCGCAGCCAGGGAAACGGGAGTAGGACCTGGATCAACGTGCCCACCAGGATCGCGCCGGCGTAGACGTAGAGCTTCGCGTCCTCGGTGCCTGCGTGCGGGACGCCGATCGCGAGGCCGGCGATGATCGCGAGGTTCCAGAAGACAGGCGTCAGCGCCGGGACGCTGAAGTGCTCGTAGCTGTTCAGGATCCCGACGACGATCCCGGAGACGCCGAGCAGCGCGACGATCGGGAACAGAACTCGCGACAGGCCGACGGCGAGGTTGAGGTCGACCGGGTGGAAGGGCCGCATCAGCAGCGGCGCGATCAGGATGAAGAGCGCCGTCAGCCCGCCGAGCCCGAGCAGCATCAGCCAGAAGAGCGTCGAGGCGACCCGCCACGCGCGCTTGCGGTCTCCCTTCTCCAGCAGTTCGCTGAAGACCGGCACGAACGCCGAGGACAGGGCCGCGTCGGCCACGAGTGCGCGAACCAGATTCGGGATCTGGAACGCGACTGTGAACGCATTGATCTTCCCGGCGACGCCGAAGTAGTAGGCGGCGACGACCTCGCGGACGAGCCCGAGGACGCGCGAGAGGCCGGTGGCGAGCGCGAAGATCGCAGTCGACCGCGCGAGCCGGTTGCGGTGAGCTGCGGCGGACGAGGCGTCTGTCGTCACGTTCTCACCCGGCGGCACGATACGTCCCGGTTCGGCGGCGGGCGGCTGCGACCCTGCTTTGGTATACCATGCCGCGGCCCGCAGGAGCGGGCGTTTTCACGCTATGCCGAACATCGAACAGCAAAAGAAGCGAGTGCGGACTGCGAGCCGGGAGCGGCTCCAGAACCTGCGCTACCGCTCGAGCGTCAAGACGCTGTCGCGCCGGCTGGAGGCTGCGATCGAGGGCGGCGACTCCAAGGTGGCGGAGACCGAGTACCGCCAACTCGTGCGCACGCTCGACAAGGCCGTCTCGAAGGGCGCGCTGCACCGCAACACCGCCGCGCGTCGCAAGGCGCAGGCCGCGAAGCTCGTCTCCCCGAAGCGCTCCTAGCTCGCGACCGCGATGGGCTCGGCCCGCCGCGTGATCTCGACGAGCGCTTGCTCGAGCTCGAGATCGCCGGCGAGACGCGAGCCGCCCTTGAGTGCGAGGTCGAGCTCGGCAAGGCGCACGGTGGCATCCCGCAGCTCGTCGACGTCGAAGTTCGCCGCCTGGGCGAAGAGCTTCTGCACGTAGTAGGGGCTCTTCCCCATTCGAGAAGCGCCCTCCTTCGGAGTCACGCCCTCGGCGGCCCACGCGCGGCACTCGGCCACCCGGCCGACATGGCTCGTGAGGTAGCCGAGCAGACGGTTCGGATCGTCGCCGGACTCGAGCCGCGACTCGCACGCGGCCAGCGCAGCCGCCACGTCGCGGCGGCCCCAGGCGTCGGTGAGCTCGAAGTTCGTCGCTTCTGCGCCGCCGGCCGAGAGGCGGCGGACGTCCGCCTCGCCGATCGGCTCGCCGTTCGCCCACGTCGTGAGCTTGGCGACTTCGTTCGAGAGCGCGTAGAGATCCTCGCCGACGAGCTCGACGAGCGTCTGGCAGGCGGCCCGGTCCGCGCGCGCGTTCAGGAGGGCGAACTGCTCGGCGACCCATTCCGGGACCTTCCGCTTGGACACGTCGAAGACGAGGACCTCGCCGGCCTTCGCGCAGGCCTTGGCGAGCGGCGAGTCCTTCTTCACCTCTTCGGCGACGAGCGCGAGCACGGTGTCGGGCGCGGGCGCGGCGAGGTACTCGGCGACCGCCTTCACGTCGGCGACCTTCCATTTCTCGACCGCGTCGACCACGACCAGCCGGCGGCCGGCACCGAAGAGCCCGAGGGAGTTGCACGAAGCGACCGCCTCCTCCCCGCTCGTCTCGATCGCGGAGAGCTGCTCAACCGCGTCCTCGCCGACTCGCGCTCGCAACCGGTGGAGGGCGCGTGAGATCTTCGGGCGGTCTGCGCCCCCGATCAGGTAGACGGGCTTGAGCTCCTCGGCCATCGCCGCCAAGCATAAGCCGCGACGAGGAGCCCGCCGCACGTCAGCGCTGTGACCGCCCAGCCGGAGCGGATCTGCGCTCCGGGAAGCCCGCCGACGAAGCGCGCGCACCAGGCGAGATAAGCGGCGCACCAGCCGTTGAGCCAGTCGAGCGAGGCGGCCGCCGCGGGCGAGAACGGCGCGACGGCCACGGCTGCGAGCGCCAGCCCGAGCAGCGGAACGACGGCAGGCGCGGCCATCGCGTTCGCGGGGACGGTCAGGAGCGGGACGGCGTGGAACTGGAACCACGCTACGGGTGCGGTCGCGAGCCCACACGCGGTCGAGACCGCGATCACCTCGGCGAGGCCGTGCGGAACCGGGTAGCCCTCGAGGAAGCGCAGAATCGGCCGGACGAGCGTGAAGATCGCCGCCACCGCGGCGAACGAGAGCTGGAAGCCGGCGTCCAGCACGACGTACGGATTCCAGACCTCGAGGACGAGCGCGCCGAGCAGCAGGAAGTACCAGCGGTCCCGCTGCCGCGCAGCCAGCCAGGCGAGCGAGCCGAGCGCACCGGTGACACCCGCCCGCAAGACCGACGGCTGCGGACCGACCGCCAGCACATAGCCCGCCATCCCGGCGAGCGCACCGACGTGCCCGACCCAGCGCGGGAGACCGGCGAGCCAGACGAGCACGAGGACGGCGCCGGCGACCAGCGCAACATTCTGGCCGGAGACTGCGAGCAGGTGATACAGGCCGGATGCCCTGAAGCGCTGGCGGAGCTCGTCCGAGAGCCCGCCGTCGTCGCCGAGGACCACGCCCAAGAGGATCCCTCGCCGCTCGCCGTGCAGGCCGATCGCCACCGACCCGGCGAGACGCTCGCGCAGACGGTCAGCGATCGCGGCCGGCCCGTCGCGCCGTCCGACCATGCGCCAGCGGTCGCCGTGCAGCACCACGTGGACTCCCCGTCGTTGCAGCCACGTGCGCTCGTCGAAGCCGTTGGACGGCCCGCGCGGGAGACGGATCTCCCCGAGCACCTCCAGCCGGGCCCCCTGCGGCGGGGAGCGGCCGAGCGGCAGCTGAAGCAGCACCGGCTCGCGGAGCCCGAGCCGGCCGAACCGAAGCATCTGCGCGGGAATGCGCTGCTCGAACAAGCTGCGCCGCGGCGGCGCCGTCACGACGACGAGCGACGTCTCGGCGCGACCCACCTCGCCGAGCAGCACGCTCCGGTCGAGAGCGTCGAGGCGCACGCCGCCCCACCACCACCCGGCCAGAGCCAGCCCGAGCGCGAGGCCGGCGAGGCGTGTATGACCTTCGACCGTCCCAGCGAGGGCAACGAACGCGCACGCCAGCGCAGGGAGCACCACGGTCGTCGCGCGTGCGACGTTCGCCGCCGCCACACCCACGCACAGTGCAAGCACGAGCGCATGCGGCCGCGCAGCGAGCTCGAGTGTCCGCCTCTTCACGGCGCCACCAGGTCGCGCAGCTGGTCGAGGCGAGCAGGCCCGATGCCCGAAATCGCGTCGAGCTCGTCGACCGAGCCGAACGCTCCGTGCTTCTCGCGGTAGTCGAGAATTTTCTGAGCCGTGACGGGGCCGACCCCCGGCAGCGCGTCGAGCTGCTCGAGCGTCGCGACGTTCAGATGCACCGGTCCGGCCGGAGCCGCCGAGCTCGATCCGGCGGGCGAGCCTGCCGCGCCCGCAACACGCGCCGGGACGATCACCTGCTCGCCGTCGGCGAGCGGCGCGGCCAGGTTGACCAGCGTGCGGTCGGCCTTCGGCGTCAAGCCACCCGCGCGGGCGAGCGCGTCAGCGACACGCGTTCCCTGCGCGAGGCGGTAAAGACCGGGTCGCCGCACGGCACCGACCACGTCGACCACGAGCCGAGTCTCCAGCGTCGTCATCGCCGCGGGCGGCGGAAGCACGTGAGCGGGCTGCGCGGCACCAGCGCCGAGCAGCACCCGGTCCGCCAGCACAAGCACGGCGAGCAGAACCGCGGCGGCGAGCAGCGCGCTGCGGCGCGAGATCGGAAGCTCCGGCATGTCGTCAATTGTGGCAACGAACGCGCGTTGGATGCGTGACGACTTCGTGTCAATTGCGTCACGCCTGAAGCGAGCGCACAATGTGGCTATGGCCTTCCTCGCCGCCGTCGTCACCGCGTTCCTCGCCACTCCGGCAACCGGGCTCTACGGCACCGTGCACCGAGGCCCGCTCAGGCCGGTCTGCAGCGTCGACGAGCCGTGCGACGGGCCGGCCAACGTGACGCTGATCTTCTCGCGCGCGGGCAAGACGATCGGACGCATCCACACCCGCGAGGACGGCTCGTACCGCATCCGCCTCCTGCCGGGCCGCTACAGCGCGCGCACAAATTCACCGAGCGTCTTCGAGCGCAGGCCGGCCCCCGCGATCGCGACTGTGCCTCGCGTCGGCTACCGCCGGATCAACTTCTTCATCGACACGGGGATTCGCTAACCGGGAGGG
>JBDTZN010000115.1:0-5473 GCA_040005095.1 Thermoleophilia bacterium | reverse complement strand
CGGCTGGCGGCCGGCGGCCACCGCGCGGCTCTGCGCCAGGACTACCGGGCCGCCGTGAGCCTGTTCGAGCGAGCCGCGGCGCTCGTGCCCGCGACCGAGCTCGACCTCGCCCTCGAAACCGAGCTCGGCCACGTCCTCGTCTGGGCAGGCAGGGGCGATGACGCACTCCGGCGTGCAGATGCCCTGGCAGAGCGTGCCTCGACCGCGGGAGATCGTGTCGGTGAGCTCTGCGGGAGGGTCCTGGGCGGCTCGGTCCGGCTAAACCTCGAACCGGAGGGAGCGATTGAGAAGCTGGCAGCGCTCGTCGAGCAGGCCTTGCCCGTGTTCAAGGCTGCCGGCGACGATCTAGCTTTGTACATCGCCTACGCCGCGCTCGCGGAGGTGGCGTGGCTGCGCGCGCAGATGGATTCATGGCTGGAGGTCGGCGAGCAGGCCTTCGCCCACGCGCGGAAGGCGGGGTATTTCCCTCCTGATCTCTTGGCCTTACGGGCCGCCACTCGCTTCTTCGGCACGACACCCGTGTCGGATCTGCTCGAGTGGCTCGACGAGAACGAGCCGCAAACAGGGCGAGACCACTTTTTCCGCGCCTATCGTGCCGGGACGCTTGGCATGCTCGGGCGCTTCGACGAGGCACGCGCGATCCTCGCCGCAGAGCGTGCTGAGCTGGCGGAGCGCGGCGGGGGAGTCCTGCTCGCGAACATCACCGCCTTCGAGTCCGTGTGGGTCGAGCTCTGGGCCGGCGATCCGGCCGCCGCAGTCGAGTTCGGATCGGAAGGGTGGAGACTGTTCCTGGAGCTCGGGGAACAGATCAACTTGCCGATCGCAGCCGGGACCCTGGCGCGGGCGCTCTACGCGCTCGACCGGCTCGACGAGGCTGACGTCTGGGCCAGCCGCGGGGCGGAGCTCGGCTCGAGCGACGATGCGTGGAAGGAGATGCTCTGGCGCCAGGTCAAGGCCAAGGTGCTCGCGCACCGTGGCGAGCAGGCCGAGGCGGAGCGGCTCGCCCACGAGGCGGCCGCGATTTGCGATGGCACCGACATACTCGAAGCGCAGGGAGATGTGTACGCCGACCTCGCCGAGGTGCTCGTACTCACCGGGAAGTCCACCGAGGCAGCCTCCGCACTCGAGCAGGCACTCGAACGCTACGAGCGCAAGGGCAACTTGGTCTCGACGCAGCGCGCGAAGACGCGACTCGTCGAACTCCGAGCCGTCGGCAATCCCTCCTAAGAGAGGAAGAACGGCGGGTTCGAGAGCGCGTGGTCGGCGACGATCGCGATCACGTAGCCAACGATGAGCAGCAGGCCCGTCACGAGGTGCAGTTGGATGTTCTTCCCCATCGCGGGCATCAGCGCGTAGGGCTGGTCGTAAGACTCGCGCAGCGCGCGCCGGACCGGCACGGCCAGCGGCGCCGCGAGCAGGGCCAGCAAGGTCGGCCGAGCGGTGAGGCCGGTGACGGCGAAGACCGCGATGAGGCCGAACGTGAGCACGACCGCGACGTCGTAGCCGCGGATCACGGCTTCCTTCGAGAGCCGCACCGGCAGCGTGCGCTTCCCGGCTTTCTCGTCGGCGGGCCGGTCCGGAACCTCGTTCACGTAGAGGATGAGCGCGATCAGGATCGCGACCGGAAGCGATGCGAGGAAGGGCTCGAGCGCGTAGTGCCTCGCCTGCACGAAGTAGGCGCCGAGCGCCATGATCGGCCCGAAGCCGACGGCGACCGCGATCTCCCCGAGCCCGCGATGCACGAGCCGGAGCGGCGGCGCAGTGTAGAAGACGCCGATCAGCGCGCCCGCGACACCGATCCAGAGGAGCTCCCAGCCGCGCACCGCGGCGAGGAGCACGCCGATCCCGATCCCGACCGCGTAGAAGCCGACTCCGAGCGCGACCATCGAGCGCATCCGCACCAGGCCGTAATGGATCACGCGCGAGCCCCCGCTGAACTGGGTGGGATTCACGTTGGCGGCATCGGCGCCGCTGCTCGTGTCGAACACGTCGTTGAAGACGTTGATGCCGAGGTGGATCGCCGCCCCGCCGAGGACGGTGAGCAGCGCCACCCACCAGTTGAAGCCATGGCGGTAGGCCGCGATCGCGATCCCGAGCAGCACCGGCACGAACGTCGCCGAGAGGAACGGGAGCCGCGTCGCGCGCAGGAACAGCCAGCCGAACGAGAGCTTGGGCCGCACGTCGCGCCCGGTCTCTGCCGAAAGAGCCTCGAAATACCGTCGCGCCTGCGGCACGGCGCGCTCGTTGAGCTCGAAGAATGGCATTTCCTGCTCGTCCCACCCTTCGGCGCGCTCGGGCGAGAGCACGAGCTCGCCGTCGGCCTGCTGGAGCTTGCCCCAGAGGGACACATACCTGCGCTCGTCGTAACCGACTCCGGGCTGGGGCCGGATGTGGCTGAAAACGACGTTGACCTGCTCGTCCACCGGCGGCTGCACCTCGTCGCCGGCGACCGCGTGCAGGGTCACGACGCCGCGCTCCGCGTCGGCGCGGAACTCCGTCGCGACCGACAGCGGGTAGCCATCGTCGTCGACGAACACGACGACCGCGTGCTCGAAGCGCTCGCCAAGCCCCGCGAGCAGCTCGGGCGACGGCTTCAAACCGCGGCCCCGGCGAGCTCGAAAACCTGCGGCGCGCGATCCGTGCGTCCGTCGTCCCACAGGAAGGCCCTCCGCGGCACGATCTCGATGACCGCGCGTTCGAAGAAGAGGGGCAGCGCCACGCGCTTGCCGAGGAAGAAGTCGATGACGGGCTCCTTCTCCCGCCACAGCGGCAGCACGCGCTCCCACCCGGCGTGCAGGTCGGCATCGTCCACGCGGGCGTCTCCCTGGATGGTCGCCCGGCGAAACGGCTCGACGGTCACTGCGACGGGATCGCTGATCGACAGGGAAACCTTCGGGTTCGCCTTGATGTGCTCGAGCTTCTTCGAGAACAGGACGCTCGACGTGAGGTAGATCAGCTCGCCGTCGTAGAACGGGATCAGCGGATGCGTGACGAGCCCGCCTTCGGGGTCGAGGACCGTCAGTTCGCCGACAAGCGCGGAGTTGAGCAGCTCTTCGATTGGCTCGGGAAGGACGCCCACGCCGCAGACGATACCGCTACCGCTCGCGGTCGATCACGAGGTGGGTGAGGGCTTCGAGCTCTGCTCTGCGCGGGCCGCCTTCGAGACATGCCCTGGCCTGCCTGGCGTAATCGAGCGCGACCTCGCGGGCCTCCTCCAGTGCGCCCGTCTCGGCGACGCGGACGAGTGCTCCGTCTAGTGACCCGCCCGCGAGCGCTGCGCGGACGACTTCGTCTTTGCGCGCGGCGAGGATGAGCGGGAGCGTGGGCGTGCCCTCGCGCAGGTCGGTGCCCGCGATCTTGCCCGTCTCGATCGTGATCCCCGCGCAGTCGAGGATGTCGTCGATGATCTGGAACGCGACACCGAGCGCGCGGCCGAAGTCGCCGAGATGGCGTCCTGCGGGCCCCGCGCCGAGCAGGCACGCCGCCTCGAACAAGCTCGCCGTCTTGAGCGCGCAGCGCTCGAGGTAGGCCTCGACCGGCGTGTCCGGATCGTGGAGCTGCCGCCGCTGCATCGCCTCCCCCCGAACGAGGCTCAGGCACGCTTCGGCGAGGATCGCGAGGTTCGCAGGCTCGCGCGTCGCCGCCAGCTCCGCGAACGCGCGGGAGAAGAGATAGTCGCCGACCGTCTTCGCCGCGAGCGCGCCGTGCTCGGACCAGGCGGCGGTCTTGCCGCGCCGCACCTCCGCCCCGTCGATCAGATCGTCGTGGACGAGCGTCGCCATGTGGACGAGCTCGACCGCGACGCCCGCGTCGTACGGCGGTTCGCCTCCCGGATCGGAGCTGAGGAAAACGAGCAGCGGGCGCAGCCGCTTCCCTCCGGCGGAGAGCGCCTCCGCTCCCACGGCCGAGACGACCCCCGGATGGCTCGCGACGGCCGCCTGCAGCCGCGTCTCGAGCTCTGCGAGGTACGCGTCGAGACCCGGCGCCTCGCCGATCGTCGACGGCGCGACGCTCACGCGGCCACCCCGGTGTGGAGCGCGACGATGCCCCCAGCGAAGAGTCGGTGGTCCACCTGATCAAAGCTAGCGGCGCGGATCAGGGCAGCGAGCTCCGGCGCACTCGGGAAGCGCCGCACGCTGGCCGGGAGGTACGTGTAGGCGCTTCCGCCGGGAAGAGCCTTTCCGAGCAGCGGCACGAGCCGGTCGAACCAGACGCTGTAGAACGGCCGCAAGACGCCCTGCGGGATCGTGATGTCGAGGACGCCGAGCCGGCCGCCGGCCCTGAGCACCCGCCGCAGCTCCGCGAGGCCCCGCTCCAGGTCGACGACGTTGCGGATGCCGAAGCCGACCGTCGCGGCGTCGAACGATCCGTCGGGGAAGGGGAGCGCGAGCGCGTCGCCCTGAACCCATTCGACCGACGAGGACTTCCTGCGCGCCCGCTCGAGCATCCGCTCCGAGAAGTCGAGACCCGTCACGGTTCCGCCCGCGCGCTCGTCCGCGAGCGCGAGATCGCCCGTGCCGCAGCAGGCGTCGAGCACGCGATCGCCCCCGCGCACGACCGCCTCGGCCGTCCGCCGCCGCCAGCGCCCGTCGAGCCCCGCGGTCAAGACGCGGTTCATCGGGTCGTACACGCGTGCGATCGCATCGAACATCGAGCGCACCTCGGCGGCAGCGAGGCGGCCCGACTCGATCGTCACGACGTTATGTCGCGAGAGACAGGCACCGCGCCGCGCTCACTTCGACCCCTTCGAGGCCTCGAGGAACGTCGCGATCTTCTTCAGATCGGCGTCGCTGAAGTCCTTGAACGACGGCATCGGCGAGCCGGGATTCACGCACGACGGGCACTTCAGGTGGTCGATCTGGAACTGGATGCCCTTGTTCTTCGACCCCTCGGCAGTCAGATCGGGCGCCCCCAAATTCGACGAGCCGGTGCCGAGATACGTGTGACACGCGGTGCAGCCCGAAGACGCGAAGAGCTTGGCGCCGGCGACCGCCGCGGGGTTCCCCGCGAAGCCCTCCTTCTTCGCCCACACCGGCACGGCCTGGACGACCTCGCTCGCGAGCGCCTCCTTCGCCGTCGCGCCCTTATAGGTCAGCACGCCCATCGAAAGGACGGTGAGAATTGCCGCGACCACCGCGACCGGCCGGCGCGACAGCCGCCGCTCCGAGCGCCGGTCGAGGAACGGAAGGCCGAGCAAGAGCACGAGCGCGATCGTCGGAACCCCGATCGTGCCGAGGAGGACCGTCTCCGGCCACTTGAAGATCCGGAGCAGATAGAAGAGGAAGTAGAAGTACCAGTCCGGCCGCGGGACGAAGTTTGTCGTTCCCGGATCGGCGGGGTCGGAGTAACGCGAGCCGAGCCAACCCACCTGGTCCGGATCCTCGCCGGACGTGAACTTCCAGACGCAGGCGAGGCCGATGATCACCGACACGACGACGAGGCTCATCACCGTGTCGTGGAACATCGCGTACGG
>JBDTZN010000008.1:0-52025 GCA_040005095.1 Thermoleophilia bacterium | reverse complement strand
GACCGTGCGCCGCACGCTGTACCCGTGCCCGTCACCGCCGCCCCGGTGCTCGGCGTGGCGCTCGACGCGCTCGACGCGGCGGGCGCGCCGCCTTCAGCGGCGGCGCGCCTCCGTGCCGCGATCGAGATTGGGCTGCCAGTCAGCTCGGCGTGACCGTGAACGATCCCGTCATGCCGCGTTCGGCATGGAACGGGACATCGCAGATGTACGCGTACATGTTCGGCGGCAGTCCGACGGTCCACGTCTCCGACTTCCCGGGAGCGAGGAGCGCGCCCGACTTCACTCCGTTGATTGCGAAATTGTGGACCGCCGCGCCATTGTTCGTGATCACGAATGTGACCTGACCCGACGGTATGGTCGTCTGCGAGAGGTCGAAGCGGTACTCGAACATCCCGACGTTGATCGTCGTCGCGGGGCCGGTGACCGTCGTAGCCGTCGTCGAAGTCGTGGTGGTCGTCGTCGTCGTGTTGCTCGTGGACGTCGACGTCGTCGTCTTCGGAGGCGTCACACCGACGCTGAGAGTGCCGTTCATGCCCGCGCCGGCATGGCCGGGAAGCGAGCAGATGTAGCCGAAGCGACCCTTCTTCCCGAACTTGACCGTCAACGTCGCCTTCTGCCCCGGCAGGAGCGACTTGGTCTTCTTGCCGGCGATCTTGAAGTCGTGCGAGATCTTGCCCTTGTTCACCACGGTGAAGATGACCGTGCCGACCGGGACCCTCGCCTTCGAGAGCTTGAACTTGAACTCCGAGGCGGCGACGGTCACCTTGGTCGTCACTGCCGGCGCCTTCGCCGTCTTCGGGCTGGCTGCACCGCTACCCGTGAAGACCCCGGCGGCAACCCCGGCTGCTCCCATCGCCACCAGCACCACGACTGCTGCTACACGTCGCATCTAGAAAACCCTCCTCGGGAAAGTTGTGTGCTCAAGCGAGAGTACCACCCGCGCTCAGAGCCCAAACAGCTGGGGCGGCGGCCGTTCGGCGGCCGCCCCAGCGACTTCAGGTCCGGCTACGGCAGGACGAACGTGTAGATGGCGTCGTCGCGCAGCCTCTGCGGATTCGTGAGGCCTGCCGGCCGTGACACGTCATTGTGCGCCTGGCCGCCGACCACGACCGACACGTACTGCTTGCCGCCCACGGTGTAGGTGACGGGGGCCGCGCCCACCGGTGCAGACATCAACGGCGACTTCCAGAGCGACGCTCCGGTCTTCGTATCTACCGCCTCGAGGTAGCCCTTGCCGTCCTGGGCATTCCCTTCTCCGAGGTGGCCGATGAAGGTGATCCCGGATGCGGTGTTCATGGATCCGCTGTAGCACGGGGCATCCCACTTCTGGTGCCACGAGAACTTCGCCGTGGTTACGTCCAGCGCCGAGAAGTTCCCGAAGTTCGATGTCGAGTTGTCGAGAACTCCCAGGATCCCGTAACCGATGCCACCGTACGCACCGCCGACCTGCGACGCCTTCGGGATCTGCTCGAATGCGAGGGCGCGCGCGGACACGCCGCACGTAATGAATGTGTGGTTTTCCGGGCTGTACGAGCTCGCAGGCCAGTCCATCTCCTCGAAGGGCTCAGCGACGTACTGCGCCGTGGTGTACGGGTCGTAGATGCACCCGATCTTGAACGGCTTGCCGTCAGGCGCCGTCGCCTGCGCGAACGGAGTGCCCGTAGGCGTCTGCGTCCGGTTGCCGTCCGTGCAATTCCGCTTGCTACCGTCCGAGGCGACCGGGTCGTCAGTGGTCCTGTCGCCTTGCGGGATCGGCTGCGTCGGCCACGTGTTCACGCCGGGGGCCGTGCTCTGGGGCACCGGAACCTCCTTGATTTCCGTGAGCGGCTTGCCAGTCTCGCGGTCGAGGATGAACGTGTACCCGTACTTGTTGACGAAGGCGACGGCCGGGCGCGTCTTCGCGACGACCTTGGTCACCTTCTTCGTCCTAGTCACGAACTTGAACTTGGTCTTGCCCTTGACCTTGTACTTGACCTTGACCCTGACGTTGACGGTCGAGGTGACCGGCACCTTGTAGCTGGCGTCAAACGCGACCCCGTTGTTGGGCAGGTCCGAGTCCCAGAGGTCGTGGTGGGTGGTCTGGTAGGCCCACACGAGCTGACCGGTGTAGACGTTCAATGCGACGATCGAGTCCGTATAGAGGTTCATGCCCGGGCCGCGCGAGTTCCACGGCACAGGGTTGCCCGTACCGAAGATCGCGAGGTTGAGCTTCGGATCGATGATGGGTGACTCCCACATCGCGCCGCCGCCGTAGTGGTGATCGGTGCCCGACCATGTGTTGCCGCCGGGCTGGCCAGGCGCCGGCACGATGCTCCAGGCCCACAGTCGGCGGCCGGTGTTCGCGTCGAAGGCCTGCATGCTGTTGCTGACGCTGCCTCCGTCGGCGCCGCTGTCGCCTGTGAGCACCATCCCGTTGAAGTAGATCGGCGCGTCCGAGACGAGGCCACCCTTCCTCCACGGGATCACCTCCGTCTTCCAGACCACACCCCCGAGCATCTGGTCGAGCGCGACGAGGAAGCCGTCAACCTGCGGCGCGAAGACCAAGCCCTCGCCGATCGCAACGCCGGGCTGCCTTCCACCCGATCCGAGCGGGAAGCCGGGCTGCTCGCAGGACCCCGTCGGCACGCAGTTCTGCCCGCTCGCAAAGACTGGCCTGAAGTGCCAGAGCGTGGCGCCCGTCGCGGCGTCCAGCGCGAACACGTCGCTTTTCGGCGTCTGGATGTAGTAGACGCCGTCCGCGACGGCCGCGTTCGCGTTGAAGGAGCCGCACTGCTGATCCTTTGTGGGGCACGTGCCGAGGTTGATCTTCCACGCCTGCTTGAGCGTCGCGACGTTGCCCTTGTTGATCTGCGTCAGCGACGAGTAGCGGTTGCCGTTGAGGCTGCCCATGTTCGACAGCCAGTTGTCCCCGGCGGGGGCCGCAAGCTGGTCAACGGTGTACGCAGGCGAGGGTGTGATTGCGAAAGTTCTGGGCTGCGCGGCCGATGAGGCGCCCGCGCCAACTGCGAGTAGTGCTAGGGAAAGACAGAGTGGTACGAGGACGAACCGGTGCATGCAGCCCCCTCCGTTGACATACGGATCCTGAACCACTCAACTATCACACTCCGAACGAGCGTTTGCAATGCGAATTTGCCGCAACGTCTCGCTGGGCGCGGCTAGACTCCGCCGCGTGCCGCGCGCCTGCGCCCTCCTCGCCGTCGCCGTTGCTGCGATCACGCTGGCGTCCCCGCTCGCTTCGGGCGCTTCCGCCGACGGGACGCCGAGCGGCAGGCGCGTTACCGCCCAGGACAGCGGCACGGTCACGCTGCGGCTGCGGCAGCGCCTCGACCCGTGGAAGAAGTCGCTGTACGTGAAGCTCGTGAAGAACCGGCTGTACACGTTCTCCGTCTGCGGGATCCGGAACTGGGACACATCGGAGGAGTTTCAGTGCGAGAGCGCCGGGACGCGGCTTCCCGAGCGCGCCAGCATGCGCCTCGAGCAGGCTCCGGTCGCGCGCGCTCTCAAGCGCAGCGACAGTCCCGGCTGGGGAATGCTCGGGGTCTCCAGCAGCGCCAAGGTCGGCGCCGTTCTGGGCAACACGATCACGGGCAACCGGTTCGGGAAGTTCCGCTACCGCGTGACCGTGCGCAGCAACTCGGGCGAGCTGCTCGCCACGTCCAACGTGGTCACCGTCACCTGGCACAGGTAGGCCGAGCGGGGCGACCGCGCCCTCACGGTAAGCCGAAGGCGACCAGCTCTGTGACCGAGCTCGGCTGACCTGCTCGCCGAACGCCGGCGCCGACGAGTAGGAGATCGCCCGCGACCGAGGGGCAGGCGTTCACGCCCGCCCGCAAGCGGGCCCGCCACCGGACGGCGCCGTCGCGCACGGCAAGCGCGTACACCGTTCCGTGGTAGGTGGAAGTGAAGACGACATCGTTCGCGACCGTCGCGCAGCCGAAGTCCGGCGAGGGCAGGCGCCGCTCCCACAGCGCCCGGCCCGTCGTCGCGTCGAGGGCAACGAACCGGCCCCTTCCCCGCGAGAGATCGACGCTGGTTAGCTTCTGTCGTGCGACGGCGCTGCCCCACCCACAGAGGTCGACGACCGGGACGAACAGCCGACCGTCCGCGTATGCCATCGGCGTCTCGACCCCGCCGAGCAGGCCGGGGCACACGGTCACGCGGTTTCGCGGCAGCGGGCCGACGTCGTTCCGGTGCAGCCCGACGACGGCGCTCCAGAGCCGTCGTCGCGTCCGGCGATTCCAGGCGATCACCCGTCCCGCCTTACCCGCTCCGAGCACGAGGTCGGCGCCGCCGAGCGTCGCGAGAACCGGCGTCGCCTCGAAGTCGTAGTCGCGGACGTCGTGCGGCGTCACCTGGTCGTGCCAGAGCAGCCGGCCCGCCCGGGCGTCGAGCACGAGCAGAGAATCTGTGTACGGGACTCGGCCCGGAAAGGCGCCGCCGTTAGGCCGCTCCGGTGTGCCGCCCCACGGCGCAGGGTTCGAATTGCCTCCGTAGAGCAGCCCGCGCGCGTCGATCGAGACCGGATACCAGAGCCCGCCGCCACCGGCCTCGAGGGGGTACCGCCACGGAGCCCGGATCGTCACGAACTTCCAGCGCGCCGCCCCCGTCGCTGCGTCGAGCGCGTAGATCGCGCCGCGACCGCCGGGCGGGAAGCCGACGGTGCTCAGGAAGACGAGGCCGCGCCAGGCCACCGGGGCGATGTCGACGAACTGCTCGGTGGGGCTCGAGAGATGCTGGCGCCAGAGCTCCCTGCCGGTTGAGGCGGAGAGCGCGAATGCGTCGGCGTCGGTCGCGCCGTAAACGCGCCGGTCGTGGACGGCGAGCCCATTCGGACCGTCGTTCCGCGACCGGTAGCGCCGTTCCCACCGCAGAGCGCCGGTGGATCGGTCGAGCGCGAAGACGTTGCTGCGGAGGTCCTGCACGTACACCGTGTCGCGATCGGCCACCGGGGTCGACGCGAAGACTCCGGAGAAGCTCGGCTTCGCGGTGAAACGGAACCTCCAGCGGACCCGAAGGCGCTCCACGTTGCTCGCCCGAATCGACGAACTGGCGGCAGCGCGCGTCCCCGCGAGATCCCCGTTCGGAAGCGTCCACGTGCCCGGCTCCGACTGAGCTCCGCAGCTGCAGACGAGGCCCGCGACGAACGCCGCCCCGGCCGCGACGCAGACGCTCCGTGCTGGCATCAAAAACACAGGGCGGTTGCTACCCTAGCGGCGTGAAGTCGAGGATCCTCTTTCTGGCCGCGCTCGCAGCCTTCGCGCTCATCCCGGCGGCGCACGCAACAGTTCGTGCGCAGGGCGTCGCGCAGCCTCGGACGACGGAGCCCCCGCCACTCGTGGACATCCACGTCAAGATTACGGATACGCGGATCGTCCTTGATCGGCTCACTGCGGCGCGCGGTGACTACGCCCGCTTCATCGTGCGCAACGCCGGCACCAAGACGCACGGCTTTTCGCTCGGTAAGAGCAAGCCCGGGACCGGCCTGCAAACAGGGTTCACTCGCACGCTCAAGCCGAATGTGCAGAAGATCCTCCTGCTCTTCCTCGATTACCGCGGTGCTCTTCCCTTCTCTAGCCAACTTCCGGCCGATCGTTCGAAGCCTGGGATGAGGGGGATCTTCACGATCAACTGAGACGTCGGCCGCGTCGTCCTTAGGATTGGCCGGAGTGACCGCGTCTGAGATCGAGGAGCAGCCCGCCGGCGGCCGGTTCGAGCGCGCCGTCGCGATCGCCGAGCGCCTGCTCGCGAACACCGAGACGGTCGTCCACGGCAAGCGCGACGAGATCAGGCTCGTCCTCGCCGCCCTCGCGTGCGGCGGGCACGTGCTGTTCGAGGACGTGCCCGGAACGGCGAAGACCGTGCTCGCCCGCGCGATCGCGGCGAGCATCGAGGGCGCGGTCTCGAACCGCATCCAGTGCACGCCCGACCTGCAGCCGACCGACGCGACCGGCCTGTCGGTCTACAACCAGAAGACCCGGGACTTCGAGTTCCGGCCCGGCCCGATCTTCGCCAACGTCGTCCTCGTGGACGAGATCAACCGGGCGATGCCGAAGACGCAGTCGGCGCTGCTCGAGGCGATGGCCGAGCGCCAGGTCACGGTCGACGGGGTGACGCGCTCCCTGCCGTCGCCGTTCCTGCTGCTCGCCACCGAGAACCCGATCGAGCAGGAGGGCACCTTCCCGCTCCCGGAGGCACAGCTCGACCGCTTCTTCGTGAAGATCGCGCTCGGCTATCCCGACGCCGACGACGAGCTGCTGATCATGCGCGAGCAGCGCCACGGCCACCCGCTCGGCGATCTCGTCGCGGCGGTGTCCACCGAAGACGTCCAAGCGTTGCAGGCCGCCGTCGAGGACGTGTACGTCGCCGAGCTGCTCGAACGCTGGATCGTGGCGCTAGTGCGCGCGACGCGTGAGGTCGAGGCGGTCGAGATCGGCGCCTCCGTCCGCGGCAGCCTCGCGCTCGACCGCACCGCTCGCGCCTGGGCGCTCCTGCACGGCCGCGACTACGTGACCGCGGACGACGTCGAGCGCCTGTTCCTGCCGGTGATCGGCCACCGTCTGCTCCTGACCCCGAGCTTCCTCGCCGAGACGCGCAACCTCACGGCCGACGAGGCGCTCGCCCTCATCCGCGCCGCCTGCTTCGAGCTCGCCCCGCCGCCGGAGCCCGACTGGGACGGGGCCCGGCCGGCGCTCGAGCAACCCGCACGGGAGTGAGGCCGCCCGGCCGGCACCCGTTCCCCCTCGTGCCGCGCTGGCGTGTGACCGGCCTCCCGTTCGGGGAGCAGCCGAGCGTCCGTCGCGGCCCTGGCTCGGACGTCGCCGGGTCGCGCCGCTACCAGCCGGGCGACCCCGTCAGCGCGATCGACTGGCACGCCTCCGCGCGGCTCTCGTCGGCGCGCGGACAGGGGGAGTTCGTCATCCGCGAGCATTACGAGGACGAGGCGCCTCGGGTCGTCGTCCTGAGCGACAGGCGTCCCTCGATGAGCTTGTACGACGCTTCGACACCGTGGCTGTCCAAGCCGTCCGCGCTCGCGGCGGTCGCGGAGGCGGTGATCCTGAGCGCGCTCGTCGCCCGCGGAGAGGTCGGATACCTGGACGAGTCGGGAGGCGAGCCGTACTGGCTGGCGCCGCGCAGCGGCCGCGGACGCTGGGAGCTGATGGACCGGATCGCGTCGGCACCGGGGTTCGACGCTCCCGAGGACACGCTCGAGCGCGGGCTGTCGCAGCTCCTGCGCAGGCGGGCCGACCTGCCCGGCGGCAGCTTCGTCTTCGTCCTGTCGGACTTCCTCGCGCCGCCCGATCCCGCACTCTGGCTGCGCGTGCTCGCGCTGCGCTGGGACGTCGTACCGGTCGTGATCCAGGATCCGGTCTGGGAGCAGAGCTTTCCGGAGCTGCCCTCGGTGGTCGTGCCGTTTGCGGACCCGCGGACGGGGCGCGTGGTCGAGGCCAGGCTCTCGGCGAGCGAGGCGCGCGCTCGCCGCGCCGCCCACGAAAGCCGCCTGCGCACGACGCTCGCCGACCTCGTGCGGCTCGGTCTCGACCCGATCCTGATCGGGACGAGCGACCCCGTTGCGATCGACCGCGAGCTCCTCTCCTGGGCAGAGCTGCGCAAGAAGGCGAGGAGGCGGGCCCGTTGAGGCGCCGAGTGCTCATCATCGCATGCGTCGCCGCGCTCGTCGGCCCGGTCGCGGCGACAGCCGCATCGCCTGCGCAGCAGCTCTCCGTCGCGACCTCGATCTCGCCGAGCCCGGCGTTCTTCGGCGATCTCCTCACAGCCGGGACAGAGGTGCTCGTCGACTCGGCACGCGTCGATCCGGCCAGCGTCCGGGTCGAGACGGATTTCGTCCCCTACGCCGCGACCAGCGTGCCGCTGCGCTCCTCCACGCGCTCGGGGAGCATCGTCGCGCTCGGCTACCGCTTCTCGATTTCGTGCCTCTCTTCGGAGTGCGTCCCCGGCCCCGAGATCCGGCGGATCGTCCTGCCGCTCGTCGTCGTGCGAGCGCGGCTGCGCCACGGCCGCGAGATCGTCGTCCGGGAGTCCTGGCCCCGGCTCGCCCTTGCCCCGCGCGTCGACGACAGCGAGCTGAGGACAACGCCGCTCGGATGGCGCAACCAGCTCGCCGTCCCGGCGGTGTCCTACCGAGTCTCGCCCGGGAAGCTCATCGCGCTCCTCCTCGCCTGCGCTGCCGCGCTCGGCCTCGGCGCGCTCGCGCTCGTCGGCGGGGAGTACGCGCGCTGGACACGCATGAGTCACACGCGCGCGAGCGCGCCCTCGCGCCTCGGGCTTGCGCTCGCGCTGGCGCGAGAGTCGATGCGCCGGAATCCGGACGACCGGCGGAAGGCGCTCGCCCTGCTCGCCCGCGTGCTCGCAGGCAAGGATTCGGAGGCGGATCGCCTCGCCGCCGAGGCCGAGCAACTCGCCTGGTCGCGCGGCCGCCCCGATCCCGACCGGGTGGGAGCGCTGGCCGACGAGGTCGAGCGGGAGGTCTCGGCGCGATGAATTGGCTACGCCCGATGCAGTGGCTACGCCCGATGCACAAGGATGCGATTCCGCTCGCGGACACTGCTCCGCTCGCCGCCGCGGCTCACCGGACCGCCGCGATCCGCCTGGCCGCCGCGGTCGCGCTCGTCGGTCTCGCCGCGGCCGCGATCCTCCTCGGGCGTCATCCGAACACGCAGGAGGTGCGATTCCTGCCCGAGCGTTCGAACGGGATCGTCGTGCTCGACCTCTCGGCGAGCATTTCGTCCGACACGTACTCGCGGATCGGGCAGACGCTCAACGAGCTCGCGTCGAGCCGCGGGCGCTACGGGCTCATCATCTTCTCGGACACGGCGTATGAGGCCCTCCCGCCGGGCTCTCCTGCCAGCGCGCTGAGGCCGGTAGTTCGCTTCTTCACGCTGCCGCCGCAACTGCGGCCGGGTGTCGCGCCGACGTTCCCCGTCAACCCGTGGACGAAGTCGTTCAGCGCGGGAACGCGGATCTCGTCGGGGCTCGAGCTCGCTCGCTCGATCCTGATCGCCCACCGTCGCGCACGGCCTGCGGTGCTCCTCGTCAGCGACCTCGACGACGAGCCGAACGACCTGCCCGCACTGACCGGGCTCGCACTCGCGTACCGGCGCGAGGGCATTCCGCTCAGCGTCGTCGGACTCAACCCCTCGGCGGAGGACGAGCGCCTCTTCCGCCGGTTCGTCGGCTCCTCGGGCTCGTTCTCGCGGGCGCGCCTCGGCAGCGAGCAGACGCGTGGATCCTCGGCAGCCTCCTTCCCCGGCTGGCTCGTCGCTGTCGCGCTCGGACTGGTCTTGCTGCTCGCCGTGAACGAGCTCGTGTCCGCGCGGCTCACCTGGTCGCCCGTGCGGACGGCTGACGGAGGGCTCGGATGAGGGCGACCCGCCTCGTGGCCGCGGGGGCGGCCATCGTGCTCGCGGCCGCACTGGTGCTCGTCGCCGTCGACGTCGTCCGCTGGCGCTCGACGATGCGCGCCGACGACCTGGCGTTCCGCGCGGGCGCCAGCCCCTCGTGGCGCGCAGGCGAGCTGCTCCCATTCTCCCACCGCCTGCTGGCCGTCGACGACGATCGCCAGCTGCGGCAGGGCATGGTGCTCTTCCGCCGAGCGCCCAGCGCTCGGGCAGCGGTCGAGCCCGGCTTCGCCCGCCGCGCCCGCAGCGATGCGGAGGTGGCGCTCGCGCTGGCCGCGGAGGAGAGCGCAGGCGCGCAAGCGTCGCAGGCCCAGGACCTGCTGGGCGTGCTGGCCTTCTCCGACTCCACGTCGGGTGGTGCAGGCGGACGCGCCTCGCCGGTCGAGCGCAGCATCGCGGCCTTCGAGACCGCGATCCGGCTCGACCGGAACAACGATTCCGCGAAGCACAACCTTGAGCTCGTCCTGCGCCTGGTGCGGGCACGGAGCCACCGCTCTAGCACCGGGCCGTCGCCGGGCACTCGCGGAACCGGGCAGCGCGGGGCGGGCGGCGGAACGCCGGGCCGGGGGTACTGATGGTCGGCGCGCTCACGTTCCTCTCGCCGGCGGGCGGACTCGTGGCCCTCGGGATCGTCGTGCCGATCGCCGCGCTGCTGCTCGCTGAGCGGCGGGTCGCACGGGCGCGCGAGCTGCTCCGGCTCGCAGCGCCGGGCGTCCAGGACTGGCGCACGATCGTCGCGGCACTCGCAGCCGTCCCTCTCCTGCTCGGGGTCGCCGCGTCGCAACCGGCGGTTCGCACGCCGCATGGAACGCGCCTTCGCACCGACGCGCAGGCGCTCTTCGTGCTCGACATCTCGCGCTCGATGAGCGCCTCGACCGACCCACGCGGCCGCTCGCGCCTCGCTCGGGCGAAGGACGCTGCACTCCGGCTGCATTCCGGGCTCACCGAGATTCCGTCAGGCGTCGCCACGCTGACCGACCGGGTCTTGCCGGATCTGTTCCCGGCCGGCGACGCCGCCGCGTTCGCGTCGACCGTTCAGCACGTCGGGATCGAGCAGCCTCCGCCCCAGAGCATCGCCG
This sequence comes from Thermoleophilia bacterium, assembly GCA_040005095.1. GTDB lineage: Bacteria > Actinomycetota > Thermoleophilia > Gaiellales > Gaiellaceae > UBA5186. Next base: position 41,530 of record JBDTZN010000008.1, on the reverse strand, counting down.
TCAACGCGAGCACGCTCGCACCCCTCGCCGACGTGGCCACGCAGGGTTACTTCACGCCCGGCGTGCGCAAGCGGCTGCTCGTCGTCCTGACGGACGGCGAATCGCAGTCGTTCAGCACGGCAGCGATCGCGCGGGCGCTGCGCAACGGTCCCGGTGTCTCCCTCGTCCTGGTGCGCTTCTGGGCCGAGAACGAGCGCGTGTTCGGGCCCTCGGGTCAGCCCGAGTCGTACAGGCCGGACCCGGAGAGCGGGCCGGCCTTGGAGGCGCTCGCGGCCGCGACCGGCGGGCGCGCGTTCGCCGAGAGCGAGCTGGGCGCGGCGGCGGCGTTCGCGCGGTCCGCGCTCGGCACCGGGCCGACGACTGCGCGCGGACGCGAGCTTCGAACGACGCCGCTCGCTCCGTACGTGGCGGCCGCGGCGCTCGTGCCCCTGCTGTTCGTCCTGCGACGCAGGAACGTCTGACGCGCGCCCGGGTTGGTACCGGCTCGGCGAAACGGCCTACACTCGATATCGATTTCTCGGCTCCCGCATAGAAAGCTCGTCTCGCTCTTCACGCTCGCCGCGGCTGTGAGCCTGGCTGCCGTCGTCGGTACAGCCGTATCGGCGGGAGGCGGCGACTGGCTCGGCTTCGGGCGCACGACCGACCAGACGCGCCACTCGCCGCTGGCCCAGATCAACGCGGGCAACATCGACCGCCTCGGCCGGGTCTTCACGGTCGACTTCCGCACGATCGACCCGGCGATCCTGCGCGGTCAGCAGGCGTTTCCGGTCGTCGTGAACGGGACGATCTACGTGACCACCGCCGACAACAACGTCTTCGCCGTCGACGGGACGAGCGGAAAGGTCCTGTGGCGCTACAAGCCGTCGAACACCGCGCTCTTCGCGAACTTCGGGATCCGGGCGAACCGCGGCGTCGCCTACTGCAGCGGACGGCTCTTCCTCGCCACGCTCGACATGCAGCTCGTCTCACTCGACGCGCGCACCGGGCGCCTGCTGAAGAAGGTCGCGGTCGCCTCCGCGGTGCCCGGCGCATCCGCGAACTACGGGTACGAGCAGACGAGCGCGCCGATCTGCGCCAAGGGGATCGTGCTGATGGGCGCGGCCGGCTCGGAGTACGGGATCCGCGGCTTCGTGATGGGCTGGCGCACCGACCTTACTCCCGCTTGGGCGAACCCGTACTGGACGATCCCGCCCGCGCAACAGCAGTGGCGGAGCCGCGGGCGGCTAGTCGGCGGCGGCGCGGTCTGGACGCCGGTGACGGCCGACACGACCACGAACACGGTCTACTTCGGCACTGGATCCGGGACGCCGCTCTACTTCCCCAGCCTCCGGCCCGGGCCGGCGCCACGCACCGACTCGCTGATCGCCCTCGACCTCGCGACCGGTCGTCAGAAGTGGTGGCAGCAGCAGATGGGACATAACGAATGGGCGTATGACACTGCGCAGCCCCCGCTGGTCTACACGGCCAAGGTCGGAGGCAAGCGGCGCCGGATCGTCTCGGTCGCGACGATGGAGGGCGTCTGGTTCGCCTACGAGGCCCGGACCGGACGGCCGATCTACCAGCGCATCAAGGTGATCGACCGCGTCGAGCATCCCTCGCTGAAGCCGGGCGAGCCCGTCGCGATCTTCCCGTCCACGCTGGGCGGGCTCAACTACTCGCCCGCGTCGTACGACCCGAGGACGAACTACCTCCTGAACGCCGCCTCCGAGACGGCCGGGGTGCTCGTCCAGAAGAAGCTCACGCCGACGCAGAAGAAGCACAAGCTGATCGGCGACGTCTTCCTCGGGCTTGCGAATGGCGACTTCGGGTCGATCCTCAAGGGCTTCCGCGACCACGGATCGATCAGCGCGATCGACGTCAACACCGGCCGCCGCGTCTGGAAGTTCCGTACGCCCGAGCCCGAGCGTGGAGGCGTGACCACGACCGCGAGCGGCGTCTCGTTCGCGGGCGGCGGCGACGGCGTCCTGCGCGCGTTCGAGACGCGCACCGGCAAGGTGCTCTGGACATTCCAGACCGGGAACCAGATCGCGGCCGGGCCATCCGTCTACTCGGTCGGCGGCAAGGAGTACATCGCGGTCACCGTCGGCGGGACTCCAACGTCGTCCGGCGGTGGCACGGCGTCGAAGCTCCAGGTCTTCGCCCTCGACGGCGCGAAGCAGCAATCCCCACCGCCGCCGCTTCCCGCAGCGCGCATCGGGGGCACGGTGCCCGCCGAGGCGGCTCCCTCCTCGGTGCTGACCGGCGCGCCGACGACGACGGTGCGGCGGGCCACGGTGCGGGCGAAAGGCTCGTCCTCGGCCCGGATCGTCGCCGATACGCAGCTCAACGTCCGCCGCTGGCAGTCCTCGGGCTCGAACGAGCAGATCGCGACGGGACGGCTGCTCCTGCGCGGCGCTCCGGTCAAGGGCGCGCGGATCCGCGTCGACCGCTACGTCGTGCCCGGCCTGACCGACTCGGCCGGACGGTTCCGCTACCGCGCCGACGTGACGACCCCGCGCCGGCACATCGTGGGCGTGGTCTCCGCCGCGACCGCAACCGTGCACGGTCGCCGGCTCACCGAGGGCCAGCGCACGGCCGTCCTGCGCGCGAACGGCGGGATCAACTCCGCGTACCGGCTCCGCGACGTGAGCGCGAAGCGACTCGCGAACGGCACCGTCCTCGTCACAGGCCGCGCGACCTTCGCCCGCGGAACGCCACCGCCGCCCGTCGTCCTCTTCACGTACCGGCTGTCCGGCAGGATCACCGACGCGAGCGGCCAGCCGGTTGACGGCGCCAGCGTCGTCACACGCACGCTCGACCGAAGCTTCTGGACGTTCTCGCAGCCGAGCGACTCCCAGGGCAACTACACGTCGTTCTTCACCGCCTCCGACCAGAACGAGGCCGATCCGGTGCCGATGAACGTCCAGGTCGCGCTCGGGGATACCTCGTACGCCTTTGCCACGGGCAAGAGCGTCTCGTTCAAGCGGCTGCGCAGCGCGATCATGGACATCCGCCTGCCGGCGTCGGGAGCGCTGGCGGTGCCCGACACGACCTCGTACGAAGGCGGCGTCTACGACGGCTTGATGATCGGTGTCGCGCGCGGCGACAAGACCGTCCGCCCCGTGTCGGCCACGTGGCCCGACGGCCAGGGCCGTTTCCGGATGATCCTGCCGGCGTCGGTGCGCGGGAAGACCGTGGCGTTCTGGATGGATCAGCGGCAGACGTTCTCGCGCGCGGTCGCCGGGCCGGGCCGCCCCGTGACGCCGGGAATCTTCCCCTCGACGCCGCGCCCGCAGGCACCGCAGGGTCTGCTCCGCATTCGTCTTCCTCGCTAGGCACGTTTTGGGACGGTAAGGCGACGTTCAGGCTCGCCAATGTAGGGCTACTCTGGTAACAATCGCGCGGCGGCGCTTCGGCGCCGACGCCTATTCACAAGTTCTCCGACGAGAGGGTCAAATTATGAAGGCTCGTTCGCTCATGCTTGCGTTGGTCGCCGCGGCAGTCGCGCTCCTCTATGCGCCGCTCGCCTCGCCGAACGCAAGCGCGCAGCAGGCAACAACGGTCACCGTGACCATGAAGGAGTTCAAGTTCACGCTCTCCAAGAAGATCGTTCCCCACGGTACGGTCACCTTCAAGCTCGTGAACAAGGGCTCGCTGAGCCACGACTTCAAGATCTCGGGCAAGAAGTCGAAGATGATCGGCAAGGGCAAGTCGGGCACGCTCACGGTCACGCTGACCAAGGGCTCGAAGGCATACGTGTGCACCGTCCCCGGCCATGCGGCCGCAGGGATGAAGGGCACGCTCAAGGCCACCTAGGAAGCTCTGGCGCGCGGGTCCGGGCGGTCTGGCCGCGCGGGCCCGCGTAGTCCGTGCAGCATGGTGGGCGTGCGCCTTCGTCTCCTCCTGCTGATCGCCCCAGTCGTCGCGGTCGGATGCGGCGGCGGCCACGCGCCGCCCCGTCCTCGCGAAGTCGCGCAGGCGCCCGTACCGCCCGCCGGCTCGGTCGTGCTGGCGCAGGAGTCGCGCGAGCTCGCGATCGCTCTCGCCGTTCGCCCCGGACGACCTCTCGGAGTCACGGCGACGATCATCGGACAGTCGGGCCGCGGCGTCGATGGGCTCGGGGTCAAGCTCATGGCGAGCGGTGCGACGCGCGCCGCCCGACCCTGCGGACACGGGTGCTACTCCGCGACGCTTCCCGTCGCCACGCCGACGGAACTCACAGTGAAGGTGACCGGCGCCGACTCGCCCCGAACGATCGTGTTCCCGGTCGCCGGTCAGTGGCCGCCAGCCGAGGGCCGGGCCTTTCTCGGTCGGGCAACGCGAGCCTTCCGCCGGCTGCGGAGCGTCCTGCTCGTCGAGCGCCTCTCGTCCGGGCCGGGCCATTCGATCCTCACCACGTGGCAGCTCGCCGCCCCCGACCGGCTGGAATACGAGATTCGGAACGGGCCCGGCGGCATCGTCATCGGGACCCGGCGCTGGGACCGGCCGAAGCCCGGCGCTCCCTGGACGCCCTCCGCGACGACGCTGCTCCCCCAGCCGACCGCGCCCTGGGGCACTCGGATCGCCAACGCACACGTGCTCGCGGAAACGACCCGCAAGCTCACCGTGTCATGGGTCGATCCAGTCGTCCCAGCCTGGTTCACCGCCACGTTCGACCGCCGAACGGCCCTGCCGCTCGAGCTGCGCATGACCGCCCCCGCGCACTTCATGCGACATCGCTACCTCGCGTACAACCGCAAGGTGCGGATCGAGCCGCCGGCGCTTACGAAGTAGCTGTGGCGAGGTAGTGCGTGCGGGCCGAGGCGAGAATCCGGTCGGCGAGACCGGGCATGTTGGCGCTGACCCACATGAGGACGAGCTGGGCGACCGGCACGCGCGCCTCGCGGATGCGCTCGCCGACGAGCAGATAGACCTTGCCCGCGTCGGTTGGGCCGAGCACTTCGTCTAGGGCGAGGTCGACCGCTCTCGAGAGCCGCTCGGGATCGGCCGCAGGCAGGACGTGGGAGTGCTCGGCGCACACGTCGGGCAGCAGGCCGGTCTGGGTGGCGCGATCGAACACGTCCAGCCGATAGCCGCAAAGCAGCGAGAAGCTCCGCCGGCGTGCGAGCTCGTTCCAGAGCTGCTCGAGCTGGACCGCCACCTCGGTCTGCCCGCGCGCGGCCAGGAGGTCGACCATCTCCCCGAACACGCGGATCGGCGCCTGCGGGAAACGCTCCGCGACGCGATCCAGCAGTGTGCCGATGACAGCCTCGAAAGCAGGCGCCGAAGGCCGGTCGCCGTCCATGAACTCGGCTAGCGTGGCGTCCGCATCGACGAGGACGAGTAGCCGGTCAGCCTGGACCTTCCGTTCGTCCCAACCGGCCGCGGCGAGCTTCTCCGCAAACCGGGCGACGTGCTCGCGGGTCGCCACGAGGACGGCGGGCTCTCCGTTCTCGAACCCGGCAGACAGGTAGGCGGCGACAGATCCAGCGAGCTCGTCGAGATCCGCGTAGACCTGAACCGCGTGCCCAGCGTGGCTGCCTTGGACAAAGTCCGTCCAGGTGCTCATTTCGGGAGTGTAGAGGCGAAGGCTGGATTTCGCCTAGACATGTCCGCACTCAGCCGGAGCCCTCGAACGACTGAGGCCGTAGGGTTTCCCCCGTGAGCTCGATCCCGGAGCGGTACGTCCAACTGGGCCTCCGCCTGGGCAAGCACCTGGACGAGCTCGTCGACGGCTACTTCGGCCCGCCAGAGCTGAAAGACGAGGTCGACGCTGAGGAACCGACCGCGCCGGAGGCGCTCGGCGACGAGGCCGCGGCGCTGCTCGCGGACGTCGAGGGCTGGGACGAGGACCCGCAGCGACAAAGCTGGCTCGCGGGCCAGGTGACCGGGCTCGCCTGCGTGGCGGAGCTCGTCTCCGGCCGGGACGTTGCGTGGCGCGACGCCGTCCGGCGTTGCTACGGCCTCGACATCGAGCCTGCCCCGGAAGAACGATTCGCAGCGGCCCATGAACAGCTCGACGCGGCGCTTCCCGGCGACGGGGATCTCGCCGAGCGCCTGCAGGCCTGGAACCGGTCGCAGGAGATGCCGGCCGAGAAGGTCGTGCCCGCGTTCGACGTGCTGGCCAAGCAGCTTCGGGCTGAGACGTCGAAGCTCGTCGAGCTCCCGGACGGCGAGCGCATCGACGCCGTGACCGTCACCGACGAGCCCTGGTCCGCCTACAACTGGTACCTGGGCGACTGTAAGAGTCGGATCGAGATCAACACCGATCTTCCGTCCCGCTCGTACGTGTTCGCCGGGCTCGTCGCGCACGAGGGATATCCCGGCCACCACACCGAGCACGCATGCAAGGAAGCGCGCCTCGTTCAGGAGCTGGGGCGGGTCGAGTCCTCGATCCTCCTCATCCACACGCCCGAGTGCGTGGTCTCGGAGGGCATCGCGCAGAACGCGCTCGAACAGGCGCTCGGGGAGGACTGGTTCGCCCAGGCGGCCGAGCTCCTTCGACCTCTCGGCGTCGCCTTCGACGTGGACACAGCCCGAGCGGTCGAGCACGCCTACCACGAGCTGGACGACGTCCCGGGAAACACTGCGTATTTCGTGGCCGAGGAGGGCTGGAGCGAGGAGCAGGCCGTCTCGTACCTCCAGCGCTGGACGCTTACCGAGGAGCATCGGGCGCGCAAGTCAGTCGCCTTTGCAACCCACCCGGTCTGGGGAATCTACGTCCCCACCTACGCCCACGGCTACCGGCTGGTGAAGTCGTCACGACTGCCGTTCAGCACGCTCCTCACCGAGCAGGTCACGACGGTCGATCTGCTCGACGCGCGCGTCGCTTGACTTCGCCTGCTCCGTCTCCTTGACTCCAAGGGGTGCACGCGGAGACAGCGGCCTTGACGGGAGCCGAGACCGCCGCCTCCTCCGTGGTGCGGCTCGAAGACGTGCGCAAGAGCTTCGGGGATAACCTCGTCCTCGACGGGATCGACCTGGACGTCGCGCCGCGCGAGACGCTCGTCGTCATCGGCGCAAGCGGTAGCGGCAAGAGCACGCTCCTGCGCTGCATCAACCTGCTCGAGCCGCTCGACTCGGGCCGGATCTTCCTCGAGGGCGAGGAGATCACTCGCCGCGGGACGAACGTCTCGGCCGTCAGGCAGCGAATCGGGATCGTCTTCCAGCAGTTCAATCTCTTTCCGCACTTGAAGGTGATCGACAACCTGACGCTCGCGGCACGGCGGATCCGCAAGCAGCCGCGAGAGCAGGCCGAGGAGCGCGCGCGTGCGCTGCTCGAGCGCGTCGGGCTCGCCGAGAAGGCGGACCAGCATCCGCACCAGCTCTCCGGCGGCCAGCAGCAGCGGGTGGCGATTGCCCGCGCGCTGATGATGGAGCCGCACGTGATGCTCTTCGACGAGGTCACGTCGGCGCTCGACCCGGAGCTCGTCGGCGAGGTGCTCGTCGTGATGCGCGACCTCGCGCTCGGCGGCATGACGATGCTCGTGGTCACGCACGAGATGCAATTTGCGCGCGAGGTGGGCGATCGCGTGGTCTTCATGGACGGGGGTCGGATCGTGGAGCAGGGCACGCCGACCGACGTCCTGGACAGCCCGAAGGAGGAGCGGACGCGGCGTTTCCTGCGCCGGACGCTCCAGCTCCCGGATTCGCTCGAAGAGCTGACCATCGAAGAAGGAGGGGTTGAATGAGAAAGGTGATCTTTGCCATGGCGCTCGCCGTGGTCACGGCGGCGGCGCTGGCAGCGCTCGGCGCCGCAGCGACTTCGAGCAGCGGGCCCTCGTCCGCGGCTGCGAACCTGAGGCAGGCCAAGGCGAAGCTGCCGCCGCTTCCGGCCGAGGTCAAGGCGCGCAAGCGGTGGATCATCGGCGTGAAGTGCGACGCGCCGCCGTTCGGCTACATCGACGTGAAGGGACGCAACGCCGGCGTCGACGTGGAGATCGCAAAGTGGTTCTCCCGCTTTGCGTTCGGCCGGGAAGACCGCGTGAGCTTCACCTGCGCGCCGACACCGACGCGTGAGCCTCTGCTGACGAACGACCGCGCGGACCTCGTGATCGCGACCTTCACCTACACGCCCGATCGAGACACCCGGATCGACTTCTCGCGGGCCTACTACAAGGCGACGGGGCGGATGCTCGTCCCGAACAACTCGTCGATCTCGAGTGTCGCCGATCTGAACGGCAAGGCGGTCGCGACGACGAGCGGCTCGATCTACGACCGATGGGTGCGGAAGTGCTTCACCGGCGCGAAGCTGAGCGTGTTCGACAACTTCACCAACGCCCGGCTCGCATTCGAGCAGGGTCGCGCCGACACGCTGATGTTCGACGACACCGTCCTGCTCGGCATCGCCACGGCCGATCCGCGCTACAAGCTCGCGCCGGACTCGTTCCTCGCGCTGCCGTACGGGATCGGCATCAAGCAGGGCAACGTCGCGATGAAGAAGTGGGTCGACTCGCGGCTCGAGATCATGCGCAAGCGAGATCAGTTCGTGAAGATCCTGAAGAACAACGTGGCCAATCGGTTCATCCCGATCTTCTCGAAGAACGTCCTGCGTCCGAAGCAGAACTTCGGTTACACGTCGGGCGATCCGTCGGCGGTGTGCCCGTAGCAAGGCCGATCTGGAGCGGTCGCGCCCGGCGCGGCCGCTCCTGATCGCCTAGCCGGCCATGCTCGCGGTCACGTTCCAGATCCGGAAGTTCCTCGAGGACAACTGGGACGTGCTCCTGCACGCGCTCTTCCGAACGCTCGAAGTCTCTGCGATCGCGATCGTCGGCGCCTTCTTCATCGGCGCGATCCTCGGCGCCGCCCGTGCCCATCGCATCCCCGTGGTGTCTCAGCTGGCCGCGGTCTACGTCGAGGTGATCCGCAATACGCCGATCCTCGTCCAGATCTTCTTCCTCTTCTTCGCGCTGCCCGAGCTCGGCGTGAGGCTCCAGACGTTCACGGTCGCCTGGCTCGCCGTGATGATCTGGGGCGGGGCGTTCAACACTGAGAACTGGCGGGCGGGGTTCGAGGCCGTGCCGTACCGGTTCCGGGAGGCCGGCCTGGCGCTCGGGTTCAGCCGGCTCGCGACCTTCTTCAACGTCACCCTGCCGATCGGTGGCCGGATCGCGGTGCCCGCGACGATCAACACGTACATCTCCGTCCTGAAGAACACGGCGCTCCTGTACGTGATCGCCTATCCCGAGCTGACCACGACGGCGCTGCAGATCAACGCGCTGACGCTGCAGACGCGGGAGACGTTCTTCACGCTCGGCGTGACCTACCTGGCGCTCGTCTGGGCCCTGTCCGGTCTGATCCGCCTGGTCGAATCGCGGCTCGCGCTGCCGGAGACCCGCTAGATGCTCGTCGCCTTTCTGCCGGACTGGGTCGAGCCCGTTGCTCGCTATATGGCGACGGAGGGGCTGAAGGGAACCGCCCGCATCGGCGCGGTCTCGCTCGTGGCGAGCGCGGTGATCGGCCTGCTGCTCGGCACGCTCCTGACGGTTCGCTTCCTCCCCCTCCAGGCGGCCATCCGCCTCTACATCGAAGTGTGGCGCGGCCTGCCGATCATCGTCACGATCTTCGTCATCTACTTCGCCCTCCCGTCGCTCGGCGGACGCTTCCGCTTCGACCCGTTCACAAGCGCATCGATCGGACTGGCCCTGTGGGGCAGCGCGCAGGTCGCCGAGGCGACCCGCGGGGCGGTGCAGTCGATCCCGCGCGAACAGCACGAGGCGGCGTCCGCGCTCGGCTTTGGCTGGATCGGCCGCCACGCGTATGTGATCCTGCCGCAGGCGCTACGCCGGCTCCTGCCGCCGGGTGTGAGTCTGCTCGTGAACATCATCCAGAACACGACGCTCGCCGGCGTGCTCGGCGGAGCGGAGCTCCTCGGGACGGCGCAGCGCTCGGTCGAGCGACTCGGCGCGCCCCAGCCGAACGGTCTGCTTGGCCAGCCGCACGCGATCGAGATCTACGGGGCCGTCATGGTCGTCTTCTTCGTGATCTCGTTCCCGCTCACGCGTCTGGCGGCGTACCTCGAACGCAGGCTCGTCTAGAGCACGTCTTCGCCGGCCGCCAGGACGCGCTGGATCTCGAGCGAGTCGTCCAGCACGACCACGTCCGCGACCGCTCCCGGCTCGAGCCTGCCGACTTCGCCGCGGCCCGCGACGCGCGCCGGGACCTCGCTCGCCGCCGCGAGCGCTCCCGCCACCGGGGCCCCCAGCTCGACGAGATTCCGCACTGCTTCGATCATCGTGACTGTGCTGCCCGCGAGGACGCCGTCGGCGCGGCGGGCGACTCGGTTCTCGATCTCGACGCCGGTCGAGCCCAGGCGGTAGCTGCCGTCGCCCACCCCGGCGCCGGAGACCGCGTCCGTGACGAGCGCCATCCGGCCCGCCGCGGCGCGCCAGACGAGCCGCGCGGTGTCGTCCGCGAGATGGACGCCGTCGAGGATGACCTGGACGGCGACATCAACGCAGGCCAGCGCGGCGCCGGCCAGGCCTGGCTCGCGGGCCTCGAACGGCCGCATGGCGTTGAAGATGTGCGTCACGGTGCGCGCGCCGCGGTCGAAGGCGCGGCGGGCCTCCTCGGCGGTCGCGTTCGAGTGTCCACAGGAGACGGTTACGCCTCGCGCGCGAAGCAAATCGACGAGCTCGAGCGCGCCGGGCAGTTCGGGCGCGAGCGTCACGTGCGCGACCGGCCCGGCTGCCAGCAGCTGCTCGAGGAACGCGACATCGGGATCGCGCCGCGAGCTCGCGGGATGCGCGCCGAGGCGCTCGGGCGCGAGGAACGGCCCCTCCAGGTGTGCGCCGAGCACGTGCGGCGCGGCGCCGTACGCGGGCACCTCGTGCAATGCAGCCTCCAGCTCCTCTGCAGGCGCCGTGATCAGCGTGGGTTGGAACGCCGTCACGCCGGTGCGCAGAAGCGCCTCGCCGGCGCGTGCGTACGCGTCCGCGTCGGCGGAGAAGAAGTCGACCCCGCCGAACCCGTTCACCTGCAGGTCGACGAAGCCGGGGGCGGCGATTCCGCTGCCGGGACGCTCGTTCAGCCCGACGGCTGCAATGCGTCCGTCGGCGACTTCGACGTCTCCCCGGACGAGGTCCCCGTCGACCAGAGCGTATTCGACACCGAGCCTCATCGCCTTGACCAGAAGGTACGCCGTGGGGGGTCGACATGCGCCAGGGTGGGGATACAGTGAGTCGGCGCGCGCGGCCGGTGCCTCTCGCGCGCGCCCGGCTCATGAACTTCTTACGCCGCTCTTATCCCCCTCTTAGGGCCCTCTGGCAGCGTTGGCCCATGGTCGGGTCGGGACAGGACATCAACCCCACCCTCCTGTCCGACTCCGACCGGCGCGCGGATTGCCTGCCTGCCTTCCGCGTGTTGCTCGACCGCGCGGCGCGGCCCTCCGGGTCGCGCGCGCTCGGCCGCCTGCTCGTCGCCGCCGCCGCTGCCCTAGTGGCGGCGGCGACCGCGGCCGACGCCACCCCGGCCACGGCCCGCCTCCAGAGCCCGCAGACGTCGGAGATTGCCCGCGCGGGGGCGATCATGGATTCCAAGCTCACCCCCGCAGGCGCGTCCCGCATCGCCCTGAGCGCGTCCTGGGGCGGCGTCTACAGGACTCCCTCGGGAGAGCAGGTGAAGGTCTTCGCGTCGAGCACCTATCCTCAGGATCCTGCCGTCGGCCAGCGCTGGGCCGATTTCTTCGCCGGTCTCGTGCACGGCAGCGAGCTCGCGACGATCACCACCTACCTCGCCCCGCTCACCGAAGTGCAAGGTCTCTGCGGCGCGCAGGCGCTGGCATGCTACAGCCCACGCGACGCGCTGCTCGTCGCCCCCGGGGACGACCCGTACTCAGATACGTCGGCCGAGGCGGTCGTCACCCACGAGTACGGCCATCACGTCGCCGCCAACCGCGTCAACCCACCGTGGCAGGCCGTGGACTGGGGCGCAAAGCGCTGGGCGTCGTACCTGCAGGTCTGCGCGAAGACGAAGCAAGCCACGTTCTTCCCCGGCTCCGAGACGCTGCCGAATTACCGGTCCAATCCCGGCGAAGGCTGGGCCGAGAGCTACCGCGTCCTCAACCAGCGCAAGGCGAGCCTGACCGAGTCGCCGTGGGAGATCGTCGTCCGCGCGTTCTATCCGGACGACACCGCTCTCGCCCGGCTCGAGCAGGACGTCGTGACGCCGTGGACCGCTCCGACCACCGAGAGCCGCACCGGCTCGGTCACGGCGAAGACGCGCGTTCGCTCGTACACGGTCGCGACGCCGCTCGACGGGACGCTGCGCGTCAGCCTGAAGGGCGCTCGCGCCGCCCGGCTCACGCTCGACCTCTTCTCCGGCACGACGCGCATCGGGCACGCAGTCAAGACGGCCAACGCGACCGCCACCACGACGTCGGTGACCGTCTGCGGCCAGCGCAGCGTTGGGATCCGGGTTGCGCGCACGTCAGGCGCCGGCACCTTCGCGCTCGCCGTCTCGAAGCCCTAAGAGCCATGGCGCCCCTGCGGATCCTCGTCGTCGACGATGAGCCCGCCGTGCGCGAGTCGCTGCGGCGTGCCCTCCAACTCGAGGGGTACGGCGTCGAGCTCGCCGGCGACGGCTCGGAGGCGCTCTACCGCCTGGAGTCGCGCGAGCTCGAGCCGGACGGAATCGTCCTGGACGTGCTGATGCCCGAGGTGGACGGGCTGGAGGTCGCGCGCCGGCTGCGACGATCCGGGAGCCGCGTGCCCATCCTGATGCTCACCGCGCGCGACGAGATCGCCGACCGCGTCGCCGGCCTAGACGCGGGGGCCGACGACTACCTCGTGAAGCCCTTCGCGCTCGAGGAGCTGTTCGCGCGGCTCCGAGCGATTCTCCGCCGCTCCGCCGACGGGGCGGTCGAGGTCCTTCGCTTCGCCGACCTCGAGCTCGATCCCTCGACGCGGGAGGTGCGGCGGGCGGGCGAGCCGATCGAGCTGACCCGGACCGAGTTTGCGCTTCTCGAGCTCTTCCTACTGAACCCCCGGCAGGTGCTGACGCGATCGGTGATCTTCGAACGCGTCTGGGGCTACGACTTCGGCCCCGGCTCGAATTCGCTCGACGTGTACATCGGGTACCTGCGCCGCAAGACGGAGGCCGGCGGGAAGCCGCGGCTGGTCCAGACCGTGCGCGGCGTCGGCTACGCCCTCCGCGAGCCATGAGCTTCCGGCTCCGGCTCACCCTTGCGGCGACGGCCGCCGTCACGCTGGCGATCGCGCTGGCGGCGCCCGCCGCGTACGTCATCGTGCGCAGCGAGCTCCGCAACGAGGTGGACCTCGCGCTGGGGTCTCGGGCCCGCCAGGTCGCAAGCATCCCGCTGCACCAGGCAATCGACGAGGACGGGCACCCGGTCGTCGAGATTCCGCCTGCGCGGTTCGGGAGCGCGGGCGGCTACGTCCAGTACGTCACCGAGTCGGGCCAGGTCGGCCGGCCCGCCGGCGAGCCCTACGCGCTTCCGGTTCGGCATGCCCGAGACGTGGCGGCTGGGAAGCTCCGAAACGAGTACTTCGACACGAGGCTCGCCGGGACACACGTCCGCGTGCTGACGTTGCAGACCCAGCCCGGACTGGCGGTGCAGGTCGCGCGAGACCTGTCCGAGGTGGACGCTGCCCTGCGACGGATCCGCACCTTCCTCCTGATCGGGGTGGTAGGCGGAATCGCCCTTGCGGCGCTCCTCGGCCTCGTGGTGGCCCGCGCCGTTCTGGCCCCTGTTCGCCGTCTCACGGCGGCGACCGAGCACGTGACGACAACCCGCGACCTGACGAGCCGCATCGAGGACAGCGGCTCGAGCCACGACGAGCTCGCGCGCCTGGCCTCCAGCTTCAACACGATGCTCGCCGCCCTCGAGGAGTCGGCGCTCGCACAGCGCCAGCTCGTCTCCGATGCCTCGCACGAGCTCCGCACTCCGCTGACGAGCCTGCGGACGAACATCGAGGTGCTAGCGCGCGACGAGTCGATGGCCCGGGATGAGCGCGAGGCGCTGCTGCGCGATGTGACCGAGCAGCTGACCGAGATGACCGCCCTGATCTCGGAGCTCGTCGAGCTTGCGCGCGGCGATCTGCAGCCGGACGAGCCGGAGGACGTGCGGCTGGATCTCGTGACAGCAGACGCGATCGCGCGCGCCGAGCGCAACCGGCCCGGCGTCTCGATCAAGCCCGAGCTCGAGGAGACGACCGTGACCGGTGCTCCCCGCACGATCGAGCGAGCGGTTTCGAACCTGCTCGACAACGCCGCCAAGTGGAGCCCGCCCGGCGGCGAGATCGAGGTTTCGGTCAAGGACGGGGAAGTGACCGTCCGCGACCACGGGCCGGGGATCGCGGAGTCGGACCTCCCGTACGTCTTCGACCGCTTCTACCGAGCGCCGAGCGCGCGCGGAAAGCCGGGCTCGGGCCTCGGGCTCGCGATCGTGCGGCAGGTCGCCGAAGCGCACGGCGGGACCGTCGTCGCGGAACGCCCGGAGGGCGGCGGCACCCGCATGCGCCTCTCATTCTCCCGAGACGGCACCTGACTCAATAGACGCGCCAGCTCGATCGTGAGAGGAAGAACCCGTGGCCGTTGCGCCGCGTGCAGCGCAGCCCGGCGCGCTGGGAGAAGCACGTGAAGCCCCCGCGAGTCCATTTGCCGCCGTACGGGATCACACGCGCGCGCGAGTCGATCGCCGTGTCGCCGGCGCACTCCGGCTGCGGCTTCCCGGCCGTTGGGAACACGATGCCGGTCCAGTCGAGCTCGCAGGCTCGCTTCGGCTCGGGTCTCAGCCCGGAGCGAACGTCGCACCGCAGCGAGCCGACGGAGTAGATGCAGCCGATGTTCCCCGAGGGCAGGCGGAAGCTGTTCGGCGAGGCGGCCGACGCTCCCATGACGAGGAAGAGCGCGCCGGCGAGGGTGAGGAACGCTGAGCTCAGCCGCACCGGCGCAGTTTGACGCACACGCGGGCGATCGGCACGACGAAATTGATATTCTCGCCGGCCCCCGAGACGAGGACGCCGACGATCCGGCCCTGCTTGTCGAGCGCCGGCCCGCCCGAGTTCCCGGGATTCGCCGCCGCGTCGGTCTGGATCGCCTTCTTGGTCACGCGGCTGACGATCCCGGTCGTGACCGTCCCTTCGAGCCCGAACGGACTGCCGACGAGCAATAGCTCGTCCCCGGCGCGCGGCGTCGGCGGCGGCACGTTCGAGTTCCAGAGCGGGTCGGCCGTCGCCGGACGGCCCTGGACGCGCACAAGGGCGATGTCGTTCTCCTTGTCCGTGGCCACGATCGAGCCGTCCCACGTGCCGCCCTTGCGAGCGAGCGTCACGTGGGGGTCGGCGGCATGCGCGACGACGTGGTTGGCCGTGAGGACGTACGTCCCGGTGTCGTCTGACCACGCGACGAAGCCGGCGCCGAACCAGCCTTCGTCCGTCTGGACGGTGAAGACACTCTTGAGCACGCGCGCCGCGAGCGGGGCGATTCCGGCGTCCTTGCGCTTGAGCTGCTTGTCGGTCTGCTTGACGCGACTCGCGAGCGCGGAGTTGCTGCTCGAGAGCGTGGACATCCGCTCTTGCAGGCCGGAGAGCTGGCCGCGGAGGTCGCGCACCTCGGCGGCGCGCTGCCGTGAGCTGCCGTAGGCGAGCACCGCGAGCCCGAGCGCGGCCAGCCCGAGGCAGGCGACCAAAGCGCCCAGCACAGGGAGGAGTCGCGACGGACGGCTGCCGTACTCGTCTTCGATGCTCATGCCTCGCATATCGGCGGCCCGACCGCCACGCGGCTCCCCCTAACGGACTACGCCGATGAGGGCGCCGCCGGCGACGATCAGCGCAGCTCCAGCGACGAGGCGCCGGCTGACCAGCTCGCTGCGGCGCAGCAGGAGCGCCGCGAGCAGGACGCCCCAGAGCGACTCGGTCGCGACGAGCGGCGAGACGATGCTGACCCGGCCGCGGAAGTACGCCTCGAAGAGCGAGACGTACGAGAGCCCGAAGAGCAGTCCCGCCGGCACGAACACACCGGCCCGCAGAGGTCGCTTCCGCGGCCGGCGCCGGGCAGAGAGGAGCGCGAAGATGCCGATCGCGAGCGTCCCCGCCACCAGCGCGGTCGCCGCGGCCGCGGCCGAGCTCGCGCGTGCGTCATGCGAGTACCAGCGCACGAGGTTGTCGCGCGTCGAAAAGAGCAGCGCGGTCGCCGCCGCGAAGGCGAGACCGCGGGCGCGGAAATCCGCGGGACGGATCCGCTCGCCGGCCAGCGCGAGACCGCCGAGCACGATCAGGAGCGCGCCCGCGACGAGCCCGAGCTCGATCGGCTCGCCGAGCAGCAGGATCGCCATGGCGACCGCGGCAAGTGGCGCTCCTCCGACCACGACCGACGTCCTCGACGCACCGGCATCGCGGGTCGCGAGGGTGTAGAAGAGCTGCGAGGCGCCGGGCGCAATCAACCCCGCCAGGGCGAAGAACGCGAGGTCACGCGGCCGGACCGAGCGGGAAGCGGGCTCGAGGGCCGCGGCGACGAGCGCAACGAGAGCCGCGACGCCGACCGTGACAACCGCACCGAGCTCTGCGTCCGGATTGCGCCGCAGCGCAAGCCGCAGAGCAACTGTCATCCCGCCGAAGAGCGCTGCCGAGCAGCAGGCGAGCAAGACAGCGGCCACGGGCAGGAAAGTACGTGTCCCGGCGGAACTGGACCCGCCCATGCGTCGGTTCACGGTTCTCGTCGTCCTCGCAGGCGGGCTGATGCTTGCGGCCCCCGCGGCCGCCTACAACCCCCAGATCGCGGGACTCCAGGTCGCGCTGCGAGCGCACGGCCTTTACAAGGGCCCGATCGACGGGATCCAGGGCGCGGGCACGCGCAAAGCGGTGCGCGCGTTCCAGCGCCGCTCGAAGCTCCAAGCCGACGGGCTCGCCGGCCCCTCAACCCGCAGCGCACTCGGACGGCTCGGGCGCCCCTTCTACGGCACACGCGTCCTCCACCGCGGAATGGCCGGCTGGGACGTGTCGGTCCTGCAGTTCCTCCTTCAGCGCCACGGCTTCGTCCCCGGACGCGTCGACGGTCACTTCGGGCGCGCGACGGAGAAGGCCGTCCGGCGCTACCAGCACTTCGCGCGCCTGAAACGGGACGGCGTCGTCGGGAGACGGACCGCCTCGGCGCTCTGCTCGGCGAGGGCATGCGCCTTCGCGAAGTTCAGTGGAGCGCGGCGCGCGAAGCCCTCCCTGACCACCCACCGCGTGCGCCCAGGCGAGACGCTGACCGCGATCGCGGCGCGGTACCGCACAACCGTGCACGCCGTCGCCCGCGCCAACCGGCTCGATCCGAGCCGCTACCTCCTCGCGGGCGCGCGGCTGAAGATCCCGGTCACCCAGAGCTCCGCCGGCAACGCGACGACGTCCCTGGTGATCCGGCAGCCGGCACACGTCGGGCGCGCGATCGCGCAGTGGTCACGGCACTACGGTGTCGATCCCCGCCTCGTGCGCGCGATCGGCTGGATGGAATCGGGCTACAACAACCAGCTCACGTCGTCCTACGGCGCCAACGGGATCATGCAGGTGACGGCCGAGACGTGGAGCTACGTCGAGACCTTTCTGATCGGGAGCACGGTGCCGCACGACGCATCCGGCAACGTCCGGGTCGGCACCGCCTATCTCGCGCAGCTGCTCAAGGAGTTCCGCGGCGACGAACGGCTGGCGCTCGCCGCGTACGCGCAGGGCCCGTACTCGGTGCGGAAGCGCGGAATGCTCAACGAGACGAAGCTGTACGTCGCGAACGTGCTCGCGCTCAAGCAGCGCGTCTACACGTCGCGGTAGCGGGCCTGCACGAGGCAGTACAGACCGAAGGCGAGCAGCCCCGCCGCGACCATGCCGAGTAGCGCCGGGCCGTACGGCGCGCCGCCGAGCTTGCGTAGAGCACCGTCGAGCCCGATGGCGTCGCGCGGCTTGGCCACCCAGCCCGCGTGGACGACGAACGCGCCGATCAGCCCGAAGACCACGCCGCGTGCGGAGTAGCCGACGACGGCGACAGCGATCACCCAGCGCTCCTCGACGCGCTTCAACTCCTCCTCCTTCAGGTGCTTCAGGAACTGACCGCTCACGGCGCGATAGAGGTTCCAGAGTCCCGCGCCGACCACGGCGAGCCCGATCGCGACAACGACCCACTTCCCGCCGCTATGGCCGACGAGCCAGGCTGTGATCCCCCGCTCCTTCTGGTCGCCGCCTCCCTGCTGCTTGTGGCCGAGCAGGATCCCGAGGGTCTCGACGAGCAGCCCGACGTAGATCGCGGCCTTCCCGAGCTCTGAGAGCCGCTTGATCCAGCCCTTCGCATCGTCGTCTTCGCCGCCCCGGTTGAACACCGCCTCCGCGATCCGCCAGGTCGCGTACCCCGCGAACCCGATCGCCAGCAGGATCAGCAGCAGCTTGCCGACCGGGTGGCCCGCGACCGCCTGCAGCGCTCCCTGCCTGTCGGTCGCCTTGCCGCCCACGCCGAACGCCAGCCCGAGCGCGAGCACTGCGACGATGCCGTACGAGACGCCCATCGACGCGAGCCCGAGCCGGCCGAGCCACTCGACCCACGGGCCCTGCGCCTGACGCTTTGCTTCCTGCCGGACGGCCATGCGTCTACGGTATCCCGGTGCACGGCGTGGAAACCGCGGCAGCCTCGACCGGGCGCGAAGTCGAAGGCGTCTCGCGCGACCGGCGTACGCTTCGCCGTCGCGCCGAGCTGCTGCTCGCCCTGACGGAGTCGGATCTCCGGGCTCGGTACGGCCGGGGCGGCGTGCGCCTGTTCAAGTGGCTGCTGGACCCGTTCGCCCTGGTGGGCGTCTACCTGCTCCTCGTCTCGGTGGTGCTCGACCGTCCGGGAGCCGCGCCGGGACTGAGCCTCGCCTGCGCGGTCGTTCCGTTCCAGCTCCTGATGATGTCCGTGATGAACGCGATGGGCGCCGTCGACCTGCGGCGCTCGATCATCCTGAACATGAGCTTCGAGCGCTCGTTCATCCCGGCCTCGGCCGTCCTGACGGAAACGGTCGCGTTCGCGGCGAGCTTCCTCCTGCTCGTCCTGATGATGACGGTCTACCGGGTCTCGCCGACGCTCGCCATGCTGTGGTTTCCGCTCGTCGTCGCCGTCAACATCCTGCTCGCGGTCGCGCTTGCTTACGTGTCGTCGCTGGTGGGGATCTGGTTCTCGGATCTCCGCCTGTTCGCGATCAGCTTCGTGCGGACGCTCTTCTTCCTGGCCCCGGGGCTCGTGCCGCTCTCGCTGGTCGGCGGACGCGCCGCGGACCTGCTGCGGCTGAACCCCCTGAGCGGCGTCTTCGAGGGTTACCGGTCGGTGCTCCTCTACGGAACGCGGCCTGCGGCGTGGGAGCTACTTGTGCCGACCGCGTTCTCGCTCGTGCTGCTCGCGATCACGCTGCCCATCTACGTTCGCGAGCAGAAGCAGTTCGCGAAGGTCGTCGCATGAGCGCGGCCGCAATTGTCGCGGAGGACGTCGGCGTCCGCTTCTATTTCGACCGGCTCCATCGCGTCACAACGCCGACCCTCGCCCACGTGCGCCGGGGCGTCACCGAGAGCTGGGGGCTCCGCGAGTTGAGCGTCGACATCCGGGGCGGCGACGCGGTGGCGCTGATCGGGCGGAGCGGCGCGGGCAAGACGACGCTGCTGCGCGTGATCGCGGGGATCCTGATTCCCGACGAGGGCCGGCTTTCGGTCCGCGGCCAGCTCGGTTCGCTGCTCTCGATCGAAGCCGGCCTGCTGTCGCGGCTGACCGGGCGCGAGAACGCGCTCCTGCTCGGAGTGCTGTCCGGTCTCTCGCGCGCGCAAGCCCGCCTAAACGTCGACTCGGTCAGCGAGCGAAGCGGGCTCGACGATGCGTTCGACCGCCCGGTCTCGAGCTATTCGCAAGGGATGCTCGCGCGGCTCGGCTTCGCCGTCGTGGACCAGGCGCGGCCCGACATCCTGCTCCTCGACGAAGTGCACGAGGCGCTCGACCACGAGTTTCGCGAGCGCGTCCAGGAGCGCGTACGAGAGCTGCTCGGACGCGGCGGGATCGTCGTCGCGGCCGGACACGACCATCCGCTGCTCGAGCGGGTCTGCAACCGGGCCCTGCTCGTCGAGGACGGCCGGATCGCCGCCGACGGGTCCTTCGACGAGGTCGTGCACGAATATCTAGCTAGGCCTCTGCCTGATGCTCCTGCTCGAGCAGCAGCATCAGGAAGTAGACGAGGGCGCTCAGGAACACGATCGTCTGCTCGGCGTTCATGAGGATCCCGCCGAGGTTCTGATCCTTGGCGGCTGAGAGGCCCCAGAGGCGCGGCTGCGCCACGTACCAGTCGTAGAAGGGCGTCGACGCGAAGATGAACGCGAGCCCGAGGAAGACCGAGCTCGCGAAGGCCACGCCGAGGTACGCGAGCGCGCCCGGCGTGCTGAGCAGCCCCGCCTCGCGGGCGAGGACCGGCCACCAGAAGAGCATCCCGGCGGCGAGCAGAATCGCGTGCTCGCCGTTCAGCGCCCATTCGTGGTGGAGCGCGAAGTCGTAGACCGGAGCGAGGTGAATCCCGTACCAGGCGGCGAGCCAGATCGGGAGGGCCACGCGCGGGCGGGCGAGCGCCCGTACCGTCGCGCCGCCGTGCTGGGCCAGCCGACGCCGCATCGCCGGGGTCAGCCCGAGTAGGAGCAGTGGCGGCGCCCAGTCGGCGACCATCACGTTCTGCAGGAGGTGGATCAGCAGGAGCCTGTAGAGCAGAGACTCGAGCGGCGAGTTGAGCGCGCCCACGACGAGCAGCAGTCCCGCTGCGAACAGCGCGATCCGCCACCACAGCGGCCGCTCACGACGCGCGGCGCGGGCGTAGAAGAGGGCGGCTACAGCGCCCGCGACGAGAAAGACGGGCTCGAAGCGAAACGCGTACGGATCCATCAGCCCGGCTCGGGGCCGAGCGCAGGCTGACGGCGACGCGTCAGGTAGGGCCAGAGGAGCACGGCGATGCAGGTTCCGAGCGTCGCCAGCTGCTCGAGCATCATCACGAGCCCGGCCAGGCGCTGGTCGGCGAGCGCGGAGAGCCCGTGCGCACCGCGGTACGCCGGGTAGTGCGGCGACGAGCTGAAGATGAGCGCGTCGGTCAGCAGCTGGCCGACGACGAACATCGCGACCGCGAGCCCGATCCGGCCGCCGACCGTGAGCTCCCCGCGGCGCGCAGGATCGACGAGCAGGGCCCACACCAGCAGGCCGGCCGCGACGAAGCAGGCGTGCTCGAGGTCGTGCGCCCACGGGTGCGCCAGCGCGAAGTCGTAGACGCGTGGGATGTGCCAGCCGAGGATCGCCGCGGTCCAGAGGGCGAACGCCACGCGCGGGCGCAGGAGGAAGCGGCTGGCCGCACGCAGCCCGCGCGAGCGCGCAAGCGGGCCGAGCAGACCGGGCGGGAGGATGAAGAACGCGAGCGGCCCGCGCAGCGCGAGCATCGCCAGCGCCGGCGCCAGATCGCCAATCAGGACGTGCTGGAGCATGTGCGCCGAGAGCGCCTCCTCGGCAAGCCCGTCGAGCGGCGACACGAGCCCGGCGAGGACGACGGCGACGGCGAGCCCGAAGAGCGCGGCCCGATCCCAGCCCGCGTGGTCCACTCGGCCGCGACGGCGTAACCGCACGAATCCCTGGACGAAGAGCCCGAGCGCCAGCGCCGCGGCGACGAGCACCGCCGGAGCCGGCTGCCAGCCTGGGCTGTGGGCGAGCATCGAGGCCGAGGCTAGCTAGATTTGCGCCGATGGCCGTCCGCATCGACCCCGACCTCGGCGATGCGCTCGCCCGCGGCGCGACGCTCCCGTTCGACTGGTACACGGACCCGGAGCTCCTCCGCCTCGAGCAGGAACGGATCTTCCGCCGAGCCTGGCAGTACGTCGGCCACAAAGGCCAGCTCGCCGAGCCGGGATCGTTCTTCACGAGCGCTGCGGGCCTCGTCCCGATCGTCGCTACGCGTACCCGCGACGCCGAGTTGAAGGCGTTCGTGAACGTCTGCCGCCACCGCGGCTTCCAGGTCGCCGTGGGCGAAGGGCAGCGCGAGACCCTCCAGTGCGCTTACCACGCGTGGACGTACGGCCTCGACGGCGCGCTCCGCGCGGCGCCGCGCTCCGACCGCGAGCCTGACTTCGACCACGCCGAGCTGTCCCTCGTCCCGGTCCAGCTCGACGCCTGGGGCCCGTTCCTGTTCGTGAACCCGGACCTCGAGGCGCCGCCGCTCGCGGAAACGCTGGGTCGTCTGCCGGAGCTCCTCGCCGAGGTCGTGGACGTCGACGCGCTGACCTTCCACCACCGGGCGACGAGCGAGCTCGAGACCAACTGGAAGGTCGCCTGCGAGAACTTCCTCGAGTGCTACCACTGCGCGACGGCGCACCCCGGCTTCAGCAGCGTCGTCGACGTGTCGCCCGACGTGTACCGGCTCGAGGCGGAGGGTCTCTTCTCGAGCCAGTTCGGCCCCGTGCGCGCGACGGCCGTGCCGAGCTACTCGACCGGCGAGGTCGAGCGCAGCCAGTTCCACTTCCTCTGGCCGAACACCGGAATCAACGTCTTCCCGGGCCGGACGAATCTCTCGATCGGCCCGATCTACCCGATCGGAGCTGAGCGGACGGCGCGGTACCTCGACTACTTCTTCGGCGCAGACGTCGACGCCGCCTGGATCGCGGAGCTGCTCGAGCTCGACGCGCAGGTCGGCCGTGAGGACACCGCGCTCGTCGAGGGCGTCCAGCGCGGCCTGCGCTCGGGGGCGCTCGAGCACGGCAACCTCATGGTCGCGAGCGAACCGCTGATCCAGCACTTCCAGCGGCTCACGTACGAGGCGCTGAGCTCCTAACCGGTCGCGTCCGTCCCGGACGCGACCAGGGACTGTCCCTCGCCACGGCTCTCCCGGACATGGCTGGGGACAGTCCCTGCCTTAGAGGCGCCCGGCTTCGATAATTCGCTGCAGGAACTGCTGCGTGCGTGCGTTCTCGGGCGACTCGAAGATCCGCGCGGGCGGACCCTCCTCGAGGATCAGGCCCGCGTCGAGGAAGCACACGCGGTGCGCGATGTCGCGGGCGAACCCCATCTCGTGCGTCGCGATCACCATCGTCATGCCCGACTCGGCCAGCTCGCGGATCACCTCGAGGACGCCGCCGACGAGCTCCGGATCGAGCGCACTCGTGACCTCGTCCAGCAGCATCAGCTTCGGCTTCATGGCGAGCGCCCGCACGATCGCCGCCCGCTGCTGCTGACCCCCGGAGAGCCGGTCGGGATACTCGAGGCGCTTCTCCGCCAAGCCGAATCGCTCGAGCAGCTCCTCGGCGGCCCGGTTGGCATCGGCCCGCCCCACGCCGAGCGCCTTCCGCGGCCCGAGCGTGATGTTGTCGAGCACGGTCATGTGCGGGAAGAGGTTGAACGCCTGGAAGACGATCCCGATCTTGCGGCGGATCCTGTTCACGTCGACGCCGCGCGCGGTGATCTCCTCGCCGTCGACCACGATCCGGCCGCTCGTCACCGGCTCGATCAGGTTCACGCACTTGAGCAGCGTCGACTTGCCCGAGCCCGAGGCGCCGATCAAGCACACCACCTCGTGCGGTGCGACGGCGAGGTCGATCCCCCGTAGCACCTCGACCGCGCCGTACGACTTGTGGACACCCTCGAGCGCGAGCGCGTCGCTCATCCCGCGGCCGCCCGTGTTTTGCGCTGGTCGCGGCGGATCAGCCAGTCGGTGAACCGCGCCAGCGGGATCGTCAGCAGCACGAAGTAGACAGCTGCAACGACGTAGCCCGTGAAGTTGAAGTAGGTCGCCGCGTAGTCCTGCGCCTCGCGAGCCGATTCGACGACACCGAGGAGCGAGACGAGCGCGGTGTCCTTCTGCAGCCCGATGAAGTCATTGAGGAGCGGCGGAATCACGCGCCGCACCGCCTGCGGGAGGACGACGTGCCGCTGTGTCTGCCAATGCGTCAACCCGAGCGAGCGCGCGGCCGCGACCTGGCTGGCGTGCACCGACTCGATCCCCGCCCGGTAGACCTCGGTCACGTACGCGGAGTAGACGAGGATCAGCGCGATCGTCCCGTAGACGAACACGGACTGCGTCGAGACGACTCGCAGCTGGAGACCCGGGAGCCCGAGCCCGACGATGAACACGACGAGGATCAGCGGGATCCCGCGGAAGACGTCCGTGTAGACCACTGCCAGGGCGCGCAGCGGGAACGCCGCGGGGCCAGGGAGCCCGCGCAGGATTGCGATCCCGAGCGCCAGCACGAGCACGACGATCTCGGCGACGACCATGATCTTGATGTTGATCACGAACCCGTGCCAGACCGGGCCTGAGCTCTGCGCGAAGTGATGCGGCGAGAAGAAGACCTGCTGCACCTTGTGCGAGCCCGGCGCCAGGACCGCGAGGACGCCGAGCAGCAGGATGAAGACGACCGTCGAGACCGACGCCGTCAGCGTGCCGTGTCCCGCGAGGAGGCGGCGCCGGCCGCTCGGCGCGACGAGCGCCGGGTCGTCCGGGATCAGGTCGTCTTCGGCCGAGCCGGGCCTACTTGATCTCGGGCAGGTCGGCCGTGCCCGGGAACCACTTGTTCTGAAGCTTCTTCAGCGTCCCGTCCGACTTCATGTCGGTCAGCGCCTTGTCGACGGCCGCCTTCAGCTTCGAGCCCTTCTGGAGGAGGATCCCGTACTGCTCGTTCGTGATGAACTGGCCCACGATCGTCAGGTCCTTCGGGTACTGCTTGACGAGCGCCGCAGCGATCGGAACGTCGATCACGAAGGAGTCGATCTGCTTGACGACCAGCGCCTGCGCGGCTGCTCCGGTCGTGGAGTATTCGCGCGGCTTCTTCGTGGGCTTGATCGTCTTCTTGATGTAGTCGACGCCCGTCGTCGTCGCCTGCCCGCCGAGCTGGTACTGCTTGAGGTCGGCGAGGGTCTTCGCGCTCTCGATCGGCGTGCCCTTGTGCACGAGCAGAGCCTGGTTCGCGTCGAAGTACGCGACGCTGAAGTCGACGACCTTCTGCCGTTCCGGGGTGATCGTGATCTCGTTGATGTCGAAGTCGAACTTCTTCGGCGCGGGCGAGAACAGCGAGGTGAACGGCGTCTCGGCCCAGGTCACCGTGGAGAGCCCGAGTCGTTTGGCGATCTCGTTCGCGACGTCCGCCTCGAAGCCGGTCGGATTCGAGCGCGGCGGGTTGAGAAAGCCAGGTGCCGGGAACTCGGCGCCGACGGTCAGGACGCCCGCCTTCATGGTCTGCGCCTGCGGAGTGCCCGTGGACGTCGCGGCCGTCGTGCCGCCGGAGGAGCTTTTCGACCCCCCGCCGCAGCCTGCCGCGAGGAGGACGGTTCCGAGGGCCAGGGCGACGAGTCTGCGCACGAGTGATCTCCTTCGAGCAGGGTCTGGGTCACGCCGATGCTACCCCGGTACAGGCCCAGGGCCAAGCCGTCACCCGAACGAGTGAACCTCGTCTCCGGCACCAACCGGGAGCCGATAACGACGTCAGATAGTCAAAGCGGAACCTGGAGGTCGGTGATGCGGCTCACCGTTGCAGGGGGATTGATCTTGCTCGTCGTTGCGCTGGCGGCGTTCGCCAGCGGTGCGGAGAACCCCACCGTGCTCATCAGCGCGCCCCCGAACGGGCTCAGCACCGACGGATCCTGGACGGCGACGCTCGACATCTCCCGGCAGGGCAGGCCGCTCAGCCTCATGCGGCCGCAGCTCACCATCCAGAACGGCTCGACCAAGCTGTCCTTCGTGGCCCGGCCCTCCGGGCGCGACGGCCGCTACCGGGTGCACGTCACCTTCCCGCGCCACGGCCGTTGGACGTACGGGGTCTGGCTCGGCCGGCACTACTCGCGCGGCGGCGTCATCGGCGTCCGCTCCGGCGCGATCCCCGGCGGCCTCGCTCCGTCCGGCGGCGTCTAGATCGTTCGGGCGCGATGCCCGAGCCGCCCATGGGAAGCCCCGGCATCGTGCTCACGGCCCTGCGCTGGTGGCTGGAGGCCCAGGTGCTTCCTCCTCAAATCCGGCGGTTCCGAAGGAGGGCGATCGCGCTGGCCTTGCGCTCGCGCGACCTCAGGGCGATCCGCTACACCGTTCCCACCGGGCAGCTGAAGATCCTGCTCGACCTGACCGAGCGGAGACCGCGGATCGTCGAGATCGGCACCGGCTGGGGCTGGACGGCGGCCACGCTCGTCCTCGCGCATCCCGGCTGCGCGGTCGAGACGTACGACCCGGCCGCCCCGCGGCTTCGATCTGCGTACCTCGACCTGCTTCCGGAGCAGGCGCGAGCCCGGATCGAGCTCGTCCAGGCTCGCGGCGAGGACGCAAGGCCGCCCGATCGTCCGGTCGACGCGCTCTTCGTCGACGACGCCCACGATGCCGGAGAGATCGTCGCGGCCGTGTCCAGGTGGCTTCCGGCGCTCGCGGCAGACGCCGTCGTCGTCTTCGACGACTTCGGGGAGGAGTACTACCCCGGTGTCCGCGCTGCGGTGGCCGAGCTCGGCCTGAGCGGATACGCGCACGGGCGCTTCTTCGTCGCGGAGATCTAGCGAGCCGAGCGGCGGCGCCAGAACCCGCGTGCCTCTCCGCCCCTCGCGGGCTCCTCGCCGAGCGCCCGTGCGGCGGAGATCAGGTCGTCCGACTCCAGCGTGATCAGATCCGACTGGGACAGGTTCTCGAGCTCGGATCCCTCGACGCGGGCGAGCCGGAGTGCCTGCGTGTTCAGCGCCTGCTCGAAGATCGTGCGGGCGTACCGTGCGTTGCCGAAGCCCTCGCCCCGGCGCGCGCCCGCGAGGATCAAGCGCAGCGCATCCTCCGCCCCCGCACCGAAGACGTACTCGTTCTCCGTGAGGAACTTGCCGGCGATCGCCACGAGCTCGTCGTCCGAGTAGTCGGGGAAGACGATCTCGCGCGCGAAGCGCGAGCGCAGGCCCGGGTTGGAGTCGAGGAAGCGGTGCATCAGCCGTGGATAACCCGCCACGATCACGACCAGGCGATGGCGGAAGTCCTCCATTCGCTTCAAAAGCGTCTCGACCGCCTCCGCGCCGAAGTCCATCCGTTCCATCTCCGGCGTCAGCGCGTACGCCTCGTCGATGAAGAGGACGCCGTCGAGCGCCCTGCGGATCACGCGGTCGGTCTTGATCGCGGTCGTGCCGACGTACTGGCCGACGAGCCCGGCCCGGTCGACCTCGACGAGGTGGCCGCGCTTCAGCAGGCCCATCGCCCGGTACATCTCGGCGAGCAGCCGCGCAACCGTCGTCTTGCCCGTGCCCGGATTGCCGAGGAAGACGAGATGCTGCGAGGTCGCGACCTCCGGCAGCCCGTGCTCCATGCGCTTCGCCTGAACCTGCAGGAACGCGACGAGCGCGTGCACCTGCTCCTTCACGGTCTCGAGCCCGATCAGCGAGTCGAGCTCGGCCTGGAGCTCAGGAAGGCTCCGCGCGGGCTCGGGGCGCTCGCGCGCGGCGACCTGCTCGGTGAGCCAGTCCCCGGCGGGTTCGGTCGCCGCGTTTCGGCGCAGCTGCTCGCCGATCAGGCGTAGCCCGCGGCGAACGTCGTCGAGCGGATTCGGCGGCATCCCGGGAGTGTGCCCGCTGCGGCGCTCAGCTATCCATGCTGGACCTCGGCCGCGGCGGGCCCCTCGAGCAGCAGCTCGAGCGACGCGCGGTCGAGGTCGACGCCGACGACGCTCCCGTCGACCACGCGCCGAACGGCACGGTCGGCGAAGAGCTTGGCGAGGTACGGCCGGTCGGTGTCGGCCGCCACATCCGCAGGCACCTCGCCTTTCTTCAGCGCGTCGATCGCCTCCGGCTCGTCGCCGAGGTAATCCGCAAGCAGCGGCCAGCGGGCCTTGAGAATCGTCCAGAGCGCGAGCCGCTCACGCGGGTAGGACAGCTCGGTCGAGTGCCCGCCGATTACTTGATGCGCGCGCTCGACCCCGTAGGCGTTGACGAGCCGCTTCATCGCGCGCGGATTCGACTCGAGCAGCGGCGCGAAGCGAATCAAGGTGTGCTCGGTATGGCGCTCGAGCTCCGGTGTCGCAAGCTGCCTCACCGCCGCGGCCCGGGCCGCTCGGCGAACTGTCTGCGGCTCGTCCGCATGACGGTCGAGGTGAGCGAAGACGGCCTCCTCGGTATGCAGCGCCCTGAACTCGCGCTCCAGCTTTTCGAGCCGCCCCGGCTCGACCTCTTCGCGCTCGTCGGCGGGCAGGATCAGGTTCCGCCAGTACTCCGTCTGCTCGGCGTTCGAGAGCCTCGGCACCGAGGTCGACAGCTGGAACGTCTTCTCGAGGAAGAGGTGCCCGAGCGGGCGGCCGGCGTCTGTCGCGCTCCCCGCCGCGGCGTTGTACACGGCCGTGTAGCTGTCGTACAGCCACCGTCTGTCGGCGGCAACGACGAAGGTGACCGGCGCGTCCCGCAGGAGCGTCTGGATGCCCTCGAGCACCTCGACGACGTACTCGGGACGGCACCGGTCGAGATCGTCGATGAAGATCGCGACCGGACTCCCCGCGTCGGCGACGATCTCGCGCCATCGGCGCTGCAAGGTGCGCATCGGATTCGCCGTGTGCTTCCGGAACGACTCCGCGCCCCGCGCCGATCCCGTCGAGGAAACCAGTCCGCGGAGCGCGGCAGCCCCGCCGACCGCAGTCGTGACCGCGCTCGCGATCACACCCGCGAGGGCGATCGAGTGGTCTTCGCCCTTCGTCGCGCTCCACGCCCAGAGCACGATGCCGATCAGGGCCGCACCAGACACGAGGAACCCGAGGATGCGCCAGCGTCCGACCCAGACGCGCCACGCGAACGAGTCCCACCGCAGCCTCAGCCTGCCTGCCCAGCCGGCCTCCTCCAGCGCGGTTCTGTAGACGTCCCGGATCAGGAACCAGAGCGGCTCGCCGACCCGCTGGTGCTGCCAGGCGTTGAAGTCGACGACGATCCAGGGCTCGTCCCCGCTGCGGAGCTCGTTGCGCATGAAGCCGAGGAGCGACGTCTTCCCGGAGCCCCAGGGACCCTCTAGGTGGAGCATGAACGAGTCGGGGTCGGGATCCTCGTCCAGCTCCTCGTCGCGCCGCGCGTTGTGCGCCAATGAGCGCGCACGCTCGTCGCGGATCCGCGAGACGAGCGCCTCGGCGAATGCCCGGCGCCCGAGCAGGTCGACCTCGGCGGGCTGGTCGGAGAGCGTTGGCACGGCGTCGGGAACGTGCAGGGCCTTGCCGCGACCGCTGAGCTGCGCGGCGAGCTCGGGAATCTCCTTTGCCAGGGCGTCGACGAACGGCCGGCCGAGCGCCGTTCTCAGCTCGCGGTCGAGCAGCGCGAGGCCGAACAGGATCTTGCGGTCGTCGAGCTCGACCCGGTCGACGTAGAGCGTCTGGACCTCGTCCAGCCAGTCCGCCTTGTCCCGCCTCTCGGCGCCCTCGGGTGCGGCCAGGTCGAAGTCGCGCGGGATACCGCTCGCGTACTCCGGGTGCGCGTCGAGGAGCTGGGCCGCGACCGCCCACGTCGTCACCGTCTCGCCGGTGGGCTCGCGATCTGTGCTCAAGCCGAGAGCTGTGAGCGTCGCCTGATCGGGCTCGCCGGTCTGCTCGAGCCCCCGTTCCGCCTGGAACTTCCGCAGCGCGACCTCCGTCTGCGGTCCGAGCTCTCCGTCCGCCGCGACCGCGGGGTGACCGGCGGCACGAAGCGCCTCCTGGAGCCTGGTCACCTCGAGGGTCGGGGCGGCCACGAGTCGACCCTAACGCGCCCCACAGCCCCCGAAAAGGTCCGTCGGCGCGACGGACCGCGTTGTGGAACGGCCGCCGGACGGTTATAAAACCACGCCGGGTGAAAAGGAGGACACCGTGGGTGCGGTCACGTTCGACGGGGTGAGCAAGATCTACGCGGACGGCACGAGAGCCGTCAACGACATGGATCTCGAGATTCGGGACGGCGAGTTCATGGTGCTGGTCGGTCCGTCTGGTTGCGGGAAGACGACGGCGCTGCGCATGGTGGCCGGACTCGAGGACATCTCGGAGGGTGTGCTCAAGATCGGCGACAAGGTCGTGAACCACATGCCGCCGCGCGACCGCGACATCGCCATGGTCTTCCAGAGCTACGCGCTGTACCCGCATCTCTCCGTGTACGAGAACATCGCGTTCGGCCTGAAGCTGAAGAAGACGCCCAAGGCGGAGGTCGCGAAGCGGGTCGAGGAAGCCGCGCGCGTCCTCGGGCTCGAGCCGTACCTGAAGCGCAAGCCGCGGGCGCTCTCCGGCGGTCAGCGCCAGCGCGTGGCGATGGGCCGTGCGATCGTGCGGCAGCCCCAGGCGTTCCTGATGGACGAGCCGCTCTCGAACCTCGACGCCAAGCTGCGCGTCCAGATGCGGGCGGAGATCTCGAAGCTCCAGTCGGACCTCGGCGTCACGACCGTATACGTCACGCACGACCAGATCGAGGCGATGACCATGGGCGATCGCGTGGCGGTGATGCGCAAGGGCGAGCTGCAGCAGGTCGACGAGCCGCAGGTGCTGTACGACCATCCGAACAACCTCTTCGTCGGCGGCTTCATCGGCAGCCCGGCGATGAACATGCTCGAGGCGACGATCGAGCCCGCGAACGGCGGGATCGCCGCGAAGGCGGGCAAGCTCTCCGTCGCTCTCGGCGACGAGACGCTCTCGACGCGCCCGGCCCTCAAGGACTACGAGGGCAAGAAGGTCGTCCTCGGCATCCGCCCCGAAGACCTCGAGGACGCGAACCTCGCCTCCGACACGCCGCAAAACCAGCGGCTGACCGGTCACGTCGAGCTGCTCGAAGCGCTCGGCTCCGAGATCATGGCCCACTTCTCCGTCGAGGCCGAAGCGGCAGAGACGGAGGAGACCCGCGAGCTGGCCAGCGACAAGGGCGATCCCGGGGGCGACATCGGAGTCAGCGCCCCCGAGGGCAAGACCGTCCTCGTCGCGCGCTTCGGTGCGCGCTCCAAGGCGAAAGTGGGCGAGGAGGTCGAGGTCGCAGTTGACACTCGGGCGCTGCACTTCTTCGATCCGGAAACTGGACTCGGTATCTACGACGGGAAAGAGAAAGGAGCAAGCGCATGAACAAGCACAGATGGTTCTTCCTAACCGCGATCGCGCTCGGCCTCTCGCTGATTGCAGCAGGGTGTGGCGGGAGCAAGAAGAGCTCGGGGGGTGGCGGAACCACCGCTGCTGCGAAGGTCTCGGGCACGATCAGCATGGTCGCCGTCTGGACGGGCCCCGAGGGTGCGGCCATGCAGGCCGTCCTCGACGGGTTCAAGGCGAAGAACCCGGACGTGACGATCAAGTACAAGTCGGCCAAGGATCCTGGCCAGGTTCTGACGACGGCCGTCCAGGGCGGCAACCCGCCAGACATCGCCGCGCTGCCCTCGCCAGGCCTGATGAAGGGCTTCGTGACCCAGGGTGCGCTCAAGCCGATCGACTTCGCGAAGAGCGACATCGCCGCCAACTTCTCGGCCGACTGGCTGAAGTTCGGCACGGTGAACGGGAAGCTCTACGGCCTGTTCTTCAAGGGCGCCAACAAGTCGACTGTTTGGTACAACGTCCACGCGTTCACCGATGCCGGCGTCAAGGCGCCGACGGAGTGGAGCCAGCTCCTCACGGACGCCAAGACGATTAGCTCGTCGGGTACCCCGGCTTACTCGATCGGCGGAGCGGACGGCTGGACGCTTACCGACATGTTCGAGAACATCTACCTCCGAACGGCCGGGCCGGACAAGTACGACCAGCTGTCCGACCACAAGATCCCGTGGACGGATCCGTCGGTGAAGACGGCTCTGACCGAGATGGGCAAGGTCCTCGGCGACTCGAAGAACATCGTCGGCGGCTCCTCAGGCGCACTGCAGACGAACTTCCCCGACTCGGTCACCGCGGTGTTCACAAATCCGCCGAAGGCCGCGATGATCTTCGAGGGCGACTTCGTCCCCGGCGTCGTGGCAGGCCAGTCGAAGGCCAAGCCGATCACCGACTACAACGTCTTCCCCTTCCCCGCGGTGAACGGGAAGGGCGCCGACTACGTGGTCGGCGGCGGCGACGTATTCGTGCTGTTCAAGGACAACCCGGCCGCGCAGGCGCTGATCAAGTACCTCGCCACGCCGGAGGCGGCCACGATCTGGGCCAAGCGGGGCGGCTTCAGCTCGCCGAACAAGAACGTCGACGTCAGCGTCTATCCGGACGACATCACCCGGACGACGGCGGCGGCGCTCGCGAAGGCGTCGACATTCCGCTTCGACATGTCCGATCTCGCTCCGGCGAAGTTCGGCGGCGACGCGGAGTTCACTGACCTGCAGGCGTTCCTGAAGAACCCCTCGGATGTCAACGGTGCGGCCGCGAAGCTCGAGAAGGACGCGACGGCCGCGTACAAGACCGGCGGCTAGCCGAACGTGAGCTCGACGAGCGTGAGGGTGGAGTTCCCCGATCCGGGCCGGACTCCACCCGCACCTCGTCCTTCGCGGGTACGGGCGGTTTGGCTCCCGCTCTCGTTCCTCGGTCCGGCCTTCGTGCTGCTGACCGTCTGGATGATCTATCCCGCGATCCGCACGATCCTGCGGAGCTTCTGGAGCAACTCGGGCAGCAAGTTCGTCTGGTTCCAGAACTACAGCACGATGTTCTCGGACTCCGTGATCCACACGGCGATCAAGAACAACATCATCTGGATCGCCGTCGCACCGCTCTCGGTCACGCTGTTCGGCCTCGTCCTTGCCGTGCTGACCGAGCGGATCGGCTGGGCGAGCTTCTTCAAGATCGTCCTGTTCATGCCCCTGGCGGTCTCGCTGTTCGCCGTCGGCGTGATCTGGCGGATCATGTACCAGCAGAACCCCAACCAGGGTGCGATCAACGCCGGATTGAACTCGGTCCACAACGTCTTCGCGCAGCCTGGGGTGCTGCCGCGCGCGCAACCCTCGTCCCCGGCCGTGAACTCCAAGTTCATCTTCACGAAACAGCTTTCGCCGGGGAGGATCGCGACACTCGGCCTGACCGGGATCAGCGCCGCCGACATCCCCAAGGGCGCAGCCGACGCGAAGCAGCCCACGTCGAAGCCCGGAGCGATCACCGGCGTCGTCTGGCGCGACTTCAAGCCCGGCGGCGGCAAGCCCGGCGTCGTCGAGGCGGGTGAGCTCGGGATTCCCGGCGTCACCGTTGCGCTGTTACAGAACGGGAAATCGACAGGCACCGCGAAGACGGACGATGCAGGCGACTTCACCTTCGACGGCCTCTCCGGATCCGGCTACCAGGTGAAGATCGCGCCGGCGACGTTCGCCCAGCCCTGGCAGGGAGTGCAGTGGCTCGGGCCTAGGCTGATCACCCCGGCGATGATCATCGCGTTCCTCTGGACCGCGGTCGGCTTCGCCATGGTGGTGATCGGCGCCGGCCTGTCCGCAATCCCGCGCGACGTGCTCGAGGCCGCGCGGACCGACGGGGCGAGCGAGTTCCAGGTCTTCAAACGCGTGACCGTGCCGCTGCTGATGCCGGTCCTGACCGTCGTCTTCGTCACGCAGATGATCGGCGTGTTGAAGATCTTCGACATCATCTACGCGACCGCGCCGGGCTCGGTGACGAACGACGCGACGACACTCGCCTTCGAGATGTGGCGGCGCTCGTTCCTCGGCGAAAACGCGTTCGGCATCGGCGCGGCGATCGCGACGTTCCTGATGGTCCTCTTCGTCCCGTTCCTCATCTACCAGGTGCGGTCTCAGAGGAAAAACAACTAGTGGCGACGGCCGAAACAACCCAGCCCGCACTCCGAGAGAAGGCGCCAGAGACGCTCGCCGTCCGCATCGCCAAGGCGCCGATCCACCTGTTCCTGCTGTTCATCGGGATCCTCTGGCTGATCCCGGCCGCCGGCCTCTTTGTGACTTCGTTGCTGCCCGCAGCGGCCGCAAACGCGGAGGGATGGTGGCACGTTTTCTCGAAGCCGAGCGAGTTGACCTTCGAGAACTACCGTTCGATCTTCAACAACAACGCGATCACGCACGCCCTGTTCGTGACCGCCGAGGTGACGATCGGGGCAACGATCCTGCCGATTCTGATCGCGAGCCTCGCCGCCTACGCGCTCGCCTGGATCGAGTTTCCCGGCCGCGACTGGGCCTTCGTCACCGTGGTCGGGCTCATGGTCGTGCCGATCCAGATGGCGCTGATCCCGATCTTCTCGCTCTACAACACGCTGAACCTCTACGACACGGTCTTTGGCCTGATCCTGTTCCACACGGCGTTCGCGCTGCCCTTCGCGATCTTCCTCTTGCGGAACTTCTTCGCAGGCATACCACGCGACCTGATGGAGGCGGCCCGCATCGACGGGGCGTCGGAGTGGCGGCTGTTCTTCAAGGTCGTGCTGCCGCTCGGCCTGCCCGCGATCGCCGCGCTCGCGATCTTCCAGGTGCTGTTCGTCTGGAACGACTTCCTCGTCGGCTTCACGCTCGCCCAGGACAACACGCCGATCGCGCCGGCCCTGGCCGGTCAGCTGCGCCAGTTCGGCTCGAACCTGGACGTGATAGCTCCGGCATCGTTCTTCTCCGCCGTGATCCCGCTGACGATCTTCGCGATGTTCCAGCGCTACTTCGTGCAAGGGTTGCTAGCGGGCTCCGTCAAGTAAAGCTTTCGATAGCAGCCACGCGGACGTGCTAAGCATTGACCGAGGGTCGATGCCGAATCGCCGCAAAATGACTCGTCGGGTCGCCGCTTGGGCGATCGCCTTCCTTGCTCTCTGGCCCGCCGCAACCGCCACGGCGGCGAACAGAGGACCCGATGGGTCCCGCGGCGCGACGCGGCACGTCTCGATCATGGGCGCGTGGGCCGGCGCCGACGAGAAGTCGTTCCGCGCCGTGCTCGACGAGTTCGAGACCGCGTCGCCTGCGACCACCGCTACGTACACCTCGGCCGGGGATGCGCTCCCCGACACGCTGCTGAAGGCGCTCGCTGCGGGAAAGGGGCCCGACGTCGCGATCCTGACGAGCCCGCAGTTGATGACACGGTTGGCCGCGGGACACGGCCTCCGCCCGCTCACGTTCGCGCGCTCGACCGTCGCGGCGAACTACGCGCCGGTCTGGCTGAAGGTCGGCTCGGTGCGCGGCAACCTGTACGGAATCGTCTTCGAGGCGAGCAACAAATCGACGGTCTGGTACGACGTGAAAGCGTTTCGCGGCGCCGACCTGAAGTCGCCGGCGACCTTCCCGGAGCTCCTCCGCTCGGCCCGGGCACTGCGGTCTTGGGGAACGCGCGCGTACTCGATCGCGGGCGCCGACGGCTGGACGCTCGCGGACCTGTTCGAGAACGTCTACCTGCGCCAGGCCGGCGCGAAGCGCTACGACCTCCTCGCGGAGCACAAGCTGCGCTGGACCGACCCAAGCGTCAAGGCAGCCCTCCGCACGACGGCGAACATCCTCGGTGACCGGACGAACATCGCCGGCGGAACCGCCGGTGCGCTCGAGACCGACCTCGCGCAAGCGGTGTCCCAGGTGTTCGAGGTTCCGTCGAAGGCCGCAATGGTGATCGAAGGAGACTTCGTCGCGCCCGTGATCACCGCCTCGACGAGCGCGCAGCCGGGGACCGACTTCGACGTCTTCGCTTTCCCGCCGATCGGCAAGTCCGGACGGGTCGTGGTGGGCGGCACGGACGCCTCGATCGTCGTCCTGCTCCGCTCCACGCCGGCGTCGCGGGCACTCGTATCGTTCCTCGCGACGTCGCGGGCAGCGTCCGTTTGGGTCAAGCGCGGCGGCTTCACCTCGCCGAACCGTCGCGTCTCCGCCAAGCTCTACGAGGATGGGATCCGCCGCCGAATCGCTACCGCCCTCGCCCGGGCTCAGCTCTTCCGCTGGGATCTCTCCGAGTTGCAGCCTGCGCCGTTCGCCTCCACGACGGGACAGGGCGAGCCGAAGATCTTCCAGGACTTCCTGCGCAACCCCGGCAGCGTGAACGCGACCGCGACAGCCCTCGAGCGCGCAGCCGTGCAGGCCTACAAAAAGTGACCGAACGGGTCGCGATCGTCGGCGGAGGCCTGGGCGGCCTCGTCGCGTACGCGACCCTCCGCCATCTCGGCGTCGACGACGTGACGGTGTTCGGGACGGACATCGATCCAGCCGCAGTCTGGCGCGAGCGCGCGGCGGCGATTCGCCAGCGGTTCATGCGCTCGGAGTCGGACGGCCACGTCGCGCCCGCGTCGTTTCCCGGGCTGGCCGTGCGGGCGGCCCTGCGCAGCGGGTCGCCCGGGCCGCTCCTACGCAGTGTCGCCGATCGCTACCACCCGCCCGTCGAGGACTTCCTCGCGCACGTCGGCGAAGTTCGCGAGCGGACGGCGTGGGACGACGCGCTCGTGCGCGCGCGTGTTGCCCGAGTCGTCGCCGTCGACGACGGTTTCGATCTCGACGGGAGAGGCGTCTTCCGCCACGTGCTGATTGCGCCTGGCCATCCGGGCCTGGCGCGTCCGGATGAGCTTGAGCGGGATCCCCGCGCTGTCCACGCCTACGAGCCGCACGAGTACGCGGAGGACGTGGAGGTCGTCGGTGCAGGGATGGCGGCTGCGACGGAGTGGCTGAATGCGCTCGACGCCGGCTCGACGGTGACCTCGGTTCGGCGGCGCGAGCCGGAGCGGCGACCGCTCAACCTGCCACGGACCCTCTTCTCGCGGCGCGGGCTGGTGGGCTTTCACCGCGCTCCGCGGGCGGAGCGGATCGGACTCCTGCGCCGCTATTCGGCGCCCTCCTATCCGCCCGGGCGGCAGTGGGACGAGCCGCTCGAGCGCGCCGCAGACGAAGGCCGCTTCCGGGTCGCGCCCGAGCTGAACGGCGCGGGGCAGGTCATCTGCGCGACGGGCTTCAAGCGCGGCTTCCGGCACGATCCGCTGCTGGCGCGGCTCGTCGGCGAGCACGAGCTCGAGACCGCCGAGGACTGGATCGTGCTCGCACCCGACTCGACCGTGCCGACGCTCACCGATCCGCGCCGGACGCTCGCGCTCGCCGGTGTCCCGGCTCAGTGGGCGTTTCCCGCAGCCGACACGCTCGCGGGCATGAAGTACGCGGCGCGGCGCTTCGCCGCGAAGGTGGTCGCATGTCCTACACGCTGAGAGGACGCCTGGAGTCGCGCGTGGCCGCGGCCACGCTCACACTCGTGCTCGCGGTAGCGCTCGCCGCGCCGCAGCGGACGTGGTGGCCGGTCGAGCTTGCGGCGCTGATGACGGTCGTAGGACTCGTCCTCGATGCCGAGGTCTACCACCGGCTGCTGCCGTACCAGCCGGGGTGGGTCGCGCTGCCGCTCGGAGCGCTGGAACTCGCGCTCGTGGTCACCGCGGCCCGGGCGCTCGGGATCGCCGCGCCGCTCGGCCCTGCGCTCGCCCTGTTCGGCGCGGGCTGGCTCGTGGCGCAGCTCCTGGGTCATGCCGCGTTGCCGCGACTGCGGCTCTCCTACGCTGCGGACGGAGGCGAGCTCGGCCGGGCCGGACCGGCCCTCGCCGTCGGCGTCCTGGTGGTCTTCGCCTGCTCTGGCGGCGTCGCCTGGGCGCAGCGTCCGCCGACCGTGCACCTTGCCGCCGGTGTCCACCAGGGGCCACTCGTAATCGACCGCTCGGAGCGGCTCGTGGGCGAGACGGGCGCGGTCGTGCGCGGCGGGATCGTGATCCGCAGCGACGACGTGACGGTGCGGAACGTCACCGTGCTGGGCGGCGACGACGGGATCGACGTGACCGGCGCGAACGGGGTCGTACTCGATGGTGTCACGATCAGCGGCGCTCGGCTCGACGGGATCCACGTGCGCGACAGCTCGGTGACGATCCGCGACTGCGCCGTCGACTCACTGGGCAACCGCTGGGCTCAGGGGATCGACATCTCGTTCAGCATGGCGCGCGCGCCGAGCACCGTCGAAGGCTGCTCGGTCGTCGGCGGCCGCGAGGGGATCGTCGTGCACACCACGCACGCGATGCTGCTGCGCAACCGGGTGAGCCGCACGAGCTCGTACGGCATCTCGCTGACGGAGATGTCCATGGGCGGGATCGCGTCGAACGACGTCCACGGCGCGCAGGGCGTGGCGATCTACTGCGGCGACAACTCGGAGTGCGAGATCGACGACAACGTCGTGACCGGAACCGAGCCCGGCGCGGACTGGAACGGCTACGGGATCCTCGTGCACTACAACTCGCACGCGACGGTGAGGGGAAATCGCCTCGTGTCCTCCCCCGGCGGCATAAAGGCCCTCGCCAACGCGCAGATCGAGACGAAGCGAGAGTAAAGATCCCGTAAAAAGGGGAGCCCAGCCCCGACCGGTCCGGCTACCGTTAACCTGGTTAACGATATGCCCACCGCCGTAGCAGCAGATCCCGTCGCCGTCGCCAACCGGCTCCGTCCCGTTCTCTTCAAGTTGAACCGGGCGCTTCGCCGCGAGCTGCACTCGCTCGGCGTCACCGGCGGCCAGGTTTCGCTCCTCGTCCAGATCTCGAAGCACCGCGGCATCGGCATCCGCGACCTGGCGACGCTCGAAGGTATGTCCGCGCCGGGGATGTCCAAGTACGTCGCCCGGCTCGAGCGCGAGGGACTCGTCGAGCGCGGCCCGGTCGGGGGCGATCGCCGCCGGATCGGGCTCGGTCTGACCGACGCGGGCGAGCGCGTCCTCCGCTCGGTGCGGTCTCGACGCACCGCCTGGCTGGCCGCGCGACTGCGTGAGCTCGCGCCCGACGAGATCGAGGCGATCGACGCTGCGATCGAGCCGCTCACGCGCCTGCTGGACGTGGAGGCGTGACCGCGGCGATCCTCCGGATGAACCGCCGCACGTTCGCGAGCCTGCGCAAGCACCGGAACTACCGCCTCTTCTTCGCTGGGCAGGTCGTCTCGGTCACCGGGACGTGGATGCAGCGCATCGCGCAGGCCTGGTTCATTCTCCAGCTCACGCACTCTCCGCTCGCGGTCGGCTACCTCGCGCTGGCGCAGTTCCTCCCCTTCACCGTGCTCGGGCTGTTCGCGGGTGTCGTCGTCGACAGGCTGGACGCGCGGAAGACCGTGATCGGGACGCAGGTGGCCTCGATGGTCTTCGCGTCGGCGATGGCCGCACTCGCGCTCGCAGGGATCGCGCAGCCCTGGCACGTCTACGCGATCGCGGCCCTGATGGGCGCCGTGCAGGTGCTCGACGCGCCGGCGCGCCAGGCACTGACCTACCGGATGGTGGGTCGCAGCGAGCTGCCGAACGCGATCGCGCTCAACTCGAGCCTCTTCAACGCGTCGCGGATCTTCGGCCCTGCCCTCGGCGGCGTGATCATCGCCGCTGCGGGAGTCGGCTTCTGCTTCGCGTTCAACGCGGTCAGCTTCGTCGCCGTGCTCGCCGGGCTCCTCATGATGCGCGTCGACGAGCTGCATCCGCTCGAGCTGGCCAAGCGCCCGACGCTGCTGCGGGGAATGCGGGAGGGCTTCGCGTACGCCCGCCATTCGAAGCGGCTGCTCGTCGTGCTCGGGACGACCGCGATCGTCAGCACGGTCTGCTTCAACTTCAACGTCCTGCTGCCGGTGCTCGCCCAGCAAACGCTGCACGCCGGGCCGCGGACGTTCGGCCTCCTCTCGGCGTTCTTCGGCGCGGGAGCGCTGGTGGGTGCGCTCGTCTCGGCCGGTCTGGGGCGCGCGACGCTGCGCGGACTGCTCGTCGGAACGGTCGGGTTCGGTGTGTTCGAGCTGCTGCTCGCGCCTTCCAACTCGCTAGTGCTCTGCGCGCTCCTTCTCTTCATGGTCGGGGCGTCGTTCACGGTCTTCACGTCGAACGGCAACTCGACGGCCCAGCTCGAAGCGCCCGATCACCTTCGCGGCCGCGTGGTCGGCCTCTACTACTACGCCTTCAACGGGCTCGGCCCGCTGGGTGGGCTCTCGGCCGGCTGGCTGAGCGCGCGTGGAGGCACGGGACTCGCGTTCGCCGTCGCCGGCACTGTCGGCATCGTGACCGGCGCCGCCGCGCTCATCTACCTGCGCCGAACGGCCCCCAAAGCGGTCGATCTCGAGCCAGAAGTCCGCCTGGCCGCATAGATCACCCCGAAGGGTGAGACGAAGTGCCCCCCTTAGGCCGATGCACGCGGTGTGAGCGAGCTGCCGGCAACCCCTCTTGGAGGAGTCCGACTCGCCGGCGAGCCGCCGGTGACGTCCGACCTTCCTGCCCCGCCCAAGGCGGTCATCGCCGAGGGCGTCATGCCGCTTCCAGCGAGCGCCCCGGCAGTGCCGGCGGCGCCCGCACCCGAGCCTCAAGCCGCACCCGAGCCCCCGGCCGAGAGTGCGGCGCTCCCGATCGAATCGCTCCTGCTTCGCTTTCGTATGATCACGCCCGCCCAGCTGGCCGACGCCATGAAGGAAGAGGCCGTCAGCGGCCAGTCAGTCGCGACGATCGTCGTGGAGAAGGGCTGGGTGACCGCGGAGGCCATGGCCCAGATCGCGCCCGACACTCCGGCGGCACCTGCACCCGCTGCTGAGCCCGCGCCCGCCGAGCCGGCGCCCGCCGCCGCGCCGGCACCCGTTGCCGAGCCGCTCGCCGCCGAAGCACCGGTCGTCGAGACGCCCGCGCCCGTCCCGGTGTCCCCCGAGCCCGTGGCCCCGCTCATGGCCGAGCCGGTCGCCGAACAGCTTTCCCCCCAGCAGGAGGTGCCTGTGGCCGCAGCGCCTCCCGCGCCTTTCGTCTCGGAGCCGGAACTGCAGCCCGAGACTTTGATCGAGGCCCTCGCGCCCGTCGCCGAGCCGGCGGCCGCCCCGGAGCCGGAGCCCGCGCCGGTCGCAGTCGCGGAGCCCGAGCCCCTCGTCACGCCGATGGCGCCCGAGCCCGCTGCAGCCGAGCAACCCCGAGTCGTCTTCCAGGTGCTCGCATGCCTCTCGAACGGCGAGCGGATCGAGATCGCGCGCGCTGACGACGCCGACGAGGCGAAGGCCGCCGCGACCGACGCCATGCGGAGCCTCAAGACCGGCGGCGACTGGCCGGTCTTCTCCGGACGATTCGTCCGGCCCGAGTCGATCGTCTCGATCGACATCGCAGCGCACGTCTAGCGGCGACGCTGAGGCATACTTGACCTATGTTCTGGGCCGCAGTTGTGGTCGGGCTCTTGTTCGTGGTCTTCACGGTCGTTCGGTCGCATGGCCTGGCGGTTCCTCCGAGGCGACGAGGACCTGGTGAGCGGCGACTCCTTCGGCTGGCAGGTGTTCGGCGGCCGGAAGCGCAAGGCTCCGTGAGCCAGCCCTTTACAGGTTCCTAACAGACGCAGTAACCCCCCGTGACCTTCAACGGCGACACTGTGTCCATGTCTAGACGTGCACGCCTGACCCTGATCGTGGGGCTTCCCGCTGCGACCTTCACGGCCGGCGCGACACTGGGCCTCGCGGGCCTCCTCGACGCCGCCCCAGCTTGCCCGTTCACGTTCGGCGGGACGGTCATCCGAGCCGAGATCGTCTGCATGAAGGGCGGGCTCGTACGCGACATCCGCGTCGACCGCGGGAAGGTCACCACGGCCGGCCCCGGGCGCGCGCTCACGATCCTCGAGCGCGACGGGACCTCGGTCACGATTGCGGTCGCCCCCACCGCGCGCATCACGCTCGGCGGCGCGCCTGCGGGGTTCAACGCGCTGAAGAAGAACATGCGCGTGCAGACGCAGCGCGAGGGAGACGGTCCTGCGGACACCGTCGATGCCACCCGCC
>JBDTZN010000033.1:0-18629 GCA_040005095.1 Thermoleophilia bacterium | reverse complement strand
AGCCCGGGCGCCGCGCCGGGCCGCTCAACTCCCGGCGCGGCGACGACTCCCCGGGTCACACGGACTCCAGCCGGTCGAACTCGCGGTCGGCTTCGCGCTGCGCGCGGATCTCGCGACTCTCGGCGGAGAGCCGTTCCATTTCGGCGCGCGCTTCTTCGCGCATCTCGACGGGGAGCTGCTGCAGCGCCAGCGGGTTCTGTTGCCTGATGAACCACTGCATTAGGGACGCGTGCCTGGACTCGCGCTCGGCCCGTTCCGTCCTGGCGCTCGCGATGAACTGGCAGCGAACCTCATCGGCGGCCGTCTCAGCCTGGTCGAGCTTCGCCTTCGCTTCGGTGACGTCGTGCTCCCGCTCAGCCAGGATCTCGGCGGCCTTCTGACGTGCGTCGGCCGCGACCTGCCAGTCAGCGGTCGGCTCGGCCAGCATCGCCTTGGCGGTGCTCTCGGCGGCCTCTTCGAGCCGTGCCCGGACGTAGTCGGCTGCACGTCTTGCCCTTTGAGCGGCGTCGACCCGCGCGTCGCGCTCCGCCTGCAAGTCGCCACGTGCTCGCGCAGCGTCTTCGGCGCTCAGTTCGCCGAGTGCTTCTCGGCCGTCGAGTTCGCGGAGACGCTCTTCTAAGTTTGCGGTGAGCAGGACCTCGTCGGCGCCGGCGGCCGTCCGGGCACGCTCGGCTTCGGCTTCGGCGAGTTGCGCGGCGAGCTGCTCGACGTCGCTCACGCCGCGTCCAGGTCGTCGTCGGGGTAGACGGTTACCGGCGAGCAGTCGTTCACCATGGCCCGATAGTTCAGCTCGGCTTGGGCGGCGTCGCCACGCCTGATCCGTTCGTGGACGTCTTCCAGTTCAGCGTCGGTGCGGATCAGTCCGGGAACGGGAACGGGCTCGGCCGCGAACGCGGCGGCGACAACGTCCACCGGCAAGCCGCAAATCCGGGCGAGCTGTTCGTGCTCCGTCTCGACGAGGTCGTCGACGCCGTGGAAGTCGTAGCTTCTCACGCCGCCTCCCGTCCGTGCGCGATCAGTGCCGCGACCGCCTCGGGCTCGAACCTGAGCGGAGCTGTCGGGTGCAGGCGGATCCCGGGCAAGCGACCGGCGACACGGAGCCGGTGCACACTGGTGACCGAGACGCCGAGCCTGCGCGCCGCCTCGCGTGCCGAGATCAGCGCATCGGGTTGGACGGTGCTGGTCGTGCTAGTTGCCATCTGCTCCGTAGTATCGGCGGACGCCCGAAAATCGTTGCCGCCCGGATTTCCGAGGCCGTAGGAGCCGTTCTACGGGCCGGCGAGCAGGTGCCGCAGGTGATCGGTCGCCGACCTCAGCGTGGGTGCGCGAAGCTGAGATTGTCGCGCTGGCGCGACATTCTGACCGGCGG
Organism: Thermoleophilia bacterium; assembly: GCA_040005095.1. Taxonomy (GTDB): domain Bacteria; phylum Actinomycetota; class Thermoleophilia; order Gaiellales; family Gaiellaceae; genus UBA5186. The sequence goes on along the minus strand of JBDTZN010000033.1, from coordinate 17,260 downwards.
CCAGCTCGCCGCGCTCGCCGTGGAGGCGCGGGAGCCGCTGATGGAGGAGGCGAAGAAGCGCCAGGGCGGGTCAGGCCGCGGTAGCGGCTCAGTTTGAATCGCCCGGGCCTGGCGATTCGGGCGAAACCCGCCACGCCTAGCGCTTGCGGATGTTGTGAACCTCGAAGATCTCTGGTTCGCCGGAAAGCTCGATTCCGGCGGCGGCCAGTATCGGCATCAACTTCTCACCGTACGCCTCAAGCTGCTCCCGAGAGTCCCAGATTTCGCTGACACGCAAGTTCCCGTCCGACCCGAAGCAAACGTGGTAATCGAGGCCGTCCGGAGGAAACTCAACTCCAGCCTCCTCATGCCGTCGGATTGCGTCGTCGTACTTGTCGGCCGTCAGTGAGCGCGAACCGCAGAGGGAGGACGATCGTTCGACTCGCTCGCGTGAGATCGTGGCTCGCATGTTCGGCGTCGCACATGCGCAGGTCGGCCGCGCCGTTGCGGTCCGTGAGAAGGATCCGGCGACCTTCGAGGGGCCAGTGTGCGATCGCGGCGGCCGAGTCGTGGCCGCTCGTCGGCGGAAAACGAGAGAAGGGTCAAACGCGTCGTGACGACGCGTTTGACGGGAAGCTAACCCGCGCCGAGATGGCGAAGCGCTGGGAGGTCGGCGAGCGAGCGCTTACGCAGGCGACGGCGCTGGCGACGCCGAAGGTCTTGCCGCTTTTGGTACTGGACTTGGTACTGACCTGAGCGAACCTCACCGCATTCAGGCGTACCGGAGCGACCCCTAGAGGCCGCTCCCGTAGCCAAACGGCCCTCCACCGGGCCGACTCAAAATCCGGTGGCCTTCGGGCCGTGTGGGTTCAAGTCCCACCTTCGGCATTAACCGTGGGGGAACCCAGGGGTTCCCCCACGAGCCCCCTCCTTCTTGTTTGCGGCGAGACTCGCGGCTGTTGGCCTCCCGGCGGGCTGAGCCCGCCTCCGGCGTCCGATGGGGCTGATCCATGACGAGTTAGGCACTCGTCCCCTGCTGTTGTAGCTTGCCGAGACAATGCGAATCGGGGTCCTCACGGGCGGCGGGGATTGTCCCGGGCTGAATGCGGTGATTCGGGCGGTGTCGCGGCTCTCGCACGATCTCGGCTGGGAGGTCGTGGGCGTGCGCGCGGGCTGGCGCGGGCTCGTCGAGGGACAGTTCGCTCCGCTCGGGCCGCGCGAGATCTCCGGGATCCTGCCCCGCGGCGGCACGATCATCGGCACGTCGCGGACGAATCCCTACAAGCTCGACGACGGGGTGGCGAGCGTGCTGCGGAACTTCGAGCAGGAAGGCCTGGAGGCGCTCGTCGCGATCGGCGGCGAGGACACGCTCGGCGTCGCGGCGCGCCTGCACGCCGAGCATGCGTTCCCGGTCGTCGGCGTCCCGAAGACGATCGACAACGACCTGTCCGCAACCGATTACACGTTCGGCTTCGACACCGCCGTCGCGATCTGCACCGAGGCGATCGACCGGTTGCACACGACCGCCGAGTCGCACAACCGCGTGATGGTCGTCGAGGTGATGGGCCGCCACACCGGCTGGATCGCCGTGATGAGCGGGATCGCCGGCGGCGCGGACGTGATCCTCATCCCCGAGCAGCCGCTGACCGTCGAGGAGGCCTGCGAGGAGATCGTCGCCCGGCACAAGAGCGGGAAGCTGTTCTCGATCGTCGTCGTCAGCGAGGGCTACCAACTGAGCTACCGAAGCGGTGAGCGAAAGCTCGTCGCCGGAGAAGCGCGCGAGAGCGACCAGTTCGGCCACGTCCAGCTCGGCGGGGTCGGCGAGACGCTGGCGCGCGAGATCGAGGACCGCACCGGCTTCGAGACACGCGTGACGGTCCTCGGGCACGTCCAGCGCGGCGGGACGCCGACCGCGCGCGACCGCGTGCTCGCCACGCGCTACGGGCTCAAGGCGGTCAAGCTGATCCAGGCCGGCCGCTTCGGACAGATGGCCGCGCTGCAAGGTGACGAGATCGTCGACGTCTCGCTCGAGGAGGCGACGGCGGAGCTCAAGGTGGTGCCGGCGGACTGGTACGAGGTGGCGAAGGTGTTCTTCGGATGAGACGCGCGCTCTCGATCTGTCTCGCTGCGGCGACGCTCCTGCCGGCGGTAGCGCTGGCGGACTTCGGGACGACGCCGGCCGTTTGCGGGTCGCCGTCGCCGGTCACGAGCTACGGAACGGCGGGTCGCGGAGCGACGCTCGGGCCGCTCGTGCTCCCGTTCAACGACGGCACCGGCAAGGCCGAGCAGGTCTACGTCACAGGGTTCCCGACCCAGGTCGTGATCCGCGGCCGGATGCCCCGCAAGAGCGAGTTGACCCTCCGCGGCTATCGGTGCGGTTCGGGCTTGCCGCTCCGCTTCTGGTACCGAAGCGACACGCTCACCTTTCCGCTGGGGTTCCCGACCACCGAGGACGAGCTGCGGCAGAAGGGCGACCTGAGCGTCCGCTTCCCCGTGACGAAAAAGGTGCGCGGGACGTACTCCGGGTACATGCTGTTCTGAACCGCGGGGGACTGGCGCCTGGTGCTCAGCGCAGGGCGCACCACGGTGGCCTCGGTCGTCGTCCGCGTCACCGAGGAAGCGGTCGAGTAGCGCTAGCGGATCCGCGTCGCGAGAATCGCGCTCATCTCCGGCGTCGTCATGACCTCCGTCGCGACGACCGGCAGAGCTCCCCCGAGCCAGAGCTCGCGTCGCGCGTCGAGGTCCCGGCGGTTCACGGTGAAGTCGTCGAGGACGAACAGTCCTCCGACCACGGCAAGCTCGACGACCGACGGGTCGTCCTTCGCATTGCCGCCGTCGAGAAAGAGCAGCTCGAAGGGCGCGCGCGGAGGGAGCTCTTCGCGCCAGTCCCCCTCCAGCACGTCCACGTTGGGGAAACCCGCGAGCGCCACGCGCGCTTTTGCCACTCGCTCGGGATCGATCTCCACCGTCACGAGCGATGCGGCGGTCGACGCGATGGCCGCGGCGCCGATCCCGAACGCGGTTCCGATCTCAGCACAGTGGCGGCCCGCGGCCAGAACGGACAGCAGGCGCTGGACTTCCGGGATCGAATACGCGCCGCCGGTCACCCGTGCAGATCGTAGATCGTGACCCACGGGCCGGAGAAGCGATTGCCAGGCATCAGCTCGAACGCGACCTTCCCGCCCCGCGCCAAACCGCGGTAGAACGCGGCCTCGCGCGGGTAGCGGTCGGCCGCGCGGAGCACGCGCTTGGTCACGGCTCCCGTCACGAAGAGGTACCGCACGCCCAGCCGTCGCAGCTCCGCGACGTTGCGACGCTCATCGAACGGGCGGCCCGGTCCTGGAAGATCGAGCCCGACGACCGTCCGGCCCTCGAGCGCCGGCGTCGACGAGTCGACGGCGACCGTGGCGCTCGGCGCTGCGTGCTCGGCGAGCCACCGTTGCGCGACGATGCGCGTGTCCGTCCGCGTCAGCCGGGAGTCGTCGCGCACCGCGAACGCGACGGGAACCACGAGCAGCACGAGCGTGACCGGCGCGACGGCGCGAAACCGCGCGGCGAGGACGGCGAGCGGAGGCACCAGTGGCAGGACATAGCGGTCGAAGTGCGCCTGCAGCGTCAGGAGGTCAAGGAAGTAGACGAGCACGAACACGGCCAGAACGAGATCGGCCCGGCTGCGACGAACGAGCGCCGCGACGAGTCCGGCGAGCGCGATCACCAGCACGGGGCCGAGGCCGTGCCAGAGGTGCGCGACGAAGGCGATCCCGGCCCAGTGGTCGTGCTCGAAACCGAGCCAGCCGGTCCGGGCGAGGCGGCTGACGCGCGAGAAGTCCGCCCAGGCCCCGCGGGGATGAACGGCGATGAACGGGCTCGCTGCGAGAAACGCGGCGAGGGCGAGCGCTCCCGCGCCCGCGAGGCGGCGCCACCGCCCCCACCCGGCGACGACGAGCGGGGCGAGCAGAAAGACGCCTGGATACTTGAATCCGGTCGCGATCCCGACGGCGATTCCAGCGAGCTCGAGGGGCCCGCGCACCATCAGGGCGAGCGCGACCGCGACACCGAGCGTCAGCGGCACGTCGGTGACGGCCATGTGCCCGTAGGCGACGTTCGTGGTTTCGACAGCCACGATCGTCGCCGCGACCCCGCCCGCGAGCGCGCTGCCGTACGCGCGCTGCGCGAGCCACCAGGTCGCGGCGACCGTCGCGACCGCGAGCACGACCACCCCGATCCGCGCAGCGAGGTAAGAGGGCTCGTTCTGGCCCAGCTGCGTGGGCGCGAGCGCGTAGATCAGGAGCGTCGGGTAGTCGAACCAGTGCGGGTCGAGACCGCCGCCGTGCACGACCGACCACGAGCGCGGGACGATGCTCTGCTCGTCCGGGTTGAGCAGGTACCCGAAGGGCAGGCCGTACTGGATCCCCACGAGCCGCAGGGCGGCGGCGCCGGCGAGGATCGCGGCGAAGGCGGCCTTTGGACCTCCCCAGAGCGACTCGCGGCGAGGTTCTGGCTGGCTAGGAGGTGCTACCGCCACCGGCGAGCCCGGCGAGATCGCCGGCCGCCACGATCACCGCGTCGAATCCGGCCCGCTCGAGCTCGGCGACGTCTTCGGCAGACGCGCCGGCGGCGTCGGCGATGGCGAGCTTCCCCGCCGGGACGTCCGGAAGCAGCTCGAGCACGCGGTCGAGATCACCGTGCGCAGAGAGGAGGAAGATCTCCGGGTCGACCTGCTCCAGCGCTTGCTCGAGCTCCTCCTCGCTCCTCGCCTCGACGACGCAGTCGAGCCCCAGCTGCAGGGCGTCGCGGTGCAACAGCTCGAGGCGCCCGTCGTCATCCTGGACATCCGCCACGACCACGAGATACGCGTCGGCCTCCGCGGTCTGCGCGTCGCGAGCGTCGCCGGGGGCGCGCCAGAGCAGCGGAAGCTCGGTCGCCGCGCGGTCGAGGCGGCCGCGCACGACGATTCCACCCGCGCCGTCGGCGTCGGCGCGGCGGGCTTCCTCGGCGTCGCCCACCTCCGCGAGGAGCGAGATCGCATCCCCCTCGGAGATCGCCTGACTGAAGCGGCGGGTTGCCCTCACGCGGCCGGATCGTAGCGAGTCACTCGGAACGCTCCAGCGACCGGAGCTCGGCCTCCGCGTCCGCGAGCGCTCGATCGGCCCGGTCGGCGGCCTTGCGGACCTTCGCCGCCTGGCGCTCCGACTCCTCGGCCCGGTCGTGGAGCTCCGCTGCCTCAGCCTTCCGATCGCGCACCGCCTTCTGAGCCGCTTCGAGGCGCTTGCGATCGGCATCGCTCTCGTCTTGCTTCGACGCCGGCGGTGTCTTCGCGCCCACCAGCCCGGCCAGCGACTCGAAGCCGGCCGGCTCGAGGTCCTCGTTCACGCGCCCGCGCTCGAGCAGCTCGGCGGCCGCCGGGTCCGACGCCGCCGCGCGGAGGGTCGACGCGATCCGCTGCACCATCGCGTCTGGCGCGCTCCCGCGCTCGGCCTCCAGCAGCTTGCGCGCCTCGTTGGTCAGCCGCTGGAGGGCGTCGCGCTGCTCGTCCAGCGACTCGCGCAGCGACTTCGCCTTCCCCGAGCGCTCGGCGGCGTCGAGCAGCGCACGCACGTCGCGTTTGCGCGTTCGCGCCAGCTGGTTGACGGCCCACGCAGGGATGGACGGCTTCGCAAGCGCCTTCACCTCGGCCGCCGCATCGCTCTCGCCGGCCTTCTTCAGCCGCGCTGCCAGGTCGTTGCGCGCCTTCGTGAACTCCGCGAGCGGCAGCCCGTAGAGCCGGTCGAGCTCCGCGTCGACGTCTACTGCCCGATCGGATGCCACACGGTCTTGAGCTCGAGGAACGCGGAGATCTCCCACAGGCTCTGGTCGCTGCCGCCGTGCACGACGCGCTTGACGTTCTCCGCGGCGGCGCGCTCGAGGTCGGGCGCGAGCCCGTCCGCACCCGCAAGATCGATGGCGTTCACGTCCATGTGCGTGGCGAGCACCGGCGCCAGCTCCTCGCGGCGGCCGGTGAGGATGTTGACGACGCCGCCCGGCACGTCCGACGTCGCGAGTGCCTCGGCGAGCTCGATCGCAGCGAGCGGACGGGTCTCAGAGGCGACGACGACCGCCGCGTTCCCGCCGACGAGGACAGGCGCGAGCCTCGTCACGATGCCGAGCAACGGCGGCTCGTCGGGCGCGAGCACCCCGACGACCCCGGTCGGCTCCGGGATCGTGAAGTTGAAATAGGGCCCGGCGACCGGGTTCGAGGAACCGATGACCTGCGCGAGCTTGTCCGCCCAGCCGGCGTACCAGACGATCCGATCAACGGCCTGCGCCACCTCCTGCTTCCCGGTGGCGAGCTCGGCGAACTCCGACGTGCGCGCCTCGACCATCTCGGCCAGGCGGTAGAGGATCTGGCCGCGGTTATAGGCGGTCATCCCCGCCCATTTCGGGTACGCGCCACGCGCCTCCTTGACCGCGTCGCGCACGTCCTTCCGCGAGGCCAGCGCGACGTTCTGGCCCTCGGCCTCGTAGGTGCGGCCCGACTCGCTGCGCGGGAACGCGCCGCCGATGAACAGCTTGTAGGTCTTCTTGACCGGGAGGCGCGTCATCCGCCCCAGGGCTCCGCGCCATCGAAGGTCAGATAGGGCTCGAGGCCGTGCAGCCCGCCCTCGCGGCCGAAGCCCGACTCCTTGTAGCCGCCGAAGGGAGAGGTCGGGTCGAAGCGGTTGAACGTGTTCGCCCACACGACCCCGGCGCGCAAGTGCTCGGCCATCCAGAGGATCCGCGAGCCCTTCTCGGTCCAGACCCCGGCGCTGAGGCCGTACGGCGTGTTGTTCGCCTTCTCGACCGCCTCCTCCGGCGTGCGGAAGGTCAGCACCGAAAGGACCGGGCCGAAAATCTCCTCCTGGGCGATCCGGTAGCTCTGCGCGACGTTCGTGAAGACCGTCGGCGCGAACCAGTAGCCCTTCTCCGGCAGGCGACAGGGGGGCTGGTAGATCTCGGCGCCCTCCTCCTTGCCGGCCTCGACGAGCTCCTGGATCTTCTCGAGCTGCATGCGCGAGTTGATCGCGCCGACGTCGGTGTTCTTGTCGAGCGGATCGCCGACGCGCAGCGTCTCGAGGCGGCGTTTCAGCTTCGCGACGAGCGGCTCGTAGATCGACTCCTGGACGAGCAGGCGCGAGCCGGCGCAGCAGACGTGGCCCTGGTTGAAGTAGATCCCGTTGACGATTCCCTCGACGGACTGGTCGAGCGCCGCATCGTCGAACACGATGTTCGCGGCCTTGCCGCCGAGCTCGAGCGTCAGCTTCTTGCGGGTGCCCGCGAGCTCGCGCTGGATCGCCTTCCCGACCTCGGTCGAGCCGGTGAAGGCGACCTTGTCCACGTCGGCGGTGACGAGCGCGGCTCCGGTCGAGCCGTCGCCCGTGACGATGTTCACGACACCGTCGGGGAGCTCGGCCTGGCGTAGGACGTCGCAGAAGAGGAGCGCGGTGAGCGGCGTCGTCTCCGCCGGCTTCAGGACAACCGTGTTCCCGGCGGCGAGCGCAGGTGCGATCTTCCAGGCCAGCATCAGCAGCGGGAAGTTCCACGGGATGATCTGGCCTGCCACGCCGACGGGGCGCGGGCGGCGGTTCGGGAACGCGTACTCGAGCTTGTCGGCCCAGCCGGCGTAGTAGAAGAAGTGGGCGGCGGCCAGCGGCAGGTCGACGTCGCGCGACTCCTTGATCGGCTTGCCGCCGTTCAGGCTCTCGAGGACCGCGAACTCGCGGGAACGCTCCTGGAGGATGCGCGCGATCCGGTACAGGTACTTCGAGCGCTCCGACGCCGGTGCCGCCGACCAGCCATTCTCGAAGGCCGCTCGCGCCGCGGCGACGGCTTTCCCAACCTCCTCCGGTGTGGCCTGCGCCACCTCGGCCAGCGGCTCCTCGGTCGCGGGGGAGATCGTCGTGTACGTCTGCGTGGGCTCGAGCCACTTGCCGCCGATGAAGAGCCCGTAGCGCTCCTCCAGCCGGACGATGTCGCGCGATTCCGGCGCGGGCGCGTAGTCCCACTCGGTGGGAGCGGGAGCCGGTGCGGTGTCAGACCGGTGCTCGATCCCGCTCAGCTCGCGCCCTTTCTCTTACTGGATGACGCGCGCGCGTCCCCCCACCCTGGGTGGGGACTCCCGCCTCCCTCGCGGTCGACGGTACCGCCGAACTGCGCACGTGTCTGTGCCGAGTTCGCGCCGAATTCGTGACGATTCGTCCACATGGTCAGTCGATCGTGAAGTAGTCGGGGCTCTGGTAGGCCCCTGTCCGCTGCTTGCGGAGCTGCATGAGGAGGTCGTTGAGGAGCGTCGAAGCGCCGATCCGGAAGAGGTCGGGCGTCAGCCAATCCGGCCCGAGCGTCTCGTTGACGAGGACGAGGTTCTGGATCGCGACCTTCGCGGTACGGATTCCTCCGGCCGGCTTCATTCCGATCGTCCGACCAGTCTCCTCGTGCACGTCACGGATCGCTTCGAGCATGCAGAGCAGCACAGGCAGCGTGGCGGCGGAAGGCAACTTTCCGCTCGACGTCTTGATGAAGTCCGCGCCCCCGGCAATCGCCAGGAGCGACGCGCGGCGAACGTTGTCGTACGTGCCGAGCTCACCCGTCTCGAGAATCACCTTCAGGTGGGCGTCGCCGCAGGCTTCCTTCACGCGCACGATCTCGTCGTAGACCTTGGCGTAGCGCCCCGAGAGGAAGGCTCCACGGTCGATGACCATGTCGACCTCGTCCGCTCCCTCGTTCACGACCCAGCGCACCTCGTCGAGCTTCGCCTCGAGGGGCGACTGCCCCGAGGGGAACGCGGTGGCGACCGAGGCGACCTTGACGGGGGTGTCGCGGAGGCTTGCCACGGCGGTCGGCACCAGGTTCGGGTACACGCAGACGGCGGCAACCGGCGGCACCGACGGCGTCGCCGGATCGGGACGGCGCGCCTTCGAGCAGAGGGCGGAGACCTTGCCTGGCGTGTCCGAGCCCTCGAGCGTGGTCAGGTCGATCATCCGGATCGCCAACTCGAGCGCGAAGATCTTCGACTCGCGCTTGATCGAGCGTTTCGCGAGCGACGCCGCGCGCTCCTCGAGCGCGACCGCGTCGATCGAGCCGATCCGGGGCAGGCGCGGCTCCAGCGGCAACTCAAAACCGGTCGGTAGCACTGGCGCCTGGGCCACCCCGGGAGTGTAGACCCCACCGATCCCCCGGCTTTCGGGCGGCGCCGAGGCGGGACAGAGCGCGCGTCCCGGCTACGGTTCGCCGTCGTGAAAGCTCCGCTCCTCCGCCTCCTCGAGCGCACACAGCTGATCCGGCCTGCCTTCCGCGCGTACGAGGCTCTCCTGTCCGTACGCCTTCCTCGCCGAGCCGCGCCGCGGCCCGACGACGGGTTGCCCGTGCCCCCGCCGGCACTCATCGTCCGCGTCGCTGGCACGCCCGACGCGGGCTGGTTCCTCGAGAGCGGCCGCCTCGCCGCCGAGGCGATCCGCGAGGCCCTCGAGCGCGACGGCGCGCCGGTCGACACGCTCGGCGCGATCCTCGACTTCGGCTGCGGCTCCGGGCGGGTCACGCGCCGTTGGGCCGGACTCCGTGGCGTCGGTGTCTACGGCAGCGATCGCGACGAGCGTGCGATCGAGTGGTGCCGCCGGAACCTCCCGTTCGCCGAGTTCGAGACGAACGGGCTCGCACCGCCGCTCGCCTTCGACGACGACGCCTTCGATCTCGTCTATGCGCTCTCGGTGCTCACCCATCTGCCCGAGGCGCTCCAGCTGCTCTGGCTGCGCGAGCTGCACCGTGTCCTGCGACCAGGCGGCCGCCTGCTGGTCACGACCCACGGCGCGCACTACCTGTCCCGGCTCGACGCCGCCGAGCGCGAGCGCTTCGAGTCCGGCCAGCTGGTCGTCCGGTGGGAGGAGGCGGCCGGCTCGAACCTCTGCGCCGCCTACCACCCGTGCGGCTACGTCGAGCGCGCCCTCCCGGCCACAGGATTCACACTGGCCGAGTTCTTGGAGGAAGGCGCCAAGGGCAATCCCGCCCAGGATCTCTACCTGCTGCGCAAGGCCACGTGATCGTCTCAGCCCACGTCGCCACCGGCGCGGCCGCCGGCGCGCTCGTCCGCTCGAGGCTCGCCGCCGTCGTGCTCGGAGCCAGTCTTCACGCGCTGGGCGACGCGATCCCGCATCGCGACATCCCCTCGAGACGCTTCGAGGTCTGCTCGGGCGTCGTGGGACTCGCCGCGCTCGCGTGGACGCGCGGCCTGCTCGATCCGGCAACGCTCGGCGCCGCCGCGTGCGCGGCACCGGACCTCGAGCACGTGCTTCCGTTCCCGCGCCCCGGCGGGCGGAAGCTCTATCCGACCCACCGCGTGGAGGGCTGGCACCGCTCGGGCGGGATCCCGGCCTGGGCGCAGCTCGCGGGCGCGGGCGCGATCCTCGCGGTCGTGCTGCGGGGCTAGAGGCCCAGGCGTTCCAGCGTCGCCTCGTCGCGGCGCCACTTCGGCTTGACCTTCACCTGCAGCTCGAGGAACACCTTGTGCCCCACCACGAGCTCGATCTCGTGCCGCGCGCGCGTCCCGATCTCGCGGATCATCGAGCCCTTCTTGCCGACGAGGATCTGCTTCTGCGACTCGGTCTCAACGAGCACGAACGCCCGCACGACCTTCTCGCCGACCTCGTCGACGTCGACGGTGATCGAGTGCGGAACCTCCTCGCGCGTCAACTGGAGCGCCTTCTCGCGCACGAGCTCGGCGATCTGATCCTCGACGGTGAGGTCGGTGCGTTGCTCGCGCGGGAAGTAGAGGGGGCCTTCGGGCAGCAGGGCGACCAGCTCGTCCCGGAGGGCGGGGATTCCCTCCTTCGTGACCGCGCTGACCGGATGCAGCGCATGGAAGTCACCGAGGCGCGCGGCCGTCTGCATCTGCGAGGCGATGTGTCCGCCCTTGAGCCGGTCGACCTTGTTCAGGGCAATCACCACCGGAACGCCGAGGGCGAAGACGCGCTTCGCGATGAAACGGTCGCCGGCGCCGATGTGGTCGCGCGCCGAGAGCACGAACACCACCGCCTGGACGTCCTCGAAGGAGGCGTCGACGGTGCGCTGCATCCTCGCGGTGAGCGCGTCCATCGGCCGCTGGAAGCCCGGCAGGTCGACGAGCACGAGCTGGTGGTCCTCGCCGTTCGCGATCCCGAAGATCCGCCTGCGCGTCGTGTGCGGCTTGTCGGAGACGATCGCGACCTTGCCGCCGGCGAGAGCGTTCACGAGGGTCGACTTGCCCACGTTTGGGCGGCCGGCGATCGCGACGAAGCCCGACTTCACAGCGCGAAGCTGTCCGGCAGCAGCTCGTCCGGGGTGCGGGTTACGATCTGTCCATGGTTGTCTTTGTAGACAACGCGATCGAGCTTGAACTCGAAGAGCCACTGGCGGCACCCGCCGCACGGCGTGGCGGTGATCGCGATCGCTTCGAGGTCGCCAGGCTGCAGCCCATCCGTGACGGCCCGCGCTAGCGCCGCCCGCTCCGCGCAGACCCCGAGCGGGTACGACGCGTTCTCGACGTTCACGCCCTCGACGGTCCGGCCGTCGCGTGCGAGCACGACCGCGCCCACAAGGAAGCGCGAGTACGGCGCGTACGCACGCTCGGACACGACGACGGCTCGCTCGTAGAGCTCGCGGTCGGTCACGCGAAGATCTGGAACAGGACGAGGGTGACAAGCGCTCCGAGCACGCTCCCGTAGAGCACCTCCAGCGCCGAGTGCACACCGGATTCGACGCGTGTCTGCGCGACGAGCAACGCCATGATCAGGGTGATCGTCGAGATCAGGAACCGATGATGCGCGTCGGCGACCACGTAGGTCGCCGCCATCCAGCCCGAGAAGGCGAGTGCCGCGTGCCCGGACGGAAGCCCGCCGCGTAGCGGTGTCCCCGAGCGCGTCAGCGCTTTCGTCCCGATCACGATGAAGATCGTCAGCACGAGGGCGATCAACGTCAGGGTGACGGGCGCGGTGCGCACGCGCTCGAGCAGGCGTCCGCTGGGGTCGGAGAGGCGGCTCGCAAAGACGAGGTAGCCGACGGCGACGGCGTTGGCCGTCGCGATCAGCACGGCGCCGGCGGCGACGTCCTTCGCAAGCTTCGCGTGCGGGTCGAACGCAGTCGTCGCGAGGTCGATCCCGCTCTCGAGCGCCGAGTTCAACATCTCCGTGATCAGCACGAACGAGATCGAGAGGAGTAGCGCGATCAACTCGGTCTTCGTCACGCCCGAGGCGAACGCGACCACGAGCACGACGATGGCGATGGCGAAGTGGATCCGCATGTTCCGCTGCGTGCGGAGCACGTGGATGATCCCCTCGAACGCGTAGTTGAAGCTGTCGAGGAGGGACGGCGCGCGCCGTGGGGCGCTCATGCCGCGAGCACGCGCTCGCGCGCTTCCATCTCGTCGCCGTGGTCGTATCCGAGCAGGTGGAGCAGCCCGTGCACGAGCGGAACCCGCCAGGCCTCGCCGACCACCTGGGGGCACAGGATCGCATCGCCGAGCTGGCGCGGCGGCCCGGCCGCGAGCTCGTCGCGACCGTCGATCGGAAACGAGAGAACGTCGGTGGCCTCGTCGATCCCGAGGTGCTCGTGCTTGAGCGCCCGCATCTCCTCCGGGCCGACGAAGGCCAGCCCGAGCTCGCCGTCCTCGACGCCCTCGCTTTGCAGCACGTGGCGGGCGAGCGCGACCGCGGCGAGCTCGTCCACCTCCACCCCGCTCCGGTTGTCGACGTCGACGGAGACCATCGTCGCTATTTCCGCCGTTGCGTTCCCGTCTCCTCCGCGTGCAGCTTGTATGCCTCGACGATCCGCTGGACGAGCTTGTGGCGGACGACGTCCTGGTTCGAGAAGCGCACGAAGGCGATCCCGTCGATGTCGCCGAGGATGTCTCCGACCTGGATCAGGCCCGAGGCCTGCTCGCGCGGGAGGTCGATCTGCGTCACGTCGCCGGTCACGACGACCTTGGAGCCGAACCCCAGCCGCGTGAGGAACATCTGCATCTGCTCCGGCGAGGTGTTCTGCGCCTCGTCGAGGATGATGAAGGAGTCGTTGAGCGTCCTGCCGCGCATGAAGGCGAGCGGAGCGACCTCGACGATGCCCTTCTCCATGTACGAGTTGAGCTGGTCGGCTTCGAGCATGTCGTAGAGAGCGTCGAACAGCGGGCGCAGGTATGGGTCGACCTTCGCCAGCATGTCGCCCGGGAGGAAGCCGAGCCGCTCGCCGGCCTCGACCGCGGGCCGCGTGAGGATGATCCGCGCCACCTGCCGCTCCTGCAGCGCGGCGACCGCGAGCGCCATGGCAAGGTAGGTCTTGCCGGTTCCGGCGGGGCCGATCCCGAACGTGACCGTGCACTGCCGGATAGCGTCGACGTAGCGCTTCTGGTTGACCGTCTTCGGCGCGATCTTCTTGCCGCGGTGGCGCCAGACGACGTCCTCGAAGACGTCGCGGATGTCGGCGGCCTCGTCGAGCGCGCCAAGCACTGCGTCGACCGTTCCCGGCCCGATCTCGTGGCCGCCCTCCACGAGCTCGACCAGCTCGTCGACGACCGCCCGGGCCTCGACGACGTGGCCGTCCTCGCCTTCGATGGTCAGGCGGTTCCCGCGCAGGAGAATCGTGCACTCCAGACGGTCGCGGAGCGCGTCGAGCACGCCGTCGCCGACGCCGGCGAGTTCGGCCGCGACGTCGTTCGAGATGTCCAGCACTTCCTGCATCGCGGTCAGTGTAGGGACCCGGCGCAGGAGCGTTGCCGCGCGCCCCCAACCTCCCCCAAGGGCACACCCGGTGCCCCTGCGAACACGCTAGCGGGGATCGGCGCACGCGTCTGTGCCGAGAGTGCGCCGAGTCACACGTGTCGGAGACTCTGTGGCTACGCGAGCTTCTCGCGGACGATCTGGCTGACCGCGGAGCCGTCCGCGCGGCCCGAGATCTGCGGCATCACGTCCGCCATGACGCGCCCGAAGTCGCGCATGCTCGTCGCCCCGTTCTCGGCGATCGCGTCGTCGACGATCTCCTCGAGCTCGTCCTCGCTGAGCGGCTCGGGCATGAACTCGCGCAGCACCTCGAGCTCGCGCTGCTCCCCCTCGGCCTGCTCGGGTCGGCCGCCGGTGCGGAAAGCCTCCTCGGCCTCGATCCGCCGCTTGCGCTCGCGCTGCAGCACCTGCAACTCCTCGTCGTCGGAGAGCGGCCGCTGCAGCTCTTTCTCGGCTGACTTCAGGCTCGAGAGGATGAGGCGCAGCGTGTCGCGGCGCTCGTTGTCGCGGGCGAGCATCGCCTGCTTGACCTCCTCCTCCATACGCGCGATCAGGCTCACGGTGCACTCCCCAGGATGTGCCAATGCAGGTGGAAGACGTCCTGGCCGCCGCCGGGGCCTACCGCGACCTGCAGCCGGTAATCGTGCAGCCCCGCCTCGCGCGCGGCCTCGACGATGAACTCCAGCATCCGCTTCGACTCTTCGGCCGAAAGCTCACCCACGTCGCGGAAGGTCTCGAGGTGGCGCTCGGGGATCACGAGCACGTGGACGTCGGCGCGCGGGTTGATGTCGCGGAAAGCAAGGAAGCCGTCGGTGCGGGCCACGACGTCGGTAGGCACGTCGCCGGCGACGATCCGGCAGAAGATGCAGTCGTCAGGCAGCGAGGATCCCCTCCTTCGAGACACCGACCGCGCGAGCCCGAACCAACTCGCCCACCGAGGCGTCGACCAGCCAGGGGGAATAGTCGTCCCCGTAGCCGCGGCCGGGCCGATCGACGAGAACGCTGTCCTCGCGGCCGAGCTTCGAATGCCAGCGCGCTCGGCAGGCGGCATCCGACGCAGCCCGCAACCTGGCGCTCCGGGCCTTCTTCGTTGCGGGCGGCACCGGGTCGTCGTCGGACGTCACGGTTCCCGGCCGCGGCGAGTACGGGAAGACGTGCACCTTGGTCAGCCCGGCCTCCCCGACGACCTCGAGCGTCCGCTCGAATGCGCGCTCGTCCTCGGTCGGGAAGCCGACGATCGCGTCGCTCGTGAGGTTGAAGTCCGAGAGCCCCGCGAGCCTGCGCAGGAACGTGGCGGCGGTGTAGCGCCGTCCCATCGCGCGCAGGACACCGTCGTCCCCGGACTGCAGTGGCACGTGCAGATGGCGGCCGACGGTCGGTGTCTCGCGAAGCGCCGCGACGAGATCGTCGTCGA
Organism: Thermoleophilia bacterium; assembly: GCA_040005095.1. Classification (GTDB taxonomy): domain Bacteria; phylum Actinomycetota; class Thermoleophilia; order Gaiellales; family Gaiellaceae; genus UBA5186. The sequence goes on along the minus strand of JBDTZN010000033.1, from coordinate 2,116 downwards.
CGTGGTTGATCTCGATCGAGGACAGGCGCAGGCGGAGCAGACCGGGGGTCGCGCCCGCCTCGCGCACGAGCCTCGCCAGCCGGTATCCAGCCGCGCGGTCGCGGTAGCACCCGAGGTTGATCCCGGTCAGCACGACCTCGCGGTGACCCTGCGCGACGCGGCGCCTGACCTCGGCGAGCACGCGCTCGGCCGGGCGACTGCGCGAGGAGCCGCGAACGAGCGGGATCACGCAGAAGTTGCACGAGAACGAGCAGCCGTCCTGAACCTTGACGAACGCGCGGACGCGGTCGAGCCGCGCGTCGGCCTGGACGCAGCCGATCGCGCCGACGTCGCCGGCGACGACCTCGACCGCCTCGTCGATCAGCTTGGGCACGACGATCACATTGTCGGGGACGCCGGCGAAGGCGTCGGCGGCAAGGTTGGCCGCGCAGCCGGTCACGTACACGCGCGCGTGCGTGCGAGCGGCGCGACGGGCGGCTTGACGGGACTTGCGAACCGCCTCGTTGGTCACGCAACAGGTGTTGATCACCGCGACGTCGGCACCGTGGACGCGCTCGTCGTGCCCATCGGCGAGCAGCCGCTCGCGGAGCTCCTGCGCGTCGCTGTGCGAGACCTTGCAGCCGAGAAACCGGGTCGAAAAGGTCGTCATCGGCGCGGACTCTACTGATCGGCCGACGCGCCCACACGTGCCCCCAGGGGGTCCCTGCGACCCCCCTGATTTCAGCGTAATGGAGAAAGACGAACGTGTCTGTGACGAAACCGTCGCAAAACTGCGCGCTACGAGCCGCCGGGATCTGCTCGGACGTGCAGATCGGCGGCCCAGCCGTCGCGCTCGTGCCGGGTCTCGGTGCGGTAGCCGGCGAGCTTCGGTTCGTCGGACGCGAGGTAGCCGGAAGTTATCGCCCACGCCGAGCGCAGGCTCGGACCGAGAGTCTCGACCGCCTCGAGCGTGATGTTCGCGATCGTCGCGCCTGACGCAGGCAGCTTTGCCTCGAGCGCGTCGCCGAGAACCGCCATGATCTCGACGCCGTTGGCGGCCGCGTTCCGCTCGGTTGCCTCGATCGCCTCGGGCTCGACGTCCATGGCAGTCACCGGCGCGAACCCGAGCTTCGCCGCCGCAATGGACAGCACGCCCGAGCCGCAGCCGACGTCGAGGAGGCTCGTCGCCTCGAGCTCGCCGAGTAGCTCCAGGCAGAGCCGTGTGGTGGGATGACCTCCGGTTCCGAAAGCGCGACCCGGATCGATCACGACGGCGATCGCGTCGGCGTCGGGCTCCTCCCACGGCGGGCCGACCCAGAGCCGCCCGATCCGCACGGGGCGGTGAAAGCGCCGCCAGCGATCCTCCCAGCCGTCCTCCACGTCCTGACCCTGGACGGCGCCGAACGCATGCCAGAGCCGCTCCTCGCCCGCGGCGTCGGTGTACGCGGCGAGCTCCACCCCGTGCGAGTCGTCGTGCTCCTCGAACCCGTGCGGGAACAGCTCGATCATCGTCGCCCGCGCCTGCTCGGCCCGAGCCTCCGGCACCGTCACCGAGACGCGGCGAAGCCCGGTCAGCGGAACGCGCTCTTCAGCTTTTCGAAGAAGCCCTCGTCGGCGCGGTACGTCGCCTCCGTCACGCGGCCCTCGAACTCCTCGAGCAGCCGGCGTTGCTCCTCGTCGAGCTGTCGCGGCACCGTCACGTTCACGAGCACGCGGTGGTCGCCCCGCCCGAAGCCCTGCAGCACCGGCATCCCGCGCCCGCCGAGGACGCGGATCTCGCCCGGCTGCGTCCCCGCCTCGAACTCCAGCTCGGTGTCGCCGTCGAGCGTGGGGATCTGGACGCTCGCGCCGAGCGCGGCCTGCGTGATCGTCAAATCTACGGTGGAGAAGATGTCGTTGCCCTCGCGCACGAAGCGCGGATCCGGCCGAACGTGCACCTGGATATAGGCATCGCCGCTGCGGCCGCCGAGTGCGCCCGCGTGGCCCTCGCCGGTGATGCGGATCCGCTGGCCGTCATGGATGCCCGCCGGGACGGCCACCTCGAGCGTCCGCTCCTCGACCAGGCGTCCGGAGCCGCCGCAGTCCCCGCAGAGCTCCTCGACGATCCGTCCGCTGCCGCGACACGTCGGGCAGCCCT
>JBDTZN010000114.1:0-5605 GCA_040005095.1 Thermoleophilia bacterium | reverse complement strand
GCGGCCGAGCGCGAGAGGCCACGATGCGTCCGCAGCGTCTCCGTGATCTGGCGGCCGACCGTGAAGACAGGGTTCAGCGAGGTCATCGGCTCCTGGAAGACGAACCCGATCTCGTTTCCGCGGATGCGTCGGAGGCGCCGCGACGACGCGCCGAGCAGGTCGTCCCCGTCGAACCGGGCTCGTCCGGAGATCGACGCCGTCTCAGGGAGCAGGCGCAGCAGCGACATGGCCGTGACGGACTTCCCGCAGCCCGACTCGCCCACGATCCCGAGCACCTCGCCCTCGGCGAGCGTGAAGCTCAGCTTGTCGACGGCGTGCACCGTCCCCGAGTCGGTGTCGAAACGGACGGACAGGTCCGCCACCTCGAGCAGCGGTGCCGCGCTCAACGCTGCGTCCGCGGATCGAGAACGTCACGCAGACCGTCGCCGAGCAGGTTAAACGAGAGCGAGGCGATCACGATCGCGACGCCGGGATACACCGCGAGCCGGGGCGCCTCGGTCAGGTAGTCCTGCGCAGCGCTCAGCTGCACGCCCCACGACGTCGCCGGCGGTTGGACGCCGAGCCCGAGGAACGAGAGCACCGCCTCGCCGATGATCGCGAGCGGGATCGTCACCGTCGCCTGGACGATCAGCGTGCTGGCCATGTTCGGGAGGATGTGCCTGAACAGGATCGTGGTGTCGCGCGCGCCGTTGGCGATCGCGGCGCGCACGTAGTCCTCCTCGCGCAGGGCCAGGGCCTCCCCGCGCGCGATCCGGATCAGCCCCGGAACGGCGCCGATCCCGAGCGCGAGGATCGCGTTCCGCAGCGAGGCGCCGAGGATCGCTGCGAGGCCGACGGCGAGGATCAGGAACGGGAACGCGAGCAGCACGTCGGTGATGCGCGCGATCACCGGGTCGATCCAGCCGCGGTAGTACCCGGCGACGAGACCAATCGGCACGGCGATCGTCAGGGCGAGCAGGGTCGAGAGCACGCCCGCCTCCATGGAAGCGCGGGCGCCGAAGATGATCTGCGACCAGATGTCGTGTCCGAGCGGATCCGTCCCGAGCAGGTGCTTGCTCGAGTGGTGCACGAGGATCGCGTTGAAGTCGGTCGTCTGGTAGCTGTACGGCGCGATCTGGTTCGCGAAGACGGCGAGCACCGCGAAGGCCAGCGCGACGATCAGTCCCGCTACGGCGAGCGGGCGGCGCAGGAACCGCTTGCGCAGCAGCCGGCGCCGGCGCGCGCGGGGGGTGATCGTGGCGAGCTCGACGTAGCTCATGTCCGGGTCCCTGCGACCCTGATCCTGGGATTGAGCAGCGAGTAGGCGAGGTCGACGCCGAGGTTGACGATCACGTAGCCGGAGGCCGCGACGAGCACGATTCCCTGGATCAGCGCGTAGTCGCGCTGCTGGATCGACTCGACCGTCAGCCTCCCGAAGCCGGCGATCGAGAAGATCGCCTCCGTGATCACCGCGCCGGAGATCAGCGCCCCGAGCTGGAGCCCGATCACGGTCGTCACGGTGATCAGCGAGTTCCGGAGTGCGTGCCTGCAGACGACGCTCCACTCGCTGAGGCCCTTCGCCCGCGCGGTGCGGATGTAGTCCGCGCCCAGCGACTCGAGCATCGCGGAGCGCATCTGGCGGGCCAGCACCGCCGCCAGCCCCGTCCCGAGCACGACCGCCGGCATCAGCATGTGGCGCAGGTTCTGGAACGGGTGCGCCACCGACACGTAATCGCCCGCAGGAAGCCAGTGCAGGTTGACCGCGAAGACGAGGATCATCATCAGGCCGAGCCAGAAATGCGGGACCGAGAGCGCCACGAGTGCCGTCGTGGTGCTGGTGTAGTCGGAAAGCTTCCCGCGCCGCACGGCCGAGATGATCCCGACCGGGATCCCGATCAAGACCCCGAGCAGGACGCTGAGGCTCGCCAGCTCGAGGGTGATCGGCAGCTTGACGACGATGGTGTGCGCGACGGACAGCCCGCGGGAGTCGGTGCCGAGGTCCCCGCGCAGCGCGTGACCGATCCAGTGCGCGTACTGGACGGGCACCGGCTTGTCGAGCCCGTACTCGTGCCGGATCTGCGCGAGCACGGCCGGGTCGCGGTTCTCCCCGCCGAGCGCGATCGCCGGATCGCCGGGCAGGGCGCGCACGCCGAGGAAGACGAGGATGCTCGAAAGGAACAGGACGATCAGGGCAGCTCCGACCTTCCTCAGGACGAAGCTGCCCATGACCGACTCCTTTCCGCTACTTGCTCGCGAAGGCCGCGCGAATCAGGCCGTCACCGTATACCCGCACGCCCTTCACCTTCTTGGACACCCCGGTGAAGTTCTGGGGGTGCCACAGATAGATGAGCGGGCGGTCCTGCAGGACGATTGCGAACGCCTGGTTGTAGATCGCCCGGCGCTTGTTCGGGTTCGTGTTCGTCCTCGCCGCGTCGAGCAGACGGTCGACGCGGCCCGACGAGTAGCCGCTGTCGTTCAGCGAGCCGCCCGTGTGCACGAAGCCGTAGTTCGTCCCGTCGGGGTCGACGCGGCCCGAGAATCCGACTGCGAAGACGTCGAACTGGCCGGCGTCGGCGCGGTTGAGCGCCGTCGTGAACTCGGTCGGGACGAGCTCGAGGTTGAATCCCGCATCCTTGGCCTGCGCCTGGAGCACCTGGCCGAGCCGCGCCGCCACGGTGTCCGTCCCGATCGTCACCTTGATCGTGATCGGCGTCCGCTCACCCGACTGGGCGACGAGCTTCTTGGCTCTCGCGATGTTGCGGCCGGGACACTTGAGCTTCGGGTCCCGCCAGAACTTCTGCACCGGCGAGACGGGGCTGCAGTCAGGCAGCACCGTGCCGCCGAAGACCACCTTGTTGATCACCTTGCGGTCGAGTGAGAGCTCGAGGGCCTCACGCAGGCCGCGGTGCTTCGCGAGTGGCGTGCCGACGTTCTCGTACGGTTTGCGGAGCCCGTTCTTGTTGCCGATGTTGATCGTCAGGCCCTGATAGCCGAGCGTCGTAGCCTTGATCACGGTCAGGCTCGAATCGCCCTTGATCGTCGGGAGGTTCGTCGACGCGAGCCGGTCGGCGACGTCGATGTCGTGAGAGCGGAGGTTCGCAGCCATCGCACTCGGCTCGTTGACGATCCGGTAGACGATCCCGGCGAGCTTCACCTTGCTCTTGGCGTAGTACTGGTCCGACTTCTTCAGCACGATCCGGTCACCGGCCGTGCGGCTGACGAACGAGAACGGCCCGACGCAGACCGGGTTGGACGCGAAGGCCCCACTCCCGTTCAGCGCGGTCGGCGACATGATCATTCCCGACCGGTCCGCGAGCAGCGACGTCAGCGGCGCGAACGGCGCGGAGAGGTGGAGGACGACCGTGCTCGACCCGGAGGTCGTGACCGAGTCGACCGGCGTGAGCTCGCTCGCGCGCGCCGAGCGTGCGAGGCCCTTGTGCCGATCGAGCGAGGTCTTGACGGCGGCCGCGTTGAACGGCGTCCCGTCGTTGAACTTGATCCCCTTGCGGAGCGCGATCGTCACCGTCTTGCCGTCGCCGGAGACCTTGGGCAGGCTCGCTGCGAGTTGTGGGACGATCTCGAGCTTCGCGTTGATGTCGTAGAGCTTCTCGCAGAGCGACAGGAACACGATTCGGCCGACGAACGTGCGCGCGAGTGTCGGATCGAGCGCGTCGGGCTCTTCGGCCAAGCCGACAGTCAGCGTTCCGGCTGTAGCGCGCGCGGTGCTACTGGAGCGCTGGACGGTGGACGCGCCGGCTGCGGCGACGAGTGCGAGTGCCAGCGCGATCAAGCCGACCGCGCCGAGTGCGCTCCGCACGCGGGTAGTGATGTTCATTTTCTTCCCCCTCGCTTGAACGTACCTGGAGCGGATACGCGCCTCTCTCCTGGGGCGGATTGAACAGCCAAGCGTAGAATGTATCCACTTTGCCGTCAAATGGATCCAATAAGCTGGTAAGGTCACGGCGAGGTGGCTGGCTCGGTGCACGAGGCGGGGGAACCGCAGGTCGCTCGCGCCCGGCTGCTCAATCCACAGCTCGTGACGATCGGGCTCGCCGGGGGAGTTCTCTCCGGCCTCCTCGGAGTCGGGGGCGGGATCGTGATGGTGCCGCTGCTCGTGCTCTGGGCCGGCTACGCGCAGCGAGACGCGCACGCGATGTCCCTCGGCGCGATCGTGCCGATCAGCGTCGGAGGCGTACTGACGTACGGAGCCGCTGGGCAAGTGCGGCTCCCGGAGGCGATCGCGCTCGCCGTGGGTGCGGTCGCGGGCGCACGGGTCGGCGCCGGACTGCTCTCGCGGCTCGGCGACCGGCCGCTCAAGCTCGCCTTCGGATCGTTTCTCGTCGCGGTCGCAGTCCTGATGGCGGCGCGACGATGAGCTTTGCACTCCTGCTTGCGGGCCTCGTCGCGTTCGGCGTAGTCACCGGGGTCGCGGCCGGAATCCTCGGCGTGGGCGGGGGAGTTCTGATGGTTCCCTTTCTGACCCTTGTCGCAGGGATGCCTCAGCACTCGGCGGAGGCGACCTCGCTGCTCGTCGTTCTCCCCACCGCCGTCGTCGCGAGCCTCGTACTGCAGCGGCGGGGGATCGGCGACCTCGGCCTAGCGCTTCGCTTCGGCGTGGTCGGCGCACTCGGAGCCGCCGGTGGCGCCCTGCTGGCCCTGGCCCTGCCCGGCCGTTCCCTCCGCGTTGTGTTCGCCGTCTTCCTGCTCCTCGTCGGGCTGCGACTCGTCCGCGACGGCCTCCACACTGAGCGGTCGTGAAGGCGAGCGGGAATCACGCCCTCGTCGACCGGCTCGCGGCCACGATCCAGTCGCGCGTGCTCTCCGGCCAGATCCCGAGCGGCTCGCGCTTGCGCCAAGAGACGCTGGCGGCCGAGTTCGGCGTGAGTCGGACGCCCGTGCGCGAGGCGCTCCGCAAGCTGCAGTCAGGCGGCCTCGTGCACGTCGAGCCGAACCGCGGCGCCGTCGTCCGCGGCCCTTCGGCCCGCGAGATTCGGGAAGCGTATGAAGTGCGCGCCGAGCTGGAAGGGCTGGCGGCGGAGCTGGCGCCGACGCGGATCAGCGACGAACAGCTCGAGCGCCTGCGCGAGGCGGAAAACCTTTTTCGCCGTTCGATGGGCTCGGTGATCCGTCGACGCCGCAACGGCAAGAGCTCGGACTGGACCGCGGAGAGCGACTGGGAGCAGGCGAACAACGTGTTCCACCAGGTGATCCAGGAAGCCGCCGGGAACGAGCGCTTGCTCGCGACGATCGCGACGCTCCACCTGAGCTTCCCGCGCGCGCTCTCGTGGACTGCGCTCTCCGAGAGCTCGCACCTCCTCGAAGAGAACATCGAGCAGCATCACCGGATCCTCGAGGCGATCGAGCGCCGTGACCCGCAGGAGGCGCGACGGCTCATGGTCGAGCACGTCCGCAGCGCCGGCGAGCTCGTCACGCTCCACCTCGAGCAGGCGACCGCCCGGCAGTCCGCTAGCTAGGCCGACTCTTCGACCGGAAGCTCGTCGGCGTCGTCGACGTCCGCGCCGGCGCTCGTCACGAGCGTCGGGCGAATGTGCTGCGAGATCGTCTCCTTCGTGATCACGCACTTCGAGACGTCACGCCGGGACGGCAGCTCGAACATCACGTCGAG